>JBGAKU010000352.1:0-4683 GCA_044224255.1 Geminicoccaceae bacterium
GCGTGTGCGGACCGAGCTGCCCGAGCCCGAGGAGCTGATCGAGCACGCGCCCGAGCCGCCGCCCCGGGAGCGCGAGCGGCCAGCTCGGCCCGACGGCGACTTCGTCTGGTTCCGCATCAATCTCGGCCGCAGCCGCAACGCCGACCCGCGCTGGCTGATCCCGCTGATCTGCCGCCGCGGCCACGTCACCAAGCGCGAGATCGGCTCGATCAAGGTATCCGATCGCGAGACCCGGTTCGAGATCGCCGCGCACGCCGCCGAACGCTTCGCCACCGCTGCCGCCCGCCCGGACAAGGAGGAGCCGTCGGTCCGGATCGAGCCGCTGCGTGAGGGCCGGCCGCCGCCCCAGCGGCGCTCCCCGGCGCCGAGGCGGCCGCGCCGCTGAGCCGGGCTTGGCGGCACCACCGCCACGAGAAAGGCTAGCCTCCGCCCGCATCTGCGCTGAGCGCCATCAACGCCTACAGGCGCGTGCCCTTCAGGTGCCGCGCCAGCGCGTCGACGAAGAGCCGCACCTTCGCCGTGGGCTGACGCGCGGCCGGCCACACCACCTAGATCGGCAGCCGCGCCGACTCGAACTCCTCGAGCACCGGCTCGATCATTCCCTGCTCGATCAGGCTACGGATCTGCCAGAGCGGCGCCCGGCCGAGCCCCAGACCCTGCGCCACCGCCGCGTGGATCGCCGTCGTGCCGTCGGTGCGGAACCGCCCGTCGACCCGGATCGAGCGCAGCCGCCGCACCTTGAGGCTGGAGTCTGGCAGCTCGCGGATCCGCATCGCCAGGTCCTGCCGCTGCTCGAACAGGTCGGGCGGCCGGTCGGACGTCACGAGTTCGACCTCGACCCGTGGATGACGCTCCAGAAAGGCGCGTACCGCCGGCACCACATGCGCCGCCCCGAACGCCGCTGGCGAGCCGATCCGCAGCAGACCCGAGGGCTCGGCTCCGACCTCGGCGACCTCGCGCCTTGCCGCCTCGATCTCGGCCAGCGCCGGCGCGACCCGTAGCAAGGACGCGCGTCCCGCCTCCGTGGGCCGCGAGCGCCGCGTGTTGCGCCGGATGAGCTGGACGCCCGAAGCGCTCTCCAGGGTGGCGAGGGACCGGGCGACGGACTGCAGCGACCGGCCGAGCCGGTGGGCCGCTGCGCTCTGCCCTCGCGCTTCGACGATCGCCACGAAGGCTTCCAGATCATTCAGCCGGATCACGCCGGGCACTCCGGTTTCCGTAAGACAGCCTCTCGGCTGGCAGGAATTCCCCAGGTCACGGCACGAACCCAGACTCACGGACCATGACGCTCCCTGCCCCAGGTGCGGACCGCGCGGGCATGGAGGTGCACCGACGCGGCCCGGACGGCTGTGGTATTTCTTCATCGACCATCCGTTCGGTGCCGACCCCTCCTGGGCCGTCGACCGCCCGCCGCCCAGCGATTGATCCAGGGTTCGGCGTGGCCTTGCCCTGCAGCGTCCGGTAGCCTGTTCGCGCTCGCCTTGTGCGTCGGCGGGGCCGATAGGTGCCGGATGCAACGCAGGCTGTCCGCGATTCTCGTGGCCGACGTCGTCGGCTTCTCCAGGCTCATGGGCGTCGATGAGGCCGGCACGTTGGCGCGGCTGCAGGAAACGCGGCGCAGCCAGTTCGAACCCCTGATTGCGGAGCATGGTGGCCGAATCATCAAGCTGACCGGCGACGGCGCCATCGTCGAGTTCGTCAGCGTGGTCGAGGCCGTGCGCTGCGCGATCTTGGTGCAGCAGGCCATGGCGCGTTGGAACGCCGATCAGGATCACGCGCACCGCATCAGCTTCCGGATCGCAGTCCATCTTGGCGACATCATGGCAGATGAGGAGGACGTCTACGGCGACGGCGTAAATATTGCGGCACGGCTTGAGGCCTTGGCCATGCCGGGTGGCATCGTCGTCTCGGAAACGGTTCGCGAGCATGTCGTGAACAAGCTCGAGGTCGAATTCGAGGACCTCGGACCGCAGAGTTTGAAAAACATCGAGCGTCCCGTGCGCGTTCACCGTGTGACGTTAGAGCCAAAGCTTGATCGCGCGGCCTCGGTACTGGACACCATAGGTCCTGAGCGACCGAAGCCATCGGTCGCGGTACTCCCCTTTGTTAACATGAGCGGCGACGCCGAGCAGGAATATTTCAGCGACGGCATGTCGGAGGACCTGATCACCGACCTCTCGAAGATCTCCGGGCTGTTCGTGCTCGCCCGCAACTCGACCTTCGCCTACAAAGGCAAGTCGGTCGACGTGCGCGAGCTGAGCCGTCGGCTGAGCGTCCGCTATGTCCTGGAAGGCAGCGTGCGCAAGTCCGGCACGCGGCTCCGGATCACCGCCCAGTTCATCGACGCCGAGAACGGCGGCCATGTCTGGGCCGAGCGGTTCGACCGCGACCTCACCGACATCTTCGCCGTCCAGGACGAGATCACCCGGAACATCGTGGATGCGCTCAAGGTTCGGCTCCTCCCCGCGGAGCGCCAGGCGTTGGCGGGCCAGCCAACCACCGATGTCGAGGCATATCAGCTCTACCTGCAGGGCCGGCAGTTCTTCCACCGGCACGACAAGCGCTCCTACGCGGTGGCACGCCATCTGTTCGAGCGCGCCTGCGCGATCGACCCCCTGTTCGCGCATGCCATGGCGGCGATCGCCGACTGCGACGCGTTCCTCTATCTGCACTCGGTCGCCGGCGCCTCTCCATCGGTCATCATGGCCACCAGCGTGCGCGCCCTGGCGCTTCAGCCCGACCTGCCGGAGGCTCACGCCTCCCGCGGCCTGGCCCTCTACGTCCATGGGCGTTTCGCGGAGGCCGAGCACGAGTTCGAGACGGCGCTCCGGCTCGATCCACATCTGTTCGAGGCTTGGTATTTCTACGGGCGAGCCAAATTTGTCGAAGGCGACATGGTGAAGGCGGCAGCATTGTTCGAGCGGGCGGCACAGATGCAGCCCAACGACTTTCAGGCGCATTGCCTGCTGCAGAACATCTATCGCAGCCTCGACCGGCCGGCCGACAGCCGTGCTGCGGCGGCCGAGGGGCTGCGGCGGGCGCAGCGCGAGCTGGAGCGCCATCCGGACAATGCTCGTGCAGCCTACCTCGGCGGCATCAGCCTGGCCGTTCTCGGTCAGGCGGAGCGGGCACGGGAGTGGCTGACCCTGGCTCTGGCCATCGAGCCCGACGACTATTTCACGCTGTACAACGTAGCCTGCGGCTACGCGCATCTCGGCGAGATCGACAATGCCCTCGAGCTGCTGGAGCGCTCCATGCCCAGGGCGAATGAGGAACGGAAGGCGTGGCTGCGCCACGACAGCGACCTCGATCTGCTGCGGCAGCATCCGCGCTTCCTGGCGCTGCTCCGCCGGCTGGAGACCGAGCCCTGACCTTTGCTGCCCTATGAGACGGCCGGCGGCCGTTGCCAGACCCGCGGCCCGGCGGCATGCTGGGATCACAGAACGGCCGCGACGCGAGCGCGGCTAGATGGGCGAGGGAGTGGAGCAATGCACCGTCCGTTGGCGACCGCCGGCCTCGTGGCTGGGGCGGTTCTGGCTGCGTTGCCGGCGGCCGCGATGGTCGAGCAGCTGGGGCCCGGCGAGGGCGAGGTCAGCATCGTCGCCTGGCCGGGCTATATCGAGCGCGGCGAGACCGACAAGGCGTTCGACTGGGTCACCGAATTCGAGGCCAAGACCGGCTGCAAGGTCACCGTCAAGACTGCCGGTACCTCCGACGAGATGGTCGCCCTGATGAACGAGGGCGGCTTCGACCTCGTCACCGCCTCGGGCGACGCCAGCCTGCGCCTGATCGCCGGCAAGAAGGTGCAGGAGATCAACACCGCGCTGATCCCCTCCTGGAGCACGGTCGACGAACGCCTGCAATCCGCGCCCTGGCATACGGTCGACGGCAAGCATTACGGCGTGCCCTACCAGTGGGGCCCCAACGTCCTGATGTACAACACCCAGGCGTTCAAGGACACAGCACCCACATCCTGGAACGTGGTGTTCGCCGAGCAGACCCTGCCCGATGGCAAGTCCAACAAGGGCCGCATCCAGGCCTTCGACGGCCCGATCCACATCGCCGATGCCGCCAACTACCTGATGCACCACCAGCCCGAGCTCGGGATCAAGAACCCCTACGAGCTGACCGAGGACCAGTACAAGGCCGCCCTCGACCTCCTGCGCCAGCAACGCGGCATCGTGCACCGCTACTGGCACGACGCCTTCGTCCAGATCGACGACTTCACCAACGAGGGCGTGGTCGCCTCGGGCTCCTGGCCGTTTCAGGTCAATTTGCTCAAGAGCAAGGGCGCACCGATCGCCAGCACGATCCCCGAGGAAGGGGCGACCGGCTGGGCCGACACGACCATGATGCACGCCGATTCGGAGCATCCGAACTGCGCCTACATGTGGCTCGAACACTCGATCTCGCCCAAGGTGCAGGGCGATCTCGCCGCCTGGTTCGGCTCCGTCCCCTCCGTGCCCGCCGCCTGCAAGGGCAACGAGCTGCTGACCGATGCGGGCTGCTCCACCAACGGCTTCGACAATTTCGCGAAGATCGCCTTCTGGCGCACGCCGGTCAGCAAATGCACGACCCAGGAGGCCGGCTGCGTGCCCTACTACCGCTGGGTCACCGACTATATCGCCATCCTCGGCGGCCGGTGAGCAAGTCCAACCCCCACCCCGGCCCTCCCCCGCCAGA
>JBGAKU010000353.1:0-4662 GCA_044224255.1 Geminicoccaceae bacterium
GGCGGCAGGAATGGCACACCTGCCCCGTAGTCTTCCCGAAAAAGAGACGGCCCCGCCGGAGGGCGAGGCCGCTAAGTCAATGACAGTTAACAGAAAAAGGTCGAAGCGAAGATGACAGCGAGCAGGCTCCCAAAGCTGGCGCTCTACCAGGCTGAGCTACGCCCCGGTGGCCGGCTTGTACCCGCAAACCGCACCGGCGCGCAATCGGGCGGCCTTGACTGGGCGGCCGCGGCCGGCTCCAACCCCGCCATGCAGCTACCGCTCGTGTTCCTGGACGGCCCCTGGAAGCTCGCCATGGGGCTGAACGCGCTCGATCCCGCCGACTGGCTGTGGCGCGACGAGCATTTCGTCACCGAGACCCAAGAGCGCGCGCGGCTGCTCGCCGAGCGCCCGAAGGAGGTGCTGGCCGAGCTGCCCGGATCGGCGGCCGCGGTGGCCGAGCTGGTGGCGATGGTGCACGCCTTCCTCGCCCTGCCGCCCGCGGAGGGGGCGCTCGCCGATCTCGCCACCCTGGCGCAGGAAGATTTCTGCCTGCTGCAGCGGCGCGAGGATGGCCAGTACGCGCTCACCGCCGCCATGCTGTGCTTTCCTGCGCACTGGCGTCTGGGCGAGAAGCTGGGGCAGCCCTTTCGCGGCATCCACGGGCCGGTGCCCGGTTTCGAGGCGCGGCTGGCCGGTGCGGCCGAGCGATTCCTCGCCAATCTCGCGGTCGAGCGCCCGGTCTGGCGGGCGAACTGGTCGGTGGTCGAGGACCCCGAGCTATTCCACCCGCATGCCCGCGTGCCCCGGCAGGACCTCACGCCCGAGCAGGCCGGCGAGCAGCTCTGGCTGCGGGTCGAGCGGCAGACCCTGCGCCGCCTGCCGCAGACCGGGGCCGTCGTCTTCACCATCCGCACCCTGGTCCGCCCGCTGGCCGAGATCGCCGCCGATGCGGCCGTGGCCCGCGCCATGGCCGCCCGCCTGCGCGAGCTCGAGCCTGGCATGGCCGGCTACAAGGGCCTGCCCGGCTTCAGGGAGCCGCTGCTCGCCTGGCTCGACGCCCGCGCGTGACAAGACCCCGCCCTCGACCGGCAGTGCCGCCCCGAGCAGGGTGCGGTACTGCAGCCGGGCAGGGCTCTCGCCGGGCATGACGATGTCAGCCGGCGCCACCGCAAAGCCGTAGCGGGCATAGTAGCCGGGGTCGCCGACCAGGAAGACCAGCCGCCAGCCCAGGGCCTCGGCCCGGGCGAGGCTCGTCTCGGTCAGCGCCCGGCCGATCCCCTGGCCCTGGCGCGTGGGCTCGATCGCGAGCGGCCCGAGCAGCAGCGCCGGCCGCGCGCCGAGCCGGATCGGCCAGTAGCGGATCGAGCCTACCAGCACGCCGCGCTCGCGCGCGAGCAGGCACAAGGCGTGCAGGGGCGTGATGCCGTCGCGATAGTGGTAGGAGCGCTTGCTCAGCCGGTTGGGGCCGAAGGCCCGGTCGAGCAGGGCCTCGATCTCGGGCCTGTCCTCGGGCCCTTCGTGCGACAGTTCGAGCATGGTCTGGTCCAGCGGGTGTCGGGTGGGAGGGCCACCCGCCGGAAGACGCGCCGAATCAGGCGGCCGGACGGGTGACGCGGGCGGCGATTTGCCCGCGTCGTCGTCGTGCGATGGCCCGCAGGGCCAGAAGGCGCGTCATGTCCATGCCGTGCCGCTAGAACAGATCGGCCTCGGATGTCAAGGATTCCGGTCCGGCCTCACGCCGCGACCCGCTCGGTGCGGCCCGGCCGCAGCACGGTCAGCCGGTCGCCGAGCCCGACGGTGGCGAAGGCGCGCTCGAGCGCCTCGCCGCTCTCGGTGAAGTGCGCCCAGCCGTCGGTGTGCGCCGCGAACAGCCGTGCGTGCGGAAACGCCGCCGCGGTCTCCAGCGCGTCGTTGGCGTCCATGGTCAGGTGGATCGCGCCGCGCGTGCGTGCCGCCCCGGCGAACAGCAGCACCGCCCGCGGCCGGCAGCGCCGCGCCACCTCGGCCACGCCCTCGTACCAGACCGTGTCGCCGGTGACGTAGAGCAGGTCGCCCGGCTCCTCCCTGCCGAGCAGGAAGCCCACCACCGCGCCGGCAAGCGGCTCGATCCCGACCGGGCCATGGCGCGCCGGCGTTGCCGTCACCACGAGCCGATCCGGGCCGGGCAGCGTCGCACTCTGCCATGGTGCCAGCCCACGTGCGGTGCCGCCCAGCCGTGCTGCCCCAGCCTCGGTGGTCAACACCAGCGGCACCCGCCCGAGCAGGTCGCGCCCGGCATGGTCGAGATTGTCGGCATGCTGGTCGTGGCTGAGCAGGACCGCGTCCAGCCGGCCGAGCCCGTCCGCCGTGAGCGCCGGCCCGGTGAGCTTCTCCAGCGTGACGTGGGGCAGGGCGTAGCTGCCGCCGGCCGGATCGAGGGTGGGGTCGGTCAGAAGCCGTGCCCCGCCGGCCTCGATCAGCACGGTCGGCCCGCCGATCAGGGTCAGGCTCAGCGCCTCCATCCGCCGCCCTCCCGCTAGATGCCGCCTTCGCCCGGCACCGGCCCGGGCTGCCGCCCGCCCGGATTGCCCACGGTCACCAGCGGCCCCGCCTGCCCGCGCACGGCACCCGCCCGCTCGAGGATCCAGCGCACGGTCGGGAAGGCGAGATCCTCCCAGGGGATCTCCTCCCACCCCACCAGCCGCACCTCCAGGCTCTCCGGCCCCGCCGCCACGTCCTCGTGCAGCAGCCGCGCCTTGTAGAGGAGCTGCACCTGGCCGATCCGCTCGACGCTGTAGACGGCCAGCAGGCCCTCCAGCTCGATCCGGGCGCGCGCCTCCTCCCAGGCCTCGCGCAACGCACCGGCCTCGGCGGACTCGCCCAGCTCGAGATAGCCCGCCGGGATGGTCCAGAAGCCCCGCCGCGGCTCGATCGCCCGCCGGCACAGCAGGAGCCGCTCGCCGAGCGTGCAGACCGAGCCCACCACGATCTTCGGGTTGACATAATGGATCGTGCCGCAGGCCGGGCAGACCGAGCGCGCGCGGTCGTCGCCTTCCGGCACCCGCAGCTCGACCTCGGCCCCGCAGGCGGCGCAGAAGCGCATCAGCCGGGCTCGGCCCCCGGCGGCCGCCTGAACAGCGCCTCGGCCGCCCCGCGCACGTCGGCCTTGCGCTTCAGCTCGGCCCGCACCCGCACGATCTCGCCCTCCAGCTCCTGGATGAACCGCTGGAGCTCGTCGACCGACAGCACGCTCAGATCGCGGCCGATGCCGGTGTTGGGCTTGATCCTGATCTCCGGCTCTTCCATGGCGTCCATGTCCTTCGCGGCGGGCAGGGCAGGGTAGCCGCGGGCGCTCGCTTGACAAGTGGCGTGCCGGGCGAGCACCTCCACCGCACCCGCCAGCCCTGCGAGCCCTCGATGAGCGAACCCGTCCGCCACTACTACCCCGTCTCCTGGGAGCAGCTGCACCGCGACGCCAAGGCGCTGGCCTGGCGCCTGGCCGAGCGCGGCCCCTACGAGCGCATCGTCGCCATCACCCGCGGCGGCCTCGTCCCCGCCCACATCATCGCCCGCGAGCTCGACGTCCGCGTCATCGACACGGTCTGCATCAGTTCCTACGACCACGAGACCCAGCGCGCCGCCGAGGTCCTCAAATCGGTTGCGAGCGAAGGCGACGGCGCCGGCTGGCTGATCGTCGACGACCTGGTCGACACCGGCGCCACCGGCCGCATCGTCCGCGAGATGCTCCCCAAGGCCCACTTCGCCACGATCTACGCCAAACCGGCCGGCCGCCCGATGGTCGACACCTTTGTGACCGAGGTCAGCCAGGACACGTGGATCCTGTTCCCGTGGGATACGGAGCCGCAATATGCGCAGCCGATCGCGGGGAGGGCGGTCGGAAGGACCTAGTGGTATGAACCTAACGTTTGATTCCCTCATTTATGGCGGCTTACAATGTTCCCTGCAGCGGCTCCGACCGCAATCGGCGGTCAAGTTCGGGAATCATCCGTTTGATCCATACCACTAGCTGCGTGTAGGCGGCAGATTGAGTGACACCGTACTCCCAGGCGTGTGGATGCGGTCAGCACTCAAAGAGCCAATCTTGAGTCAGCGACTAGGCTCTTTTGACTTCATAAGGACGTATTGGCGAAGAAGGCTAGTAGTAAGAGCTATAACATCATTGAGAGGCAGTGTGCCATCTTCAATTGACTTTTGGTGAATGTATTGGTCTCTGATTTTCTTGATCTTGACAAATTCCTGCTGAAGCGATCTCCAATCCTGGCAGTCAAGATAAGATAGAACGCCAACGAAACGATCTTGCAACGAGAATTTCCCGTCAGCGATAGTGTGAACGCGCTCGAGGAATTGTGCGCTCGCGGTTCCAAATATATCTTGGGTAAATCTCTCGAAAATTTGCTGGCGCTGGCTCGAGAACACCGTATTTATGAATATCTCAAGTGCTGTCCAAGCAAACAAAAATCGTCTATATCTGTCTTGTTCACCCAATAACGAACGGGAAAGCAGCGTAAGTACGCTCAACCCAGGGAAAGAAGCCTTTGGCAGATTTCGGAAGCTGCTGATTAGCTGTATCTGTCCATCATTCAATGGCGTAGAGGTATAGCCTGTAGCCGACATGACTGGGTTAACGGAATGCAGTTTCCGCCCGGTCTCGTCGACTAGGTAGAGTGCGCTTCCAAGTGG
>JBGAKU010000022.1:0-34953 GCA_044224255.1 Geminicoccaceae bacterium
CGGGCTCGGGCGGGTCGGTCCGGCAGATCGCCTCGGCGCTGGGGCAGCGCGGATGGAATGGGCAGCCGGGGGGCGGGTGCTCGGGGCTGGGGGGCTCGCCTAGGACCTGGGCGCGGGCGCGGCGGCGGGTCGGGTCGGGGACCGGCACGGCGGCGAGCAGGGCGCGGGTATAGGGGTGGGCGGGGGCGGCGAACAGGCGCTCGACCGGGGCGTCCTCGACGATCCGGCCGAGATACATCACCGCCACCCGGTCGGCGATGGCGCCGACCACGGCCAGATCGTGGGTGATGAACAGGTAGGTCAGGCCGAGCCGGGCCTTGAGGTCCATGAGCAGGTTGAGGACTTGCGACTGGATGGAGACGTCCAGCGCCGAGACCGGCTCGTCGAGCACGACCAGCCGCGGCTCCAGCGCGATCGCGCGGGCGATGGCGATCCGTTGGCGCTGGCCGCCGGAGAACTCGTGCGGATAGCGCTGCGCCGCGGCGGGGTCGAGGCCGACCAGGTCCAGGAGGGTCGCGACCCGGGCGTGCCGCTCAGCACTCGTGCCGACGCCGTGGACCAGCATCGGCTCGGCGAGCGTGCGGCCGATGGTGAAGCGCGGGTCGAGCGAGGCCATCGGGTCCTGGAAGACGAGCTGCATCTCCCGGCGCTGCCGGCGCAGGGCGGCGGGGCCGAGGGCGAGCACGTCCTGGCCGAGAAAACGGACGCTGCCGGCCGTGGGCTCGATCAGTCGCAGCAGCGAGCGGGCGAGGGTGGACTTGCCGCAGCCGGACTCGCCGACCACGGCCAGGGTCTCGCCGGGGAACAGATCGAGGTCGACGCCGGCGACGGCATTCACGGCACCGCCGCCCGGCAACGGATAGCGGGTGACGAGGCCGCGCGCGGTAAGCAGCGGTGCCGTGTCGCTCACGGCTGCGGGTTCCAGCAGGCGGCGGCGTGGCCGGCGGCCAGCCGTGCCAGGGATGGGGCCTCGACAGCGCAGCGCGGCTGGCTGCGGCCGCAGCGCTCACGGAAGGCGCAGCCGGCGGGGCGGCGGCCCGGGGCGGCACGGCACCCGGGATGGTGGTCAGGCGGGCCGCGCGGGCGGCCGAGGCGCGGCATCGCGGCGAGCAGGCCGGCGGTGTAGGTGCAGTGGCCGCGCGAACAGGCTCCGGCGCCTCGACGATCCGGCCGGCGTACATGACCGCCACCCGGTCGCACAGCTCGGCCACCACGCCGAGATCGTGGGTCATCAGGAGGATCGCCATGCCGAGCTCGGCGCGCAGGCCGGCGAGCAGGTCGAGGATCTGCGCCTGGACGGTGACGTCCAGCGCGGTGGTCGGCTCGTCGGCGATCAGGAGGCGTGGGCTGCAGGCGAGCGCCATGGCGATCATCGCCCGCTGCCGCAGGCCGCCCGACAGCTCGAACGGGTATTGGGCGAGCCGGCGCTCGGCGGCACCGACGCCGACGCGGCGCAGCAGCTCGATCGCGCGCTCGCGCCGCGCCGCTGGCGGCAGGTCGGTGTGCAGACGCAGGCTTTCCTCGATCTGGAAGCCCACGGTCCAGACCGGGTTGAGTGAGGTCATCGGCTCCTGGAAGATCATGGCGGCGGTGCTGCCGCGCACCTCGCGCATCGCCCGCTCGGACAGACTGAGCAGCTCGCGCCCGGCGAGCCGCAGCCGGCGGGCGCGCACGACCGCCGGCGGCTCGGGCAGGAGCCGCATCACGGCGCGCGCGGTCAGGCTCTTGCCGCAGCCGGATTCGCCGACCAGGCCCAAGGTGCCGCCGGCGGCACGGCGAGGCCGACGCCCTCGACGACGGGCGTGACGCCCGCCTCGCCGCGAAAGCCGATCTCCAGCCCGTCGATCTCGAGGATGGGAGCGGGTGTCGCGCCCGCCTCGCTCACTGCAGGACGAGGCGCGGGAAGTAGAGCGAGACGACCCAGTTCGGCATGTCGACGATCTCGCTGATCCGCAGGTCGGCGCAGACGCTGCACAGCATGTAGGCCTCGACCGGCGCCATGCCGAAAGCGGGTCGCGAGATCGATCGATCATGCCGCTGACGGCGTGCGCCGCCTGCATCAGATCGGGGCCGATGCCGGTCGTCACCTCGTAGCCGGCCTCGTCGAGATGGCGCGTCACCGGCCCCGGCGTGGTGAAGCGCGGCATCTTGAGGTTGGCGCCCTTCACCAGATCGAAGCGCAGCGCCACCGACATCGGGCTCTCGATCGCGGTGCCGCAGACCTCGCCGTCGCCCTGGGCGGCGTGGGTGTCGCCGACCGAGAACAGCGCACCCGGCACCTGGACCGGCAGGTAGAGCTCGGTGCCGGCGGCGAGGTCGCGGATGTCCATGTTGCCGCCGCAACAGCGCGGCGGGACGATCGAGTGCGGCCCGGGCTCGGCGGGGGCCAGGCCGATGGTGCCGGCGAAGGGCTTGAGCGGCACGCGTCCGCCCGGCCCGTAGGCGGCCGGCTCCAGGCTTGTCGGATCGTACTTCCAGATGTGCAGGGCGGGTTCGGCGAACTGGTCGGCGAGCAGGCCGAAGCCCGGGATGTTGGCGGTCCAGCCCCAGCCCGAGGGCTGGAAAGACAGGATCGTCACCTTGAGCGCGTCGCCCGGCTCGGCCCCGGCCACGCGCACAGGCCCGGTGACGGGGTTGACCTTGCCGAAGTCGAGGGCGGCCAGATCGGCCAGGGTCGAGCTCGCCGCGAGCTGGGCACCCGACGAATCGACGGTCTCGAACTCCACCGTGTCACCCGGCGCAACCTCCAGCGCCGGGGGATTGGCGTTGTCCCAGCCGAGATGGTGCTGGTGGCGATGGATCGTGTGGCTACTGGCCATCCTTGATGTAGACCTCGTCGTAATGGACCGGGATGTGCACGGGGTCGACGAAGATCGCGTCGGGCCCGCCCAGCCGGTCGGACTTCATGGTGAAGCGCTGCTCGTTGAACACCGGCGCCCAGGGCGCGTCGGCCATGATGTCGACGAAGATGTCGTGCCAGAGCTTGAGCCGCTCCTCGCCCTTGGCCGGATCGGCCATCGAATCGGCCTCGACCGCCTTCTGGTTCAGCGCCTCGTTGCAGTACCACGACCAGTTCCAGCCGCCCGGGACGGCACCGCCGCAGCCGAGGATCGGGCCGTAGAAGTTGGAGGGGTCGGGGAAGTCGGCGATCCAGCCCATGCCGCCGGACCAGATCATCGGGGCACCCTCCTTCTCGCCGCCGGCGGCGATCACATTGGCCTGGGCGAGGGTGCGCAGCTCGGCCTTGATGCCGACCGCGGCCAGATCCTGCTGGATCGCCTGGGCGATGCGCGGGTTGGGGTCGGTGTTGTTGGCGTAGAGCACGGTCTCGAAGCCATCGCCCAGCCCGGCCGCCTGGAGCAGCTCCTTGGCCTTGGCCGGGTCGTAGGCGTAGCCCTGATAGTCCTTGGCGTAGCCCGGCATCGAGGGCGGCAAAGGCTGGTTGGCCGGCACCGCGCGGTTGTTGATCAGCTTGACGATGCGGTCCTTGTTGATCGCGTGGTTGACCGCCTGGCGCACCTCCTTCTTGTCGAAGGGCGGCACGTTGACGTTCATGGTCACATAGCCGGTGTGGAGCTGGCCGCCCTCGACGACATTGTCCTTCCACTCGGCGCTCTGCATCACCTCGAGGAACTTGGCTGGCGGGATCCCGTCGCCGAGGATGTCGACCTCGCCGCGCTGCAACCGCAACAGCGCCACCAGGGGTTCCTGGCCGACCTGGAAGGTGATCCTGTCGAGGTGCGGGGCGCCTTGCTTCCAGTAGTCGGGATTGCGCTCGAGCACGAGCTGCTGGCCGAGCGTCCAGTCGGCGAGCTTGAAGGCGCCGGTGCCGACCGGGTGCTTGCCGAAATCGGCGCCGTACTTCTCGACCTCCTCCTTGGGCACGGCATGGGCGAAGTTGATCGCCATGACGTGCAGGAAGGTCGCGTCCGGCCGCGACAGCTTGAACACGATCGTCTGCGGGTCGGGCGTCGCGATGCTCTCGATCGAGCCGAAGAAGCCGGCCCCGGGGCTCTGGGTCGCGGGGTCGAGCACGCGCTCGATCGAATATTTGATGTCCTCGGCCACCAGCGCGCGGCCATTGTGGAATTTGACGCCGGGGCGCAGCTTGAAGGTGTAGGTCAGGCCGTCGGGCGCGATCTCGTAGCTCTCGGCGAGATCCGGCACCAGCTCCATGGTGCCGGGCTTGTAGTCCATCAGCCCGTCGAACAGGCTCTTGATAATCGACCAGTTCTGCCAGTCGTAGCCAATCGCCGGGTCCAGCGTGCTGACGTCGTCCTTGTAGGTGACGATCATCTCGCCGCCCTGCTTCGGCGCATCCTGTGCCATGGCCGGTCCGGACGCGGCAAGCACCAGCGCCAGCGCGCTGCTCGCCAGCAACTTCTTCATTCCTGCCTCCCTCGCTCTTGAGATGGAAATTAGCGCAGCGCGGGGTGTCGGTCGACAAGGATGCCTTGCATAGCGGCGATGGCTGGTCATTATAACGAATGTTCTAACGTCGGAGGCCTGCCATGCTCGCCTTGAAAATTACCCAGATCGGCAACTCGGTCGGCATCGTGCTGCCCAAGGAGGCCGTGAGCCGCTTGAAGGTGGAGAAGGGCGATATCGTCTACCTAACCGAGGCGGCGGACGGCTATCGCATCACGCCCTATGATCCCGCCTTCGAACAGCAGATCGACAAGGCCCGCGCGATCATGAAACGGCGGCGCAACGCCCTGCGGGAACTTGCGAAGTAGGCATGGCCGACTGGGTTTGGGTGGCGCAGTCCGTCGTGCTCGCCGTCCACGACGAACAGATCGCCGAGCATGGTGGCGCCACAGGAGTCCGCGATTTGGGTCTGCTGGAATCCGCGCTGGCGCGGCCGATGCATCTTGCCGCCTACGACCCCGATGTCGACGTGGCCGAGCTCGCAGCCGCCTATGCCTTCGACATCGCGCGGAACCACCCCTTCGTCGATGGCAACAAGCGTACGACGCTGGTTGCGCTCGAACTGTTCCTCGAACTCAATGAGTATCGGCTCGTCGCCGACGATGCCGATTGCGTCGCGACCATACTGGCACTCGCCGGGAGCGAGATGACTGAGTCGGAACTGACAGTCTGGGTCAGGGAGCGCATGATCAGCGCAGCCTGATCCGCGGGTCGACGAAGGGTGCCACCAGATCCGCGAGCAGGTTGCCCAGGACGATGAACCCGGCCGCGACCGTGGTGACGCCGACGATGATCGGGATGTCGACGGTCTGGATCGCCTGCCAGGTGAGCTGACCGATGCCGGGCCAGCCGAACACCGATTCCACCACCACCGCCCCGCTCATGAACATGCCGATGTCGAGGCCGATCATGGCGACGATGGGCAAAGCGGCGTTGCGGAGCGCGTGGACCAGGAGCACGCGGGCCGAGCCGGCACCCTTGGCGCGCGCGGTGACGATGTAGTCCTGGCGCAGCACGTCCACCAGGGCCGAGCGGGTCATGCGGGCGTACCAGCCGCCGCCGAGCAGGCCCAGGGTCAGCGCGGGCAGGACCAGATGGGCGAAGGTGCCGTAGCCGCCGAGCGGCAGCCAGGCGAACTGCACCGCGAACAGATAGAGCAGGAGGATGCCGACCACGAACTGCGGGGCTGAGACGGCGGCGAACGAGGCCACCATCAGCCCGCGGTCGAGCGGGCGGCCGCGCTGCGAGGCGGCCAGGATGCCCACGGTCAGGCCGATGACCAGCTCGACCACGATGGCGCCGGCCATGAGCAGGAGCGTCGCCGGCAGGCGCGACAGGATCAGTGTCGTGACCTCGGTCTTCTGGATGTAGGAGCGGCCGAGATCACCCTGCAGCAGGTTGCCGAGGTAGCGCAGATATTGCTGCCAGAGCGGCAGGCCGAGACCGAGCTGGCTGCGGATGCTTTCCACCACCGCGGGCGTGGCGCTGCGGCCTGCGATCTGGCGCACCGGGTCGGCCGGCAACAGGAACAGGAGCAGGTAGGTGACCAGGGTGATGCCGAGCAGGATGAGCAGCGATTGGGCGAAGCGGCGCGCGAGATAGCGGCCCATCACTCGCGGCCGCGCTGGGTCGGGTCGAGCGCGTCGCGCAGGCTGTCGCCGAGGAGGTTGAAGGCGAGTGCCAGGAGCAGGATCGCGGCCCCAGGAAAGAACACCAGCCAGGGGGCGGTCGCGAACCAGGTCTGGTTCTCGAAGATGATGTTGCCCCAGGAGGGGGTCGGCGGGCGCACGCCGACGCCGAGATAGGACAGCGTCGCCTCGAGCAGGACCGTGGTGGCGATGCCGAGGGTGCCCCAGACCAGCATGGTCGGCACGAGATGCGGCAGGATGTGGGTGAGCAGGATGCGCCAGGGGCCGGCGCCCACCGCGCGTGCCGCCTCGATGAATTCGCGCTCGGACAGCGCCGTGGTCTCGGTGTAGGTGATGCGCGCGATCTGCACCCAGTTCACGAGGGCGATCACCAGCGCCACGATCCACAGGGAGGGGCGGAAGATCGCAGCCAACGCGATCGCCAGCAAAAGCGCCGGGAACGCCATCATCAGGTCGGTGAAGCGCATGATCGCGGCACCCAACCAACCGCGGACGAAGCCCGCGATCACGCCGAGCATCGTTCCCAGCAGCACGGCAGCCCCGTTCGCCACCACGCCGATGAGGAGAGAGGTCCGCGCGCCCCAGATCAGCCGCGAGAGCAGGTCACGGCCGAGCAGATCGGTGCCGAGCCAGAACCGGGCATCGGGCGGCAGGGGCGCCCCTTCCAGGGTCAGGCCGTCGAAGAACTGCTCGTCGGGCGGGTAGGGGGCGAGGTGCGGTGCCAGCAAGGCAGCGAGCACGGTGGCGAGCACCACCACCAGGCCGAACAGGGTCGAAGGTCGGCGGACGAAGCTGGAGCCCATGATGCCGGCGCACACTCCGCTGGCGCCCGCTCATTCCCGGCACGCAAAAACGCCAGGCCGACCAACCGGGCGCCGCAGTCTATCAGGGCGCCGGCCTGCGGTCAGTAGATCTTGGGGACGTAGAGCTCGTCCGGCAGCACCTTGCGCTCATAGTCGGGATTGAAGACCCGGTTGGGCAGATCGATCGGCTCGTGCGGGACGTCCTGATAGGGGATCTGCTGCAACAGGTGGTGGATGCAGTTGAGCCGGGCCTGCTTCTTGTCGTTGCCCTCGACGATGTGCCAGGGGGCCTCGGGGATGTTGGTGCGCTCGAACGCCTGCTCCTTGGCCTTGGTGTAGGCCTCCCAGCGGACGCGGGACTGCAGGTCCATCGGGCTCAGCTTCCACTGCTTCATGGGATCGTGGATGCGCATCATGAAGCGGAGCTGCTGCTCCTGGTCGGTGATCGAGAACCAGTACTTGACCAGCTTGATGCCGGAGCGGACCAGCATGCGCTCGAACTCGGGCACGTCGCGGAAGAACTCCTCGACTTGCTGGGGCGAGGCGAAGCCCATCACCCGCTCGACCCCGGAGCGGTTGTACCAGGAGCGGTCGAACAGGACGATCTCGCCGCCGGCCGGCAGATGCGGCACATAGCGCTGGAAGTACCACTGCGTGCGCTCGCGCTCGGTCGGGGCGGGCAGGGCGACCACACGGCAGACGCGCGGGTTGAGGCGCTGGCTGATCCGCTTGATCACGCCACCCTTGCCGGCGGAATCCCGGCCCTCGAAGATCACCACAAGCTTGTAGCCGGTATGCTGCACCCAGTCCTGCATCTGGACCAGCTCGGCCTGGAGGCGGAACAGCTCGTGGAAGTAGAAGCGGCGGTCGATCGTCGACTTGTGGCGGTGATCGGTGATCGACTTGAGCTCGCGCGCGATGCGCTCGTCGTCGATCTCCATCTCGAGCTCTTCGTCGAAGCTGTCCTCGAGCTCGGCCTCGATCCAGGACTTGTCCTGCTCCTCCATCCCGCTCACCCCTGCTGGTTCCGTTGCTGCTGCGCCTTCACGCCTCGACCGGTGCCTTGGCCAGCGCGCGCTTGTCGACATGCTCCTTGAGGAACGCCGCGAAGGTCTTCTTCATCTTGGGCAGCTGCCACAGCGCCTTGAGCGTGTGCTTACGCGTCATCCGGATCAGCGTCGAGGGATCAAAATAGCCCTTGGCGTTCTCCGGCTTGACGACGAAGGGCGGCTTGCCCGCGCGTACCAGCATGTAGCTCATGATCAGGGAGCCGGTGCGGTGATTCCCCTCGATGAACAGCTGCGGCTCGCTCAGCGCGTGGATGTAGACACCCGACGCCTTGCACCAGACGTCGTCGTCCGGATGGCGCTCGTACCACTCCATGACGTCCCGGATGCCGCCGCCCGGCGTCTCGTAGAAGTGGGCCTCGGTGGCTTCGATGTGCCGGTGGAATCGCCGCCGTGCATCGGGATCGGTGCCGCACAGCACGATATTGTTGAGCTCGAGCAGATGGGCGTGCTGGCCGCGCCGGAACGGGTCGACGCCGTAGGCCAGCATCCGGTTCACATAGGCATAGCCCTCGAGGAGATTGGCCAGCACCTCCTCGTCCAGGGCCTCGCGCGGACTCTCGAGGCTCGCATTGATCCTCGCGAACTCGCCCTGCAGTTCCCGCAGGCAGCGCTCGACGCGCAAAAGATCGATCCGCGCCTCGCGCGTCGCCTTCTCCCGCCCCATGGCGCTAGCTGAAATGGCCGCTCACATAGGCCTTGGTCAGCTGCTGCTGCGGGTCGGAGAAGAGCTGCTCGGTCGGGCCGGACTCGACAAGATACCCGGTCCGGCCGCCCTTGGAGATGTCGACCGAGAAGAACATGGTCTCGTCCGCGACCCGCTGCGCCTGCTGCATGTTGTGGGTCACGATCGCGATCGTGTACTCCTTCTTCAGCTCCAGCATCAGCTCCTCGATGCGCCTCGTGGCGATCGGGTCGAGGGCGGAGCAGGGCTCGTCCATCAAGAGCACGGTGGGCTCGGTGGCGACCGCACGGGCGATGCACAGGCGCTGCTGCTGGCCACCGGAGAGGGACAGGCCGTTGGCCTTGAGCTTGTCCTTGACCTCGTCCCACAGGGCGGCGCGGCGGAGCGCGTGCTCGACACGCTCGTCCATGTCGCCCTTAAACTTATTGAGCCGCAGGCCGAAGGCGACGTTCTCGTAGATGCTCATCGAGAACGGGTTGGGCTGCTGGAACACCATGCCGATGTGGCGCCGCACCGAGACCGGGTCGACGGACTTGGCATAGATGTCCTGGCCGAGAAACTCCACCGAGCCCTCGAACCGGAACACGGCGATCAGGTCGTTCATGCGGTTGAGGCTGCGCAGCACGGTGCTCTTGCCGCAGCCCGAGGGCCCGATGAAGCCGACGATCTTGCCCTTCTCGATCGGCACGTGGCTATCGCGCACGGCCAGGAACTCGCCATAGAAGATCTTGTCGACCTTGCAGTCGATCGCAAGGACCGGCGCAGCGGCTACAGCAGAAGCCGCGCGGGCGCGCATGTGCGGGTTGATACTCACGGCGGCGGACATGGCGTTCATCGTCCAGTTCCTTCGCGGATCACACTTTTGGCCGCCCGACCAGACGGGCGACGATGTTGAAGAACAGCACGATCAAGACGAGGACCAGCGAGGCGGCCCAGGCGAGCTCGATCTGGTTCGGGAAGGGCATGCTCGAGAAGTTGTAGATCAGGATCGAGAGGGACGCGGTCGGCTCGAACAGGCTCGACAGCCAGAAATTGCTGAACAGGGCCGTGAACAGGAGCGGCGCCGATTCGCCCGCGACGCGGGCGATCCCGAGGATGATGCCCGTCAGAATGCCCGGCAAAGCGGTCGGCAACACCACCTTGCACACGACCTGGGTCGGCGTGCAGCCGATGCCGACCGCGGCCTCCTTCATCCGGGTCGGCACGGTGCGCATCGATTCGTCGGCGGTGAGGACCACCGTCGGCAGCATGAGCACCGCCAGCGCCACGCCGCCCGCCACCGCCGAGTAGGTGCCGAAGGTCAGGACCAGGATGGCGAAACCGAACACGCCGGCCAGGATCGACGGGAAGCCCGTGAGCACCTTGGACAGGAACCGGGCCACCGCGGTCAGTCGGCTGTTGGGGCCGAGGTAGGAGAGATAGGCGGCGGCCAGGACGCCCAGCGGGATGCTGATCAGCGAGGCGATGCCCACCATGACCAGCGTGCCGATCACGGCGTTGCCGAACCCGCCGCCAGGCATGAAGCCTGCCGGCGGGAGCTGCGTGAACAGGGCGGTGCCGAGCCTGGCCCCGCCGCGCACGATCAGCATGTAGAGCACGGAGAACAGTGGCACGCTGGCAATCAGCACCATCAGCCAGGCGCCGATCGTCAGCAGCAGGCTCTTGACGGCACGGCCTTCGGTGAAGGAGCGGTCGAGGCTCGGCCGGGCAAGCCCGACCTGCAGGCTGGTAGCGGCCATGGTCAGCTCTGGTCCTGTCGCTGGGTCCGGGCGCGCAGCCAGGAGCCGATGATGTTCACGGCAAGGGTCACCGCCAGCAGCACGAGGCCCGCATACATCAGCGCCTCACGCTCGGTGCCGCCAGCCTCCGGGAAGTTGGAGGCCATCAGCGAGGCCAGGGTGTTCGCGGGCGCGAACAGGGACAGGCTGATCTGGTTGGCGTTGCCGATCAGCATGGCCAGCGCCATCGTCTCGCCGAGCGCGCGGCCGAAGCCGAGCACGAGGCCGCTGAAGATGCCGCCGCTCGCCGTGGGCAGGAGCACCTTGAGGATGGCCTCCCACCGGGTCGTGCCCATGCCGTAGGCGGCTTCCTTCACCTTGTAGGGGATCTGGTGGAGCGCATCCTGCGAGATCGCGGCGACCGTCGGCAAAATCATGATCGCCAAGACCAGTGCTGCAGGGAACAGGCCCGGGCCGCTCAGCGAGGTGCCGAAGAACGGAATGAAGCCCAGCGTCTCGTGCAGCCAGTTGGCGACCGGCCGGATCAGCGGGATGACGACGAAGATGCCCCACAGGCCGTAGACCACCGAGGGGATCGCCGCGAGCATCTCCACGATCGTGCGGAACACTGCGGCGAGGCGTGCCGGCAGAAAATCCTGGGTCAGGAAGACCGCGACCGTGACGCCGAAGAAGCCGCCGATCGCCAGGGCGAGGAGCGAGCTGTAGAGCGTGCCCCAGATCTCGGGCAGGATGCCGAACTCGCTGGTGCTCGCGTTCCAGACGCCGCGCCAGAGGAAGCCCGGACCTTGCGCCACCATCGCCGGCACGGCCTGACGCGCGATCTCCCAGACGATGGCGAAGACCAGCACGATGATGCCGGCCGCGCAGAGCATCGCCAGGATGGAGAAACTGCGGTGGAACGTCCTTTCGGTACCGCTGGGAGGCTGCGAGATCGAGCGCGAGCCGACGGCTTGGGCGAGTGGATTGGATCTTGCCATGGATTGTCTCGCCGCGGACAGGAATCAGCCGGCCATGCGGAGACACGGGCACAGCACGGCCCCGCAACCCCGATAGGGCATTAGGCCCCTACGGACCCGATATTCGGGACCTGGGCGCTCACCTTGCTGACGACCGATTCCGGCAGCGGGATGTAGCCGAGCTGATCGGCCATCGCCTGACCGTCCTTCAACGCCCACTCGACGAAGCTGCGCAGCGCGCCCGCCCGGGCGGCGTCCTGCTTCTTGTAGAAGAGCATCCAGGTGAAGGTGGCGACAGGATAGGCCTGCGCGTCGCTCGGATCCGTCAGCCAACCGCGCAGATCGTCGTCGTTGTTGAACTTGGCGCCAGCCAGCGCCAGCGGGCCACCCTCGCCACCCGGCGCCACGTAGTTGCCTGTTGCGTTCTGCAGCGTTGCCGCCGGCGTATTGGTGAGCTTGGCATAACCCCACTCGATGTAGCCGATCGCACCCGGGGTCTGGGTGATGGTCGCGGTCACCCCGTCGTTGCGCGGGGCGGCAACCAGGTTGCTGGCACCGGGCCACTGCGGGTTGGTGCCCGGCGTGACGGTGCTCTTGAACTTCTCGCTGATGGCGGCGAGGTGGTTCGTGAACACGAAGGTCGTCCCGCTGGCGTCGGAGCGGCGGACGGCGGTGATTGGGGTGTCGGGCAGCTCGACGCCCGGATTGGCCGCGACGATGCGCGGGTCGCGCCAGCTCGTGACCTCGCCGAGGAAGATGAGCGGGTACACCTCGCGCGGCAGCTTGAGCTCGGTGACGCCTGGCAGATTGTAGGCCAGCACGATCTCGCCGGCGGTCATCGGCAGCAGGATGACGCCGCCGTCGACCTCGGCGATCTGCTCGTCCGTCATTGCCGCGTCGCTGGCGGCGAAGTCGACGGTGCGGGCGATGAGCGACTTCACGCCGGCACCGCTGCCGGTCGACTGGTAGTCGATCTCCAGCCCGGAGCTCGCCTGGCTGTAGGCCTGGAACCAGGTCGAGTAGAGCGGGAAGGGGAAGCTCGCGCCGGCTCCGGTGAGGCGGAGGTTCTGGGCGAAGGCGAGACGTGGCAGCAGAGTGGCGGAGGCCGCGACCAGTCCGCTGCTGGCCGACAGGGCGACAAACGACCTACGGTCCATGAAGCACCTCTGATTCTCGTTCCATCGGGGCCCCGGCGGCGTCCGCGCGCGAACACCAGAACGGTCGCCGTGCGCAACCCGCGCCGGCGGACGGTGCCCTCGGTGACGGCCTCATTGCCCTCTCTGCGTGACAGGGTCGTGACAGACCTTCCGTGGAGCCCCGCCGATGCGGTTGAAACTGGATGCGGCTTCGCTAGGGTGCGGCACCAAAGGGAGGCATGAGCATGAAGACCATCAAGGGTCCGGCGATCTATCTCGCCCAGTTCCTGGGCGATGCCGCGCCGTTCGATTCGCTGGGCGCGATCTGCGGCTGGGCCGCGTCCCTGGGCTACGAGGGCGTGCAGCTCCCCACCTGGGACAAGCGCCACTTCGACCTGGAGCGTGCCGCGGGCAGCAAGGACTATTGCGACGAGGTGGCCGAGACCGCGCGTCGGCACGGTGTGGTCATCACCGAGCTCAGCACGCACCTGCAGGGCCAGCTCGTGGCGGTGCACCCGGCCTATGACGAGGGCTTCGACGCCTTCGCGGCGCCGCAGGTGCGCGGCAACCCCAAGGCGCGCCAGGAATGGGCGGTGCAGCAGATGCTGTGGGCGGCGCAGGCCTCGCGTCATCTGGGCCTGACCGCGAGCGTCACCTTTTCCGGCGCCTTGGCCTATCCCTACCTCTATCCCTGGCCGCCGCGGCCCAAGGGCCTGATCGACACCGCCTTCATCGAACTCGCCCGGCGCTGGCGGCCGATCCTGGATGCCTATGACGAGGCGGGGGTCGACGTCTGCTACGAGATCCATCCGGGTGAAGACCTGCTCGACGGGGCCTCGTTCGAGCGCTTCCTCGGCAAGGTCGACGACCATCCGCGCTGCTGCATCAACTACGACCCCTCGCACTTCGTCCTGCAGGGGCTCGACTATCTCCAGTTCATCGATTTCTACCACGAGCGGATCAAGGCGTTTCACGTCAAGGATGCCGAGCTGAACCCCACCGGGAAGGTGGGCGTCTATGGCGGCTTCGAGGATTGGGTGAACCGCGCCGGGCGCTTCCGCTCACCCGGCGACGGTGAGGTCGACTTCACCGCCATCTTCAGCAAGCTGACCCAATACGACTATGGCAGCTGGGCCGTGGTCGAGTGGGAGTGCTGTCTCAAGGACGCCGAGCAGGGCGCGCGCGAGTCCGCCGAGCTGGTCCGTGCCCACCTGATCAAGGTCACCGAGCGCAACTTCGAGGACTATACCGGCGGCGCGCCCGATGAGACCGTCAACCGCCGTGCGCTCGGCCTCGATCGCTAGGGAGACGAAGCATGGTCGGGGAAAGCACGCAGGCGAAGGCCGGGCCGCGCCGGAAGCTGCGCCTGGGGATGGTTGGTGGCGGGCAGGGGGCGTTCATCGGTGGGGTCCACCGGATCGCCGCCCGCCTGGATGGCCGCTACGAGTTCGTGGCGGGCGCGCTCGCCTCCACGCCCGAGAAGGCCAAGGCATCGGGCGCGGAGCTAGGCCTCGATCCGGCGCGCTGCTACGGCGACTTCGCCGACATGGCCAAGCGCGAGGCGCGGCGCAAGGACGGCATCGACGCCGTGGCGATCGTCACGCCCAACCATGTTCATTTCCCGGCCGCCAAGGCGTTCCTCGACCGCGGCATCCACGTCATCTGCGACAAGCCGATGACCACCACACTCAAGGATGCGCGCAAGCTCGCCGAGCTGGTTGAGAAGTCTGGCTGCGCCTTCGTCCTGACGCACAACTATACCGGCTACCCGATGGTCAGGCAGGCCCGGCAGATGGTAGCCGAGGGCAAGCTCGGCACGATCCGCGTCGTGCAGGCGGAGTATGTGCAGGACTGGCTCTCGACCAAGCTCGAGGATACTGGCCAGAAGCAGGCAGGCTGGCGCACCGACCCGGCGCGCTCCGGGCCAGCGGGCTCGACCGGCGACATCGGCACCCATGCCATGAATCTCGCCAGCTTCGTCACCGGCCTGGCGCCGGAGAGCCTGAGCGCCGACCTGTCGACCTTCGTCCCAGGCCGCGCGCTCGACGACAACGCCCACGTCATGCTGCGCTTTGCAGGCGGGGCGAAGGGCATGCTCTGGGCGAGCCAGGTCGCACCCGGCAACGAGAACGCCCTGCGCCTGCGGGTGTATGGCGACAAGGGCGGCCTGAGCTGGGCGCAGGAGGACCCCAACTATCTCCACTTCGCGCCCTATGGCGCACCGCCCCAGCTCATCCGCCGCGCGGGTGCCGGAGCGGACGAGGCGGCGGGGCGCGTGACCCGGGTCCCGGCCGGCCATCCCGAAGGCTATCTGGAGGGCTTCGCCACCATCTACAGCGACGCCGCAGAGCTGATCTGGGCCAAGCTGGAGAACCGCGCCCCCGATCCCGGCGCGACTCTCGCCCCGTCCGTGGCCGACGGTGTCGCCGGCGTCGCCTTCATCGAGGCCGTGGTCGGTTCGAGCCGCAAGAACGGGGCCTGGACCAAGGTGGCGGCATGAGCACCCCTTATCGCATCGGCATGATCGGCTACGGTTTCATGGGCCGGGCCCATTCCAACGCTTGGCGCAAGGTCGCGAACTTCTTCCCCGAGCTGGAGCGCCGGCCGGTGCTGCAGGCGGTCTGCGCCCGCGACACAACCAAGGCCCAGGCGTTCGCCGAGACCTGGGGCTACGGCTCGGTCGAGGCCGACTGGAAGAAGCTGGTCGCGCGCGACGACATCGACGCGGTCGACATCTGCGTACCCAACAATCTGCACAAGGAGATCGCGCTGGCGGCCGCCGCCAACGGCAAGGCGATCCTGTGCGAGAAGCCGCTGGCCATGGACGTGGCCGAAGGCGAGGCGATGGTGGCCGCGGTCGAGCGTGCCGGCGTGCCGACCATGGTCTGGTACAATTATCGGCGCGTGCCGTCGGTGAGCCTGGCGCGGCAGCTGGTCGAGGAGGGCCGGATCGGCCGGCCCTACCACTACCGCGCCCAGTTCCTGCAGGACTGGACGATCGCCGAGGACGTGCCGCAGGGCGGCGCAGCACTCTGGCGGCTCGACGTCAAGGCGGCGGGCTCGGGCGTGACCGGCGATCTGCTCGCCCACAACATCGATACGGCGATGTGGCTGAACGGGCCGATCACCAAGGTACTGGCCGAGACCGAGACCTTCGTGAAGGAGCGGCTGCATCAGGAGACCGGCAAGGTCGAGCCGGTCGGCATCGACGACGCCTGCATCTTCATCTGCCGCTTCGCCAACGGCGCCATGGGCGTGTTCGAGAGCACCCGCTACGCCCGCGGTCACAAGGCGCTCAAGACCTTCGAGCTCAACGGTGCCGACGGCTCGGTCAAGTTCGACCTGCACGAGCCCGAATGGCTCGACTTCTTCGAGTACCGTGCCAAGGAGACCGGCGAGAAGGTGCCGAGCCACACCACCGGTTGGCGCCGCATCCACGTCACCAACGGCGAGCACCCCTACATGGCGCACTGGTGGGTGCCCGGCCTGGTCATCGGCTACGAGCACAGCTTCGTGCACGCGGTCGCGGATTTCCTGAAGGGGCTGGAGACGGGCGTGCCGGCGCAGCCGGACTTCAGGAGTGCTTTGCAGACCCAGAGGGTGTGCGAGGCGGTGCTGCGCTCGGCACGCTCCAGGCGTTGGGAAGAGACAGGGGCCGAGGCTTGAGGCATGATGGTCTCGGTACGTGTCATAGAGGATCCCGTCCGTGGCGACCAACGCCGCTGAGCTGCATGAAGAGGATTTCTACGCCTGGACCCGCGACCAGGCTGCAGCCCTGCGCCGCCTCGCCAAGGATCGTTGGAACGGCCCGCTCGATCTGCGTCACCTCGCCGAGGAAATTCAGGACGTGGGCAGCGACCGCCGCGATGCGATCCGAAGCCACGTCCGGCGGATCATCGAGCACCTGCTGAAGCTGGAGCACTCGCGGGCCCGAGATCCGCGCGGCGGATGGCGGGTTTCGGTCATCAATGCGCGCGTCGAAATCGAGGACAAGCTGACCCGAAGCCTTAGACGTGATCTCGTCCGTCAGCTGCCAAGGCTCTACGGGCGAGGCCGCCTGCTGGCAGCCACGGGGCTGGACGCGTACGGCGAGAGCGAGGCTGCCCGGGCTCTGCCCTCCACATGCCCCT
Source organism: Geminicoccaceae bacterium (assembly GCA_044224255.1). Classification (GTDB taxonomy): domain Bacteria; phylum Pseudomonadota; class Alphaproteobacteria; order Geminicoccales; family Geminicoccaceae; genus Benzoatithermus. The sequence goes on from JBGAKU010000022.1 coordinate 16,594, forward strand.
ACGAGCTTTCGGCGATACTGGACATCGGCTGGTTTCCACACAGCCGCCACGGAATCGCTGACGAGATGTAAGACGACAGGGAGTGCACCGATGCCTGGCAAGAAGATCCTGATGCTCGTGGGCGAGTTCAGCGAGGAGTACGAGATCTTCGTCTTCGAGCAGGCGATGCACGCCGTGGGGCACACGGTGCACGTGGTCTGCCCGGACAAGAAGGCGGGCGAGAACATCAAGACCAGCCTGCACGATTTCGAGGGCGACCAGACCTATACCGAGAAGCCGGGCCATCTCTACACGCTCAACAAGAGCTTCACGGAGGTCGATCCCGGCGACTACGACGCGGTCTACTGCGCCGGCGGGCGCGGCCCCGAATATATCCGGATCGACCCGCGCGTGCAGCGCTTGATCAAGCACTTTCACGACGCCGACAAGCCCATCTTCACCATCTGCCACGGCGTGCAGATCCTGATCGCGGTCGACGGCGTGGTGAGGGGCAAGGAGGTCGCAGCACTGCACTACTGCGAGCCGGAGGTCCGGCTGGCCGGTGGGATCTATGTCGACGTCGAGCCGACCGGTGCGCATGTCGACGGCAAGCTCGTCTCGGCCAAGGGCTGGCCGGGACTGGCCGCTTTCATGCGCGAGTGTCTCAGGGTGCTCGGTACGGAGATTAAGCTTTAGCGGATCGGCATCTGGGGGGTTGCGCCGCGTGGTGCAACCGCTAGCCTGCCCGCAACTGGTATGACAACCAAACAGGGAGCGGGCGAGGTCGCGTGACCGAACTGACGCTGACCGGGCTGGTCAAGCGCTATGGGCGCGTTACCGCCCTGGACGGGCTGTCCCTGGAGGTTCGCGCCGGCGAGTTCTATTGCCTGCTCGGCCCGAGCGCCGCGGGCAAGACCACCACCCTGCGGGCGATCTCCGGGCTCGAGCGGCTGGAGGCGGGCCGGATCGAGTTCGCGGGGCGGGACATCACGGCGGCACCGGTGCAGGGCCGGGGGATCGCCATGATCTTCCAGACCTTCGCCCTCTACCCGCATCTGACCGTGCGCGAGAACCTCGCCTACCCTCTGCGCGAGGCCAGGCTCGCCGCGGGCGAGATCAAGCGTCGGGTGGACGAGGTGGCCGAGCTCCTGCGGATCACCCATACCCTGGACCGCAAGACCACGACCGCCTCGGGCGGCGAGCAGCAGCGCATTGCCATCGGTCGCGCCCTGGTCCGCCAGCCTAAGCTCCTGCTGCTCGACGAGCCTTTGACCAATCTCGACGCCAAGCTGCGGCACGACATGCGCGCCGAGTTCAAGCGGCTGCACCGCGATCTCGGCACCACCATGCTCTACGCCACGCCCGACCAGCTCGAGGCGCTGACCATGGGGCAGCGGATCGCGGTGATGCGCGACGGGCGCATCGTCGAGGTCGGCACGCCGCATCAGCTCTATGCCCGCCCGGCCGACGCCTACGCGGCCCGCATGGTGGGCGCGCCCGCGATCAACTTCGTGCCCGGGCGCATCCTGCGGCGCGACGGGAGGGACCGGCTGGAGCTTCCGTTCGGAGAGGTTGCGCTGGCCGAAGGGTATGCCTCGCTCAGCGTCGGCGACCAGGTGACGGTGGGCGTTCGGCCGCACGACATCACGATCGGCGCCGCCGGCGGATTTCGCGCCGCGATCCAGCTCACCGAGCCTCTGGGCGACATCACGGTGCTCGATCTCGATCTTGGCGGCGAGCACCTCAAGATGGTGTTGCCCGAGGATCGGGCGCAGGCACTCGGGCCCGGGCAGGAAATCGAGGTGGTGATCCGGCCGGAGGATCTGCATCTGTTCGATCGGGAGACCGGCCGACGAATCGACTGAGTTTTCTGGCGCGGCCACGAAAGTGGCCAATGAGCCCGGCAACAGCCGGCGAGGGAGGCTAGATGAAGCAGACGATGGTTCACAGGCTGCTGAACGGCGGTGCCCTGGCGGCGCTGACGCTCGGAGTCGTGCTGGGGGCAGGCACCGTCAGGGCCCAGGACATCACGATCAACATGGCGGTCCCCGACTGGCCGCCGACCCGGTTCATGAAGGAGGAGTTCGACCGCTCGTTCAAGTCGCCGAGCGGTAAGAACGTCAGCCTGGTCATGGATTTCATTCCCTGGCCGTCATTCTACGAGCGGGTCGCTGCCTCGCTGACCTCCGGCGAGCAGAAATACCAGATGATCGTGACCGACAGCCAGTGGCTCGGGTCCTTCGTCGAGGGCGGGTACTACAAGGACCTGACCGACGACATGAAGAACGACCCCGAGCTGACCAAGATCATGAAGGATCTGCACCCGGTCCTGGTCTCGGCCTACTCGACCTACCCGCACCAGACCGCCAAGCAGCTCAAGGAGGCGGGCGAGTGGCCGAAGGAGGGGGCCCACTATTACGGCTTCCCGCAATTCCCCGACACTTACGTCACCTACTATCGCAAGGACCTGTTCTGCAACGAGAAGGAGGCCGCCAAGTTCCAGGCGACCTTCAATCAGAAGCTGCCCTGCACCTATGAGGACTGGCAGCAGGTCGACTGGCAGACCTGGGCCAACATCGGCAAGCACTTCCAGCGCAAGAAGGGCGACCCGCTCGGCGACGGCGTGGCGGACGACGACTTCTACGGCATCTCGTATCAGGCCGGCGTCGGCTATGATTTCTCGACCATGCAGATCAACGCCTTCATCTGGCAGAACGGCGGCTCGATCTGGGACGAGACCAAAGCGCCCGAGGGCCAGGCGCTCGGGGTCGTGAATTCCGATGTAGCGATCAAGTCGCTCGACGAGTTCCTGAGCATGCTGCCCTACATGCCGCCGGTCGCGAAGACCGGGCAGATGGACATCTTCGTCGTCCAGGACCTGTTCATGCAGGGCAAGGTCGCAGCCGCGATCGATTGGGTCGGCCTGGGCGAGCCCGTGCTCGATCCCAAGACCTCCAAGGTCGCCGACAAGTCGGCGTTCGGCGTTGCGCCCGGCACGAAGAAGGCTGACGGCACGATCGACCGCACCGGCAATATCGGTGGTCAGCCGTTCGTGCTCACCACCTGGAACTCGGACGAGGTCAACGAGGCCGCCCTCGAGGTGGTGAAATGGTGGCTCAACCCGGAGACCCAGAAGAAGTTCGTCGCCAATGGCGGTCAGTCCGGCCTGCGCAGCGTCATGGCCGATCCCGAGTACGATTCGCTGCGGCCCTGGAACCGGGCGCACAAGGAGATGATCGACTGGCAGCGTGACGTCTGGCACATTCCGGAGTTCTTCGAGCTTCTGACGCAGCAGCAGCAGGAGTTCGACAAGGCGATCACCGGGCAGATCTCGGCGAAGCAGGCCCTGGACACCGTGGCGGAGTTCCAGGACCGTATTCTGCGGGACGCCGACCGCATCGAGTAGCATCGAAGAGGGGCGGGGCCGGCAGCCATGTCGGCCCCGCCGCATCTTGTGGCAGGGCGAGGCGACGCGACGGCATGGCGACGACCGACATCATCCGCGCGGAGGTGCGGCGGGAAGGCGGGTTCCTGCCCTGGATCATGGCGCCCGAGCGCCGTGGGCCGCTCCTGGTGGCACCGGCGATCATCGTCCTGTTCTTGATGAACATCTTCCCGCTGCTCTGGTCCTTCGGCCTGAGCTTCTACAATTACCGGGCCAACCGGCAGGCCGTGCCGAGCTTCGAGGGGCTCGAGAACTATGGCCGGGTCCTGACCGACCCCGTGATCTGGGAGCGGTTCCAGACCACGGCCCTGATCGTGGGTGCCAGCGTTCTGCTGCAGCTCGTCCTGGGCTTTCTGCTGGCGCTGCTGTTCGAGCGGCAGTTTCCGCTGCGCCGCGTCCTGCTCACGCTGGTGCTGACGCCGATGATGCTGTCGCCCGTGGCGGTCGGCGTGTTCTTCAAGCTCTACTATGAGCCGACCTTCGGCTTGGTCAGCCAGTTCATCAACACCTTCTTCACCGGCGAGCCGTTCGCGCTGCTGGCGACACCCTGGGGTGCGATCATCGGTGTGGTGGCGGCGGATGCCTGGATGTGGTCGCCGTTCGTCATGCTGCTGGTGCTTGCGGGCTTGGTCAGCGTGCCGAAATATCTCTACGAGGCGGCCGAGGTCGATCGGGCCTCCTGGTGGCGGCGATTCAGCACCATCACCTTCCCCTACATCCGTAGCCTTCTCCTGCTCGCGGTCCTGTTCCGCACGATCGAGACCTTCAAGCTGTTCGACATCGTCTATATCATCACGCAGGGCGGCCCCGGCTCGGCGACCGAGACGATCGGCGTCTATGTCTATCGTGTGGCGTTCCAGAACTTCCGCACCAGCCAGTCGACGGCACTCGCCTACATCGTGCTGTTCGTCGTGATCGTGCTCACCAGCCTTTATCTGTACGCCGTCAACCGGCGCAATCAGGAGGCCGCCTGATGCAGGCCCGGCGCGAGATCGGCAAGGCCGGCTGGGGCTGGACCGCCCTGGCGGCGGCGATCAGCCTGATCTACTTCTTCCCGGTGTTCTGGATCATCCTGACCGCGTTCAAGTCGCGCGGCGACACGCTGGCGGTGCCGCCGCTCCTGTTCTTCCAGCCGATCTGGGACAATTTCGTCAGCGTGTTCTACCGCGCCAGCATCACCGCCCAGGCGTCGCAGGAGACCCAGTTCCTGCGCTACTTCTTCAACTCCATGTTCATCTCCGGCACCAGCGTGCTGCTCGCCCTGGTTATCGGCTGCCTCGCCGCCTACGGCTTCTCGCGCTACCCCTTGAAGGGCAACGATACCTATCTGTTCATCATCCTGACCACGCGCATGATGCCGGCGATCGTGGTGATCATCCCGATCTTCCTGATGTTCCGCCTGGCCGGGCTCGCCGGCACCTATGTCGGCGTCATCCTGCTCTACACCGCGTTCAACATCCCGTTCTCGGTCTGGATGATCAAAAGCTTCTTCGACGAGCTGAACCGCGAGGTCGAGGATGCCGCGCGCATGGACGGCTCGTCGGAGGCCCGCGTCTTCTTCAAGATCTGCCTGCCGCAGGTCACCGCCGGGCTCGCCGCCACCTTCGTCTTCGGCCTGATCCTGACCTGGAACGAGTTCCTGTTCGCGCTCCTGCTGACCGGCGTGGAGACACGCACCGTGCCGGTCGCGATGGCGCGCACGCTGGGCGGCGAGATCGGGGTCGACTACGGCCTGCTCGCCGCGATCGTGACCCTGTTCCTGATCCCCATCATCGTGGTGACCTTCATGCTGCAGAACCAGCTCCTGCGCGGCGTGACCTTCGGCACCGTGCGGCGCTGAGACCATGGCCAAGGTCGAGCTGCGTCAGGTCACCAAGGAGTTCGGCCCGCTCAAGGCCGTCGACAGCGCCGACCTCGACATTGCCGACGGCGAGGTTCTGTGCCTGCTCGGCCCATCCGGCTGCGGCAAGACCACGACCCTGCGGATGATCGCCGGCCTGGAATGGGCCTCGAGCGGCGACATCATGCTGGGCGGCCAGCGGGTCAACGAGCTCGCTACCCGCCAGCGCAACGTGGCGATGGCGTTCCAGTTCTACGCCCTCTACCCCAACCTGACCGTGGCCGAGAACCTGGCCTATCCGCTCCACGCCGAAAGGCTGGACCGCACCCGGATTCAGGCCAAGGTCGCCGAGACCGCGAAGGTGCTGCAGCTCGAGGCCGTGCTCGGCCGGCGGCCGAGCCAGCTCGCCGAAGGCGAGAAGCAGCGGGTTGCGGTGGGTCGCTGCATCATCCGCGATCCGAGCTGCTTTCTGTTCGACGAGCCCCTCTCGCGGCTCGACGTGCAGCTGCGCGAAGAGATGCGCGGCGAGATCAAGCTCGTGCTGCAGGGCCTGCGGCGGCCGACGATCATCGTCACCCACGACCAGCTCGAGGCGCTGACCATGGCCGACCGCATCGCGGTGATGCGCGCGGGCGTGATCGAGCAGGTCGCGAGCCCGCATGGGATCTTCGCCAGGCCCGCCAACCTGTTCGTCGCCGGCTTCATCGGCACGCCGCAGATGAACCTGCTCGCGGCCGCGCTGGAAGGGCTCGGCGACGACGGTCGTGCACGCTTCACGGTCTCCGGCGACCAACGGCTGGCGCTGGTCGTCGACCCGGCGGTGCGCAGCCTCACGCCGGGCGCCAAGGTGACGCTCGGCATCCGGCCGCGCAATTTGGAGATCGTGCACGAGCAGGTCGACGACGGGCTGTCCTCCATGGTCGACATCATCGAGCCGATGGGAGCCGAGACCTTGGCGCACCTCAACGACGGCAGCCACGATCTGCGGGTGGTGACCGGGTGGCGCACGCCGATCCGGGAGGGCGACCGGGTCCATGTGCGCTGGCAGCCCGGCCAGACCCATGTGTTCGACGGATCGGGCCGGGCGGTGCGCTCATGAGCGAGGTCAGGGCCACCGGCGGCATGTCGGGCGCGCAGGCGCACACGGCCGAGGCGCTGATCATCGCGCTGTGCCTGTTCGCGCTGGTCGCGATCTTCCAGCCCGTCTCGCTGACCCTGTTCTCGATCGGCTGCGGGCTGGTCGTCCTCGGCGGGCTTGCCTTCAATCTCGTGCCGTTCTGCCAGCCGGGCCGCCCGGCCCGCGACCTGTGGAAGGCGGCCCTGGTGATCCTGATCGTGTTCGTCGTCGTCCTGCTGCTCGCGCTGGGCTCCGCCTGGCTCTACGGCGTGTATCTGGCGGCCCAGCGCGGCGGCTGACCGGCGAGCTAGAGGCTGGCCGACGGGGTCATCGTCGGCGACGCGTTCTCGATCACCACCTCGACCCGGCGGTTCTGCTGGCGCCCCGCGGCGGTGGCGTTGCTGGCGACCGGGTAATCCGGCCCCAGGCCGGTCGCGACCATCCGGTCGCGGGGCACGCCGGCGGCGACCAGTGTGTCCGCGACCGTGTCGGCACGCCGTTGCGACAGGGTGGCGTTGGTCCGCATCGAGCCCGTGCTGTCGGTATGGCCTTCGATGCGCACGCGACGGCTCGGGTTCTCCTTCAGGAACTCGGCCAGCCGGATGATCTCGTTGACCGCGCCCGGCTTCAGGGTGGCCTGACCGGTGTCGAACAGGACGTCGCCCACCGTGAGCACGATGCCGCGATTGGTCTGCTTGGCCTGCAGGGCGGCCAGCTGCTGGCGCAGCGTCGTGACCTCGGCTTCCGCTTTCTCGCGCATCACCTGGTCGCGCTGCCCACCCAGCTCGGTGGCCTCGGCTTGGCTTTTTCGTGACTCCGCCGAGGCCTGCGCGATCTGGACCTGGCTCATCGCCAGATCTGCCCGGTGCGCGGCCTCGGCCTGACCTTCGCCCTGCTCCCAGGCGTCGTTCGCGCTCTTCAGCTGCGTCTGCGCGGCATCGAGCTCCGCGGCGGCATAGGTCGAGACGTCCGGGTCGCTTCGCGCGCTCTGCAGCGCCGTCTGCGCCTGGTCGAGCGAGGCTGGCCGCTGGGCGCAGCCCGTGGCGGCCAGCAGGGCGATGAGCGGAACCCCTAGGGTGATCCTCGACATGGCGATCCTCCCGATCAGTTCGGCACCAGCGTCGTCGGCGCCGGGGTGTTCGACTGCTGCAGGTCGCCTACCGTGCCCTTCATCTCTTTCAGGTTCTCGGTCTCGACGGCGGCCTGCGCCCGCGTCTCGGCCAGCGTGGCGTCGGCTTCCGCCTGATCGGCGAGGCGGCGCGCCTCGGTATAGTTTTCGGCATCGATGGCCTTGCGGGCGTCGCTGAGCTCGGTCTGTGCCCGTGACAGCTCGGTCGGTGCGTGGGTACCGGCCTGCGCGGCGACGGCCCGGTCGACCGCGAGCTGCGCCCGCGCGAGCTGCGCCTCCGGCACGTTCTCGCCAGCGCACGCGGCCAGCAGCAGGGCTATTGGCAAATAGACTGCAGATCTCGACAGAACAGTTCGGGCCATTGCTCGTGCTCCCTTCTCATTGCGGGAGCAACTCGCAGGTTGATGGCTGGTTCCGGCGCTACACGCGCTCAGATCTCGGGCTCGACCGGCGGGTCGAGCTCGTTGCTCACCCACCAGTACCGGAAGCCCTGGCTGCGCAACCAGCGCTCCAGGCGGTCGAGACTGTTCCATTCCCGCCCGTGACCACGTGCGCTGCTGACCCGCCGGGCCAGACCGTCGACCTGGACGAACACGGCCCAGGCATAGGGGTGGCCCTCCTGGTCGCCGAACCCGCCGCCCTGCTGCAGCCGGGGCACGCGCGCGACCGTGGGGTGGCCGATCAGCCGGTAGGTCTGACGCAGATAGGGCAGATCGGACTGCCGGACCGTCTCGCCCACGATCACGGCACGGCCCTTGCCGCGAGCCGCTCGCGACCTACATCTTGATCCATGATGTAGGAGGACGCAGGATGGAGCTGACCTTCCGGTCCCTGGAGGAGGGCGGACCCGGCGCGGCATGGCGGGCGGCCTTCGCTGCGGCCTGGCCGGGCTGGCGCCGGTGGTACCTGGCGCGCGGCGGAGCGGTGCGGCTGGAGGACGGCGAGCGGCAGCTCTATCGGCACATGCCCGAGCTGGTTCCGGTCTGGCGGCGACAGGTCGAGGCGGTGGACGGCGACGAGATCGCGGCCCGCTTCCTGACCTTCTGGAACCCGCCCGCCTATCTGCTCCATTGCTCCCAGGCCGTGCTGATCGACCGCGACGGCCCGCTCCTGGTCCGCAACTACGATCTGGACCCGCGCCTCAACGAGGCGACGGTCCTGCGCAGCGCCTGGAGCGGCCAGCGGGTGGTAGCGACCATGGAGGCCATCGCAGGTGCGGCCGACGGCGTCAACGCGGCCGGGCTCGCGGTCTCGCTCGCCTTCGGCGGCCGCAAGGTGGTGGGCGAGGGGTTCGGCGTGCCGCTGATCGTGCGCTACCTCCTCGAGACCTGCGCGAGCACCCGCGAGGCGGTCGCAGCACTGCGCCGCATCCCCACCCACATGGCCTACAACCTGACCCTGGTCGACCGGAAGGGCGAGCACGTCACCGCCTTCATCGGCCCCGACCGGCCGGCCGAGTTCCTGGCGCGACCCTGGGCCACCAACCATCAGCATCGGGTCGAGCTGCCGGAGCGGGCGCAGTTCTCGAACACGGTCGAGCGGGCGAAGGCGCTGGCCCGCCTGCTGGGGCGCGAGGGGCTGACGGAAGAGGCGCTGGTCGCCGCCTTCCTGTCCCCGCCGCTCTATGCGGATCGCCACCACCAGGGCTTCGGCACGGTCTACACCGCCGCCTACCGGCCGGAGGAGGCCAGTCTCACGCTCCACTGGCCGGGTCACGAGCCCTGGCGCCTCGCCTGCGACCGGTTCCGCGAAGGGTCGGTGCGCGTCCGTTATGGTGCGCCCCCCGACCTGCCGGCGGGCTTCGCCGAGCTTCTGGCCGAGTGCGTTCGGCGGCCGCAGGCGGCGGATTGGGCCGGGCTCGGCCGGTTCTGGGCCGGGACTTTTCCACAGCGCGCGGGATAAGGTGCGGGATGTTCTTGTGGACGTAGCATCGCCCGCGCCGGAACAGGCTGGCGGTTCACGCACTTAATGCGTCCTGCCCGGCGAACGGGCAGCCGCCGCAGGCGGATGTTCCCCTGGCCGCCGGCTTGACGAGACGGCCGGGGATGCCCATTGCCCTGCTTTTGCGGATGCAGCTCTCGGAAGGTGGCGCGATGGCGCAGAGCAGGCCGGACTGGATGTGGGCGCAGGCGCTGCAGCTCCTCGATCAGGCGGAGCGGGCGCATCGCGATTTGTTCCGGCCGAGCGGCGCGAAGCGGCGCACGGCCTGCTGGGAGCCGCCCGTCGACGTGTTCGAGACCGACGGTGAGGTCTGGATCCAGGTCGCCCTGCCGGGCGTTGCCGCGGACCAGGTCGAGGTCCGGCTCGAGGAGGGCGGCCTCACCGTCGCCGGAGAGCGCACCCTGCCGACGCCGCGCGGTGCCGGGGTGATCCGGCGCCTGGAGATGCCGCATGGCTGCTTCGAGCGCCGCATCGGCCTCGCCGCGGGGCACTACGAGCTGACCCGGCGCGAGCTGGCGCAAGGCTGCCTGACCCTTACCCTGCGCAAGCTGGGCTGAACCCATGGCCGACCAACCGAACATCACCGTCGATCTGCCGGCGGACATCCTGCCGCTGGTGCCGGTTCGCAACCTCGTCCTGTTCCCTGGCACCGTCGTGCCCGTGACCATGGCCCGGCCGCGCTCGATCTCGGCGGCGCAGGCCGGCGTGCGCGGCGAGCGCCCGATCGGCGTCGTCCTGCAGCGCGAGGCGGGCATCGACGATCCGGGCCCGCTCGACCTGCACCGGGTCGGCACCACGGCCAACGTGCTCCGCTACATGACCGCGCCCGACGGCAACCACCATCTGATCTGCCAGGGCCAGCAGCGCTTCCGTATCCTCGAGTTCACCGGTGGCTATCCGTTCCTGACCGCCCGCTTCGAGCTGGTCGACGAGCCGGAGGACAAGAGCCAGGAGGTCGAGGCGCGCTTCATGCTCCTGCGCGAGCGGGCGCTGGAGGCGGTCGAGCTGCTGCCGCAGGCGCCGCGCGAGCTCACCGACACCATCCGCTCGATACCTTCGGCGGGGCAGCTCGCCGATCTCGTCGCCAGCACCATGGACATCAGCGCCAGCGAGAAGGAGGAGGTGCTCGAGACTTTCGACCTCGTTCGCCGCATCGACCGGGTGCTCGACTTCCTCAATCAGCGCCTGGGCGTGCTGCGCCTGTCGCGCGAGCTGGGCGAGGCCACCCGCGGCACCCTGGAGAAGCGCCAGCGCGAGGCGATCCTGCGCGAGCAGCTCGCGACCATCCGCAAGGAGCTGGGCGAGGACGAGGGCACGGCGGCCGAGGTCGAGGACCTGAAGAAGGCGATCGCCGAGGCCGGCATGCCGGAGGAGGTGCTGACCCAGGCCAACAAGGAGCTGCGCCGGCTGGAGCGCATGCCCGAGGCCGCCGCCGAGCACGGCATGCTGCGCGCCTATCTCGACACGCTGATCGAGCTGCCCTGGGCCAAGGAGACCGAGGACCGGATCGACATCGCCGCGGCGCAGCGCGTGCTCGACGAGGACCACTACAACCTCGAGAAGATCAAGAAGCGGATCGTCGAATATCTCGCGGTGCACAAGCTGGCGCCGGAGGGGCGCAGCCCGATCCTGTGCTTCGTCGGCCCGCCCGGCGTCGGCAAGACCAGCCTCGGCCAGAGCATCGCCCGCGCCATGGGCAGGAAGTTCGCCCGCGTCTCCCTGGGTGGCGTGCACGACGAGAGCGAGATCCGCGGTCACCGCCGGACCTATGTCGGTGCCTTGCCGGGCAACATCATCCAGGCCATCCGCAAGGTCGGCGTGCGCAACCCGGTGATGATGCTCGACGAGATGGACAAGCTGGGCACCGGCTTCCACGGCGACCCGTCGGCGGCACTCCTGGAGGTGCTCGACCCCGAGCAGAACTCGACCTTCCGCGATGCCTATCTCGGCGTGCCGTTCGATCTCAGCCACGTCATGTTCATCGGCACCGCCAACATGCTGGACACCATCCCCGGGCCGTTGCGCGACCGGATGGAGGTGATCGAGCTGCCCTCCTACACCGAGGACGAGAAGGTCGGCATCGCCCGCCGCTTCCTGCTTGCCCGCCAGCTCAAGGCGACGGGGCTCACGCCCGAGCAGGCCGACATCACCGACGACGCCCTGCATCATCTCGTTCGCGACTACACGCGCGAGGCCGGGGTGCGGAACCTGGAGCGCACCGTCGGCGCGGTCCTGCGCTCCGTCGCGGTCCGGGTGGCAGGCGGTCGCAGCGAGAAGACCGTGATCGACACGGGTGACCTGGAGTCGATCCTGGGCGGCCGCCGGTTCGAGAGCGAGGTGGCCGAGCGCACCAGCGTGGCCGGCGTGGCGACCGGCCTTGCCTGGACCCCGGTCGGCGGCGACATCCTGTTCGTCGAGGCGACCCGCATTCCGGGCAAGGGTGCCTTGATCCTGACCGGCCAGCTCGGCGACGTCATGCGCGAGAGCGCCACCGCCGCGCTCAGCCTGGTCAAGTCGCGCGCCGCCGATCTCGGCATCGACGAGAAGCTGTTCGAGCGCTCGGACATCCACGTCCACGTCCCGGCGGGTGCCATCCCCAAGGACGGCCCGTCCGCCGGTGTGGCGATGTTCACCGCCCTGGCCTCGCTCCTGACCCACCGCAAGGTGCGCGCCGACACCGCGATGACCGGCGAGATCAGCCTGCGCGGCCTGGTGCTGCCCGTGGGCGGCATCAAGGAGAAGGTGGTCGCGGCCCACGCCGCCGGCATCAGGCGCGTTCTGCTGCCCGCCCGCAACCGCCGCGACTACGAGGAGATCCCCGAGGGCGCGCGGCAGGGCCTCGAGTTCGTCTGGTGCGAGCGGGTCGACGACGCCCTGGCCGCCGCCCTCGCGGACGAGCGGGCGCCGGCCTGAGCGCTACGCCGCCCGGCGCCGCGCCTGCCGTGCCAGGGCCTCGAGCTGCCGGCGCTGCCGGCGGTTGAGGGCGGGCGGCTCGGGTTCGGGCGTGCGCATTTCCAGGTTCGTGCTCACCGGCGCGGGTTCGTGCGTGCGTTCCGCCGGCTCGTGCGAGACGGCGGCCGTGGGTTCGGGCGTGCCGTCCCGCAGCTCGTCGATCCAGGCATCGGGACGGTCGCGCAGGACGCGCAGGGCCTGCAGCGCGCGGCCGATGTCCTTGTCGATCCGGGCTCCGTAGCGGGCGAAGGCGAGCAGCTTCCTCACCGTCGCCTCGCTGGGCGGGCTCTCCTGCTCGGCCGCGGCGAGCATCGCCAGCTCCAGGCCGCGCAGCCGTCCCTGGCGCCACATCGAGGTCACCAGCTCCATCACCCAGCGCCGCTCATAGGCGTCGCGCGGGCCCCAGTCCGAGGTGACGCTCGCGTGGAGGCGAGCGAACTCCTCGCGGTCCTGGCTCGGCAGCACCGACGGACGGGCGGTGCCGGGGTCGGCGGTGGCGTCGATCGCGGCGGATGCGGGGATGGCGGACATGGCGGTCTCCGGGACAGGGCAACCTGGCAGCTTATCGCCAAAAGATCGAGCAAGATCAAGGATAATAATCCTTGATACGTCCGTGCTATCGTATTGCAGAATGCGCTACGGATCGATATGTTCGGCGCGAGCCGAAGGAATTTGCCATGACCACCGTCGCCAGACGCAGGGAACATCCCTTGTCGATGCGGCTGCCCGAGGCCGACATCGCCGTGATCGACCGCGCCGCAGCACTGCGCGGCCGCTCGCGCACCGACTTCGTGCGCGAGGCGGCGGTGCGGGCGGCCGAGGAGGTGGTGCTGGAGCAGACGCTGGTGCGGATGAGCGAGGAAGGCTTTGCTGCCTTCATGGAGGCGGTGACGGCACCGGCCGCACCCGTACCCGAATTGGTCGAACTGTTCCGACGGAAGGCGCCCTGGGAGGCTCGGGGCGATTGAGCCCATGCTGGCGGCGCCGGAGCTATTGACGGCGGCGCACGAGGTCTCGTCCTTCTCATGCGGCAGGCCGGTGCTCGACCGCTGGCTCAAAACGCGGGCGCGGGCGAACCAGAGAGGCCTCACCGTCGTCATGGTGGTGCACGAGGCCGGGCGGGTCGTCGGCTCTATGGCCTTGCGCCCACGGCCGTCCTGCCGGCGACGCTGCCGCGCCATCCGCACCGGCCAGCCGCCGAGCCCGGTCCCTTGCCTGCTGCTCGGCTAGCTCGCCACGGACCTCGGCTGGGCCGGGCGCGGGATTGGGACGGCGCTACCGCGCCGCCTCTGCGCTGCGTGGCGGGTGCCGCTGATCGGCCGGACGAGCGGTCGTGGTCAACGCGCTGGACGCGGAGGCGGCGCGGTTCTGGGCACGATGGGGGTACTTGGCGAGCGGGGACGATCCGCTGGTGCTATTCCGGTCGATCCAGGACATCGCCGCGTCACTGGCAGAAGGTGGGTGAGGACGGTGTCCCCGATTTTGAGGTGGATGGTCGGCTGCTGTGGTCGTGCGCCACGGCTCCGCCGGCGACGCTACCCTGATCGCTGCGGCGCTGCCTGGCGGACCTAAGAGTCCAGCCCCTTTTGTCCCGTTGACAGTGTCCAGTGTTACAGGAAACATACAAAAAATCTTAAGGAAATGCCTTGCTACCCGGTTTTATTTTTTGGAAAGGAGTTGGCTGAGATGAGGATGCGCGTAATTTTAGCGACCCTGGCGATAGCTACCGCGAATGTACTGTTCTCATCGTCGGTCCTTGCCGCTCTAAGTTTGGAAGATCGGCGTGAGTTATACGAGACGGTCAATAAGATGTGTTCCGAAACGAAGAACGTTGGCGACTATCTATCGATTCAGGGCAATCTAGAGGTTGGAGCGGCGATATTAAAAGTACTTAATGTACAAACGGGAGCCGAGATAACCAAAAAGCAATGGGACGGTATTAATCAAGTATATAGTGAATGGCGACTGGACAGAGCTAACTGCAGTGAAAGAATATTGAAGATATTAATTCCACTCTACGGAGAGATTATACCTTCGGTGAAGTGGCAGGCTAAGGACGTAGCGGCGCATGCCGATGGCGAGGACACTTCTGGCCGTGTCACGGTATGTATTAGAGCCGGCAGTGGCATGATGTTAGTGCCATCGTCTGCCCATTTTGCTGATATTAGTTTGGAGTGTGGAAACGACACAAGCGAATGCTGTCGAGAAATACCCCCTCCATCAGCTATACCTAATACTGAAGCGAAGGTTTGTGGAGATTTCTGGCTACGTAATATTGGTGGGCTAGCTGGAACATGTCATGGCACGTTGTATGTCATGGCTGTCACGTCGGACGACGCAGATTTTCGTCCAGCGAGCGCGCCTCTATTCTGCGATAGTCCTGGACAGAGAACGCCCTGTGTACAGTGTCCCTGGAATTCCGTGGATCCGTCGCGCGGCGGGGGCAAGGCTGCTGCGGCCGTGTCCGGAACAATGGCCGGCAGGCGGTGCCAGTCTCCCTCGGCTAAAACAGCCCGGCCAACGACGATGCCATCATCCAGCCGCACGGTGCGACGCTGGCGGTTCAGGAGGCACTGCGTTAAACTCAGAACAGCAGGTGGTGAGCGGGTCGCGTTATCCCTGGCGTAAGCGCGGGTCAGGGATGCTCAGTGCAGCGAGCAGGTCAGCAGGGCGGGACCATGAACTCCGCGAGCCCTGATTGCTGGTTAACGGCACAAGCCTGCCGCTGATCTCTTGCTTCACAGCCGGCCTTCGGGAGGCGCTGATCTCCGGAACCGGACAGTCATGTAGCAAAAGTCGAGACGTTCCAATATGGTGAAAACTAGCTCTAATGCAGAGAAAAAGTCATGGTGGGAGACCTTCGGTGGTGTCTGTGCCGGCATAGGAGCACTCCTGGCTGGCATTGCGGCGATAGTAGCCATCATACCTGATGTTCCGTGCATCGGTTGTGAATTTAAACCAAATCAATGCATTCTCCGTGATGGAACACCAGGCAAAGTACGGATCACGCTTGGCCAGGATGATAACACGAAATGGGCCGATGTAAGAGAGTTTGTGGCATCTGATTATTTTGAACCTGGACAGCCGTTACTTGCACGGCAAAGCACCGCAGATCTTCAGAGAAATGAGAAATTTGCCCAATTGCATGCGAAGGCGTACTGGGAATGTTGCCCGCTCTCTTCAGAAGAGCCAAGGTCAATCTGCTAGGGTTTCACCGTACCAAGTAGCAATAATGGAAATTAGCCGAGCAGGCCGATGCGCTGGTGGGTGCCGCGCTGATCGGCGGGCGGTCGGTCCTGGTCAATGCCGTGGACGAGGCGGCGGCGAGATTCTAGGTGCGGTGGGGGCTTGTGACGAGCAGGGATGATCCGCTGGTGCTGTTCCGGTCGATCCAAGGTATTGCCGCAACACTGGCAGAGGTTGAATGAGAATGATGTCTCCAATTTTCGAGTTCCGCCATCGCGGCGGCGAGATCGACGTCGCGCTGCCGTGACGGCTGGCCCGCCCGAGTTCGACGCGGCGTTCGGGGCGCAGCTGGGGGAGCTCTTCCGCTGGCGGCGCGACGTGCGGCGGTTCCGGCGCGACCCGGTGGCACCGGCGCTCGTCGAAGAGTTGCTGGACCTCGCCTGCCTGGCGCCTTCCGTCGGCCACAGCCAGCCCTGGCGCTTCGTGCTGGTCGAGACGCCGGGGCGGCGCGCCGCGGTGTGCGAGGATTTCCTGCGCTGCAACCGAGAGGCGCTCGCCGGCTATGCGGGCGAGCGGGCGCGGCTCTACGCGGGCCTGAAGCTGGCCGGCCTCGGGGAGGCGCCGGTGCACCTAGCGGTGTTCGCGGACGAGGGTACCCCGAGCGGGCACGGGCTCGGCCGCCGGACCATGCCCGAGACACTCCGCTACTCCGTGGTGACGGCGGTGCACACCCTGTGGCTGGCGGCGCGCGCCCGCGGCGTCGGTGTGGGCTGGGTGTCGATCCTCGATCCTGCCGAGGTCGCGCGCATCCTCGGCGTGCCGGCGGGCTGGTCCTTGGTGGCCTATCTCTGCGTCGGCTACCCGGAGGAGCAGCACGACGGGCCCGAGCTGGCCCGAGCGGGTTGGCAGCAGCTCGATCCCGTCGGTCGCCATGTCTGGCGGAGGTAGGCAGTCGTTAACGGGTACCTGGACCACTACACCCTGATTTTGGCGACATGTTGTGGCAATACAGAAAGTTGGCTTCTACTATTGGTGCGGCGAATTTCGTCAATGTCGTGGGTCGCTTATCTATCTCTCCCTGATGGATTTGGCATCATGGAAGCGGTACCATAGGCTCCATCCACGTGCACTTGGGCCGGGCGGAACCATCGCACGAGGGGCAGCATCGCGGCGACGAGCAGCGCCAGGGTGAGGAAGGGGATGGTGAAGCTGCCGGTGGCGCCGCGCAGCCAGCCGATCGCGAGGGGGCCGAGGGCGGCGAGCAGGTAGGCCAGGCTCGAGGTCATCACCGTCAGCCGGCGAACCGCGGCCGCGTCGTGGCCGTAGTCGATGGGCAGCATCAACGCCAATGGGAACAAGGGGCCCATGCCCAGCCCCAGGACGATGGTCCAGAGCCAGGGTGCTGCCAGAGGTGCGAGCGCCACGCCGGCGAGGCCGGCCGTGTTGACGAGGAGGCTCAAGATCATCCATGGCCGACGGTCGGCGGAGCGCGTGACGACGGCCGACAGAGCGAGCGAGCCCGCGATCTGCGCGGCGGTCAGGACGGCCAGGAGCGATCCCGCCTCGATGCTGCTCCACCCCTGATCCCGGTAGGCCGGGGCGAGCCAGGTCAGCACCGACCAGAAGGTGGAGAACACGACGGCGGAATAGAGCGTGATCAGCCACGCCCGACCGTCCCGCCACGGGAGGCCGTCGCCAGCCGTCTGCCGCTCGGTCGCGGACGCTCGCGTTCCGCGCGCGAACGGCAGCCAGAGTGCCGCCGCCGCGACGGCCGGGACCGCCCAGAGCGCCAGGGCGACCGGCCAGGAGCCGAAGGTGGCGGCCAGGATGGCGGTGGTGCCGGCGGCGAGGCCGGCCCCCATCGTCATCACCGCGGCGCTGAGGCCCATGACCTGCGGCGCGCGGTGGGCGAAGTGCTGCTTCACCACGGCGGGGAGGAGCGTCTGGGCGCCGGCGATCGCCATGCCGGCAACAAGGGCGCTGCCGAACAGGACGATGTCGCTCCTGCCGGCCAAGCGCGCCGCGACGGCGACGGCCAGGAGGGCGATGGCGGCCCCGAGCGTGCGCTCGGTGCCGAAGCGCGCGGTGGCGGCCACGGCCACGGCCGGGAACACGCCCATGCACAGGACCGGGATGGTGGTCAGAAGGCCGAGCGCCGGGTAGCCGAGCGCAAGATCGGCCCGGATCGTCTCGAGCAGCGGCGAGAGCGCTGCCACCGCAGGGCGGAGGTTGAGCGAGATCAGCAGAACAGCGATGAGCAGCAGCGCCCCCCGCGGCGGCAGGTCCTTCATCCGAGATCCCCACGTGGCAAGAGGGGCCGGACCCTACAGGCCGGGATGAGACGCGTCTCGCCAAGCCGTGCCCGTTGACGCTTCGGCTCTACCAATAGCGGAAGTTGACCGAGCAGGCCGACGCGGCGGTGGGATGGCGCCGGGGCCGAGGCTGACCAGGGCGATGTCGGGGCGGCGGGTGCGGCGCAGGGCGAGGACGTTCCGGCACGGGATCGCTGCTGCGGCGCGGGGCTGTCCAACATTTCACCGGCGCGCGCATTGAAGCAAAAGCCGCGAATGGCGACCTCTGCCCCAGACAAGGGGCGGAGGTCGTGATGGCGAGCGTGCTGGAGGGCGCGTGGCCCGGGCGCGCGGAGAAGGCGCCTGTGGCGCCCCGGGGGGACGGTCGCTGGCTCGGGCCGGCGCTGTTGGCCAGTCTGGTTCTCTGGGGCCTGATCGCGGCCATTATCGCGGTCGTCGCGGGTCTGGTCTAACCCGCCC
>JBGAKU010000354.1:0-4638 GCA_044224255.1 Geminicoccaceae bacterium
GCGGCGGCCCGCCTCGGGCAGAGGCGGGCCGCCCTGCTTTGAATGCCTGACCGGATCTGGCTGGCGCTCCTCGCGCTGCTGGCCCTGGGCGCTTGCCGCATGGCGGCGGGCGAGCCGGGCAAGGTGACGGCGGTTCGCCTGCCGTCGGCGGAGGTGCCGGCACGGCTGGGCGAGCTCGAGGTGCTGGGCGCCTTCGAGCTGCGCTCGCCCGACCGCCTCTTTGGCGGCATCTCGGCCGCCCGGTTCGACGGCCAGCGTCTGCTGCTCCTGAGCGACCGCAGCCATCTGTTCGAGATCGAGTGGCCGGGCGAGGCCGACGAGGACGGGTGGGCCGCCGCCATCCTCGGCCGGCGCTATCTCCAGAGCGGCGCTGGCCAGGCGCTCGACGCCGAGGCCCTGGTCGTCCGCCCCGATCATGGGCTGCTCGTCGCCGACGAGTCCGGCAACCAGATCGACGCGTTCGCTCCCGGGGAGAGCCGGTCGACGGCGGTATTCTGGCGGCCCCCACAGCCCTTTCAGAGCGGAGCGGCCATCAATCAGGGTGTCGAATCGCTGACCACATTGCCGGATGGCACGTTGCTGGCGATCGGTGAGGGTTCCGACGGCCGACCGGGCGACCATCCGGCAGCGCTCCTGCCCGAATCGGGCATGGCACGGATCGGCGCCTACCAGGGCGACCTGCGGCTGGATCCGGCCGACGCCGCCGCTGCCGGGGGCTGGCTGCTCGTGCTCGAGCGCGGTGTCTCGCTGCTCACCGGCTGGCGCTGCCGGATCGTGGCCGTGCCGCTCGCCCAGGTGGGCGCCGGCCCCGTGCTGGTCCCGCGCGGGCGGGAGCTGGCGACGATCTCGGGTGCTTCCGGCGAGAACTACGAGGCCCTGGCGGTCAAACCCGACCCAGACGGTGGCTTCGACCTGATCCTGGTGTCGGACGACAATTTCTCGCCGCTGCAGCGCACGCTGCTGCTCGAGCTGCGCTGGCGGCCGTGAGGTCGCTCAGGCCGCGGCGCGCTTGGCCTGCAGCTCGGCGATCCGCCGCCTCAGGCGGACCAGCTCGCCGGGCAGCTCGGTGCTCGAGGCCTGGAGCAGAAAGCCGTCGATGCCGCCATGCTTCTCGATCGTGCGCAGCGTGTTGGCGGCGATCCGCAGGCGGACCGTCTCGCCGAGCGTCTCGCTGAACAGCCGCCGGCTCTGCAGGTTGGGCAGAAAGCGCCGCCGCGTCTTGTTGTTCGCGTGGCTCACATTGTTGCCGGTGAGCACACCCTTACCCGACAGTGTGCAGCGTCGCGCCATGACGAAATCCTCGAAACTCGGCCAGAAAGCGGCACGCGGGCCGAGGGGCCCGCGCGAGACCGCCTCCGATAGAGCGGCGACGGCCGCGCGTCAAGGCATGGCGCTGGGCATGCTCAGTGCAGCTGCCAGATTCCCGCCGCGTGCCGATGGGTGCTGGGGCCGATCAGGGTTCGGCGGGCGACGGTGACGCTGTGCAGCTTGCCCTCGATGCTGCGGGACCAGAAATCGAGGAATCTGTGGAGCTCGGGATAGTCCGGCTCGATGTCGTAATGTTGCCAGACGAAGCTCTGCAGGACGTTCGGATGGTCGGGCAGGTGGTAGAGGATCTCGGCCGTGGCGAGGCGGTAGCCCTTGAGCTGAAGCTCCAGCGGCACCCGGTCGGTCGTATGCATCGCTCGATCTCCGCAGGCTGGACACGTCCATAGTGCGGTGCAGGATATTGACGTCAAGTGCATGGAGAGCATAAAGGTACGCATTTTCAATAGGTTAGCAGCATAGGAGCGAGAGTGCTGACAATTGCGCGCCAGCCCCCTTGAAGGTGCGGCGGAAGAGGCCTAACTGAGCCGCGACGTTGGCACTCGCTGGATGGGAGTGCTAACAGGCCAACCCCATTCGCCTAGGAGGCTGAGCCCCCATGAAGTTCCGGCCGTTGCACGATCGCGTCGTCGTCAAGCGCATCGAGGAGGAGCAGAAGACCAAGGGCGGGATCATCATCCCCGACACGGCCAAGGAGAAGCCGATGCAGGGCGAGATCCTGGCGGTCGGCCCCGGCGCCCGCGGCGAGGATGGCAAGCTGATCCCGATGGGCGGGCGAGATCCTGGCGGTCGGCCCCGGCGCCCGCGGCGAGGATGGCAAGCTGATCCCGATGGGCGTCTCGGTCGGCGACCGTGTGCTGTTCGGCAAGTGGTCCGGCACCGAGGTCAAGCTCGATGGCGAGGATCTCCTGATCATGAAGGAGTCCGACATCATGGGCGTCCTCGAGGACGGCGCCGCCCAGGCCAAGGCCGCCTGAGACACCCGCCAGAGTTAACAATTTCGGGAGAACGGCAAGATGGCCGCAAAGGAAGTCAAGTTTTCGGTCGACGCTCGCACCAAGATGCTCAAGGGCATCGAGACCCTGAACAACGCGGTGAAGGTCACGCTGGGTCCGAAGGGCCGCAACGTGGTGCTCGAGAAGAGCTTCGGGGCGCCGCGGATCACCAAGGACGGCGTGACGGTCGCCAAGGAGATCGAGCTCGCCGACAAGTTCGAGAACATGGGCGCGCAGATGGTGCGCGAGGTGGCCTCGAAGACCAACGACATCGCCGGTGACGGCACGACCACGGCGACCATCCTGGCGGCGGCGATCGTCCGCGAGGGTGCCAAGTCGGTGGCCGCCGGCATGAACCCGATGGATCTGAAGCGCGGCGTCGACCTCGCGGTCGAGGCGGTGGTCAAGGATCTGGCGGGCCGCTCGAAGAAGGTGACGACCAGCGAGGAGATCGCCCAGGTCGGCACGATCTCGGCCAATGGCGACACCGAGATCGGCAAGATGCTGGCCGAGGCCATGCAGAAGGTCGGCAACGAGGGCGTGATCACGGTCGAGGAGGCGAAGAGCCTCGAGACCGAGCTCGACGTCGTCGAGGGCATGCAGTTCGATCGCGGCTACATCTCGCCCTACTTCATCACCGACTCCGAGAAGATGCGCTGCACCCTCGAGGAGCCCTACCTGCTGATCCACGAGAAGAAGCTCTCGAACCTGCAGTCGCTGCTGCCGGTGCTCGAGGCCGTGGTTCAGAGCGGCAAGCCGCTGCTGATCGTGGCCGAGGACGTCGAGGGCGAGGCTTTGGCCACCCTGGTCGTCAACAAGCTGCGCGGCGGCCTCAAGGTCGCGGCCGTGAAGGCGCCTGGCTTCGGTGATCGCCGCAAGGCGATGCTCGAGGACATCGCGATCCTGACCCAGGGCCAGGTGATCAGCGAAGATCTCGGCATCAAGCTCGAGAGCGTCACGCTCGACATGCTGGGCCGTGCGAAGCGCGTCGTGATCAACAAGGAAGACACGACGATCGTCGACGGTGCCGGCTCCAAGGACGAGATCCAGGGCCGGATCGCGCAGATCAAGGCGCAGATCGAGGAGACCACCTCGGACTACGACCGCGAGAAGCTGCAGGAGCGTCTGGCGAAGCTGGCGGGCGGCGTGGCCGTGATCCGCGTCGGTGGCGCCACCGAGGTCGAGGTGAAGGAGCGCAAGGATCGCGTCGACGACGCGATGAACGCGACCCGCGCCGCGGTCGAGGAGGGTGTGGTCCCGGGTGGCGGCGTGGCGCTGCTGCACGCGATCAAGGCCCTCGAGGCGGTGAAGCCGGGCAATGACGACCAGCGCGTCGGCATCGAGATCGTCCGTCGGGCGATCCAGACCCCGGCGCGGCAGATCGCCGAGAATGCGGGCCTCGACGGTGCGGTCGTGGTCGGCAAGCTGCTCGAGAGCAAGGACGTGAACTGGGGCTTCGACGCCCAGGCCAACGAGTATGCCGACCTGATCGGCCGCGGCATCATCGACCCGACCAAGGTCGTGCGCACCGCGCTGCAGGACGCCTCCTCGGTCGCCGGCCTGCTCATCACCACCGAGGCGATGGTGGCCGAGAAGCCGAAGAAGGAGACCCCGATGCCGGCCGGTGGCCCCGGTGGCGGCATGGGCGACATGGACTTCTGATCCTTCACGGATCGAGGTCGAACGGGAGGGCCGCGGGCAACCGCGGCCCTTTCCTTTTGCGGCGGAACGAAGCGCGGCGTACGACGGTTGCCCTCGCGGACGCAGCGGGAGCGGCATCGTGGCGCCGAGCACTTTCTGGAAGGGCTACCTCAAGCTGTCGCTGGTGACCTGCCCGGTGGCGATGGTCCCGGCGGTGACCGAGAGCGAGAAGGTTCGCTTCCACACCTTGAGCCGGGCGGCCGGCCACCGCGTCGAGAGCCGCTACCGCGACGCCATGACCGGCAAGCCGGTCGCCGAGAAGGACGAGGCCAAGGGCTACCAGACCGGCCCGGACGACTATGTCATCCTCGAGGACGGGGAGCTCGAAGGGGTCGCCCTGGAGAGCGCCCGGACCATCGACATCGACATGTTCGTGCCCGCCGATTCGAT
The DNA here is from genome assembly GCA_044224255.1 of Geminicoccaceae bacterium. Classification (GTDB taxonomy): domain Bacteria; phylum Pseudomonadota; class Alphaproteobacteria; order Geminicoccales; family Geminicoccaceae; genus Benzoatithermus. The sequence continues at coordinate 4,413 of JBGAKU010000354.1, forward strand.
CGGCTGGATCTGGTACGACCGGCCCCACTATCTGGTACCCGACGATGCGGTGGGCGAGGAGGCGTTCGCCGTCATCCGCGACGCCATGGCCGCCACCGGCATGGTCGGCATCTCCCGGCTCGTCCTCTATCGCCGCGAGCGGGCCGTGCTGCTGCAGCCGCGCGACCGCGGCATCATCGTCTGGACCCTGCGCTACGGCGACGAGGTGCGGCCCGCCGACGCCTAT
>JBGAKU010000023.1:0-34085 GCA_044224255.1 Geminicoccaceae bacterium
TCGACAGCTCCGCTGCCCGCACCAAGGCCATGCACCCCTGGCTCCATGGCTACAACCGACACCGTCCCCACTCAGCCCTTGGCGGAAAACCACCCACCTCCCGCCTGAACGGAAACAACCTCCTTAGTTTCGACAGCTAGCCGCGGGGCCGCTCGGCGAACATCCGGTCGGTCTCCTCGGCCAGGACGCCGCCCAGGATCTCGCCGCTCCAGAACGTCGCCGCGGCGGCGACGACGGGCGCGGCGATGTCGATCTGATCGAAGCCGGTGGCCTTGAGCCGCTCGATCGAGGTGCCGAACACCACGCCGCCGATCCCTGCCCAGATGATCGCACCCATGCACATCGGGCAGGGCTCGCCCGTGGTGTAGAGCAGGGTGTCCTCCCAGCCGCGAGGACCGTTGCGCCCGACATAATCGTGGATCGCCGCCATCTCGCCGTGCAGGGCCGGGTTCTCGACGCTACGATTGGCCGCCGCGGCCAGCACCTGCTGGTCGCTGACCCGCACGATCACCGCGCCGAACGGGAAGGCCGGGTTCTGCCGTGCCTGCTCGATCGCGAGCCGCATGAACCGCTCGTGCGTGGCCATCGGGATGGCCTCGAGATCGACCGGCCGCGCCGACGCCATGAAACGCTCCACTACGGACTGTTTCCTCAGCTTTAGCCCCTTTGCGCACCGCCCGCGACCTGCCAGATCTCGCTCCATGCCGCACCAGCCTGCCCTGCCCCTCGCCGACTGGCCGCCAGGCTTTCGCCATCTGCCCGGCCATCTGCCCGACGCGGCGCAACGAGCGCTGCTGGCCGAGGTCCTGGGAGCCGTGGAGGCGGCCGGTTGGTTCCAGCCGACCATGCCACGCTCCGGGCGGCCCATGTCGGTGCGCATGTGCAATCTGGGGCCGCTGGGCTGGGTGACCGACCGCCAGGGCTACCGCTATCAGCCGAGCCATCCCGACACCGGCCGACCCTGGCCTGCCATGCCGGCCCCACTCCTCGCCTTGTGGATGGAGGTGACGGGCTGGCCGGATCCGCCCGAGGCCTGCCTGGTCAACCTCTATCGCGGCGAGGCGCGCATGGGGCTGCACCAGGATCGCGACGAGACAGACCTCGCAGCACCCGTCCTGTCGGTGTCGCTCGGCGACGAGGCGCTGTTCCGCCTCGGCGGCACCAGCCGCAAAGGTGCTACCCGTACGCTGCCTCTCGCCAGCGGCGATGTCGTCGTCCTGGGAGGTTCTGCCCGCCTCTGCTTCCACGGCATCGACCGGGTGCTGCCCGGGACCTCGCCACTCGTCCCGGGCGGCGGAAGGATCAATCTGACACTACGCCGGGTGGGAGCCTCGCCATGAGCACATCGACGCCGCGCATCACGCTCGACCACTGCGTCGTCCACGTCTCGGACTGGTCCCTGTCGAACGAGTTCTATCGCCGGGTCCTGGGAGCGGAGGTGGTCCAGGTCGGCGCCGGCTTCGCCTACCGCTTCGGGCAGCAGCAGCTCAACCTGCACGGCCCCGGCCTCGCCCCGACGCCGGTGGCGCGGCTGCCGGTAGCCCCGGGCGGCAGCGACCTGTGCTTCGTCTGGCCCGGAACCGCCGAGGCGGCCGTGGCTCACCTGGACCGCTGCGGCGTCGCCGTCGAGCTCGGCCCGGTCGACCGCAACGGCGCCCGTGGCCGCGGGCGCAGCGTCTATTTCCGCGATCCGGACGGCTCGCTGCTGGAGCTCATTGCCTACGGGCAGGAGTGAGGGGCCGGCGCCGACAATCCGGCCCCATCGCCGGCTCAGCCCTCGTACTTGAACGAGACCTTGATCTTCGTGCGGTAGGCGCTGACCTTGCCGTCCTCGAGCACCAGGTCCTGCTCGACCACCTCGGCCACCCGCAGGTCGCGCAGGGACTGGGCCGCCCGTTCCACCGCGGCGCGCGCGGCCTGCTCCCAGGATTCCGTGCTGGTGCCGACCAGCTCGACCACCTTGTAGACGCTCTCAGCCATCGCAACCTCCCGAAAGAGGGTCAGGATCGGCGTTGCGGGCGGGGAGGTCAAGGCACGTTTCCGACCGCCCGGCCCGTGAAGATCGCGCGGGTTGGGCGGCCGGAAACGAAAAAGGGGCCGGCGATGCCGACCCCTCTGGTTCCTGGCGCGGACCTTCGGCTCAGCGCTTGCTGAACTGGAAGCTCCGGCGCGCCTTGGCCTTGCCGTACTTCTTGCGCTCGACCTCGCGGTCGTCACGGGTGAGGAAGCCGGACTGCTTCAGGAGCGGGCGCAGGGCCGGATCGTAGGTGGTCAGCGCCCGGCTCAGGCCGTGGCGGACGGCACCGGCCTGACCGGACAGGCCGCCGCCGCTGACCGTGCACATGACGTCGTACTGGCCGAGCCGGTTGATGACGTCGAAGGGCTGGCCGATGATCATCTGCAGGGTGGGGCGGGCGAAGTAGGTGCCCATCACCTTGCCGTTGACCGTGAACTTGCCGGTGCCGGTCTTGACCCAGACCCGGGCCACGGCGTCCTTGCGGCGGCCGGTGGCGTAGGCGCGGCCCTGCGCGTCCAGCTTCGGCTTCGCCGGCTCGGCCTGGGCCTCGACGGGGTGGGCGGGGCGAAGCCGGGCGAGGCCGGCCAGTCCTTCGCGGAGCTCAGCCATGGGCGGCCTCCTGGGTCGAGTTCTTCCGGTTCATGACGGCGATGTCGAGCGGCTCGGGCGACTGCGCGGTGTGGGGATGCTCGCCGCCCTTGTAGACGTGCAGCTTGCGGAGCACGTCGCGGCCGAGCGGACCCTTGGGCACCATGCGCTTCACGGCGGCCTCGATCACCCGCTCGGGGAAGCGGCCGTCGAGCACCTTGTCGGCCCGACGCTCCTTGATCCCACCCGGATAGCCGGTGTGATGGTAGTAAACCTTCTGGGTCCGCTTCTTGCCGGTCAGCACCACCTTCTCGGCGTTGACCACCACGATGTGGTCACCGCAATCCATGTGCGGCGTGAAGGTGGCCTTGTGCTTGCCGCGCAGACGGTTGGCGAGGATCGTGGCCAGCCGGCCGAGCACGAGGCCGTCGGCATCGACCAGGAACCAGCCCCGCTCGATCTCGCTGGGCCGCGCGGTGTACGTCTTCATCCGAATGACCGTCCGATCGGTCCGCCCGCGTCCATCCGGGACGCCGCAGACAACAGTTGCCCCCGCGAAGGGGACACCTTCGCCGTGGGCGGCTGATCTAGGCGGTCGCGCGGTCGCTGTCAACGCCGCGCGCGGGCGGGATGGCGTAGGTACCGACCGCATGCGCCACCCGGCCGCCACCCTCGGCCGCGACGATCGTCGCCTCGCCGACCGCGAGCACGCGGCCCAGCCGCAGGATGCGCCCGTGCGCCAGGAGATCGCCGGGGCGACCCTTGGCGAGGAAGTGCACGTTGAGGTCGGTCGTCACGGCAAGCTCCACCCGGCCGATCAGCGAGAGGACCACGCCGTAGAGCGTGATGTCGGCGAGCGCCATCATCGCCGGCCCGCAGACAGTGCCGCCGGGTCGCAGCAGACCGTCGCGGTAGGGCAGGCGGACGGTCACCTCGCCCGGCGCCCAGGCCTCGACCCGGCAGCCGAGCTGGCCGACATAGGGCACGCCCTCGGTCGCGAGCTGCTCGAACTCCGCGGCGGTCAGCATCGACCAGGCTTCTCCCGCTAGGCACCGGGAGCGCAGTTAGAGGACGGAAACCGTGAAGTCGACCCGTTGGAGCCAACCGCGCCTTCCAAGGCACGGCAACTGGCCCTATCCGACCGACGCCGTGTCCGCGGATCGCCGAGCCGGGCGCGGCGGCAGCCAGTCGCCGGCGATCTCGCGGATCAGCTTGGCCAGGATGGCGGTGCGGAAGTCGGTGAAGTCGATTGCTGGCTGCACGAACGATCCCGGCCCCCCGATCACGCTTTCGGCGAAGTAGGCGTCGAGCGCCATGGCCATAGGGGTCGGCAGATTGAACGGCTGGATGCGATCGTTGAGGATCGGCAGGCCGTTGACGACGATGCCCGCCGCCACCGCCTCGTCGCGCGCGTCCTCGACCGGCCGGCCGCGATTGTTGGTGCCGTCGCCCGAGACGTCGATCACCAGGCGGTCGCCGGCATAGCCGTTGCGGTCGAACAGCAGCCGGGAGAAGTCGATCGCCCCGCTGATCGAGGTCCACCGACCGCGGCGCCGCGGCGTCGCGGCCAGGCGGTCGGCAAAGGCCCGGGCGTCGCCGCCGCCGGCGACGAGCGTCCAGTCGAGCACCAGCTCCTGATAGTCGCTGCCTGCCCACTCGACATAGGCCACGGCGATCCGGCGGTGGAAGTTGGAGCCGATCGCCTGGATGACGGCGGGGTCGGTGATCGCGGCGATGTAGCCGTCGCGCTGCTGGCGCGCCTCCTCGGCATCCACGCTGCCGGACACGTCGACCGCGAGCACGAGCTCCAGGTCGACCGGCAGGTCCGCGGCCGCCGCCGGGAAGGCCGCGACGGCGGCACAGGCGATGAGAAGCGCTTTCACGGCGGGGCCGCTGCTCCCGACTCACCGTGGACCCGAGGCGGTCACGTTAGGCCAAGTCGGCCGCAGCACCAGCCACAAGATGCCGTGACCGCTCGGTCAGGCCGGGCCGGCCGCCATGGTCTCCCGGGCGCGCAGCAGCGCCTTGAGCAGGGCCAGCGGCACGGTGGCCGCAGACGCCGCGATCAGGCCCTGCGGCCCGTGCAGCGTGGCATAGGGCAGGACACCGGTGGCGTTCCAGCCGACATGCCAGGCCCAGCCGGGGAGCAGGGCGTGGATCAGATCGAGGCTGCGATCCACGGAGGCGGTGTAGTCCGGCGCCGGCTCGCCGCCGCCGAAGGCCTGCGCCAGGGCCGCGTCGAGCTGTCGGTCGCTGCCGGTGGCGGACTCGAGCCGGGCGAGCAGGCCGTCGAGCGTCGCATCCATCCGGCCCTCACCCCGCCTTGGCCATCGCGAGCCCGACCGGCGGAGACTCCTCGCGCTGCAGCCGCCGGAGGAACCAGCCGGCGAGCCGGCGCCACAGCTCGTCCTTCTCCGCCGCGTCCTCGACCTCGTGGACGAGGTTGGGATTGTCGTTGATCTCGATCACGAACACGCCGCGCTCGGTCGCCTTGATGTCCACGCCGTAGAGGCTGCGGCCGATCAGCCGGGCCGCGCGCACGCCGATCTCCACCACGTCGCGCGGCGCTGCCGCCACCGGCAAGGTCCGGAAGCCGCCCTCGAGCGCGCGGCCGTTCTCGATGTGGCGTACGATCTGCCAGTGCTTGCGGGCCATCTTGTACTGGGAGACGAACAGCGCCTCGCCGTCGAGCACGCCGACCCGCCAGTCATGCTCCGTGTACATGAACTCCTGCGCCAGGATCAGGTCGCTGTCCTCGAGCATGCCGCGCACCATGCGCTCGAGCTCGGCCCGGTTGGCCGCCTTGGCGACGCCGCGCGAGAAGGACCCGTCGGGGATCTTCAGCACCATCGGGTAGCTGAGCCGCTGCTCCAGCGGGTCCAGATCCTTCACCGACGACAGGATCACCGTCTTGGGCGTCGGCACGCCGTTGCCCTGCAGCAGCTCGGCCAGATAGACCTTGTTGGTGCAGCGGATGATCGAGTTCGGATCGTCGATCACCGGCAGCCCCTCCTGCTCCGCGCGCTTGGCGAAGCGGAAGGTGTGGTGGTCGATGTTGGTGTTCTCGCGGATCCACAGGCCGTCGAACTCGGGGATCCGGTCGAAGTCCTGCTTGCCGATGATCTCCACGCCCAGCCCCATGCCCTCGGCGATCCGCTCGAAATGGCGGACGGTCGCGAGGTCCGAGGGCGGCAGCTTCTCCTTCGGGTCGAGCAGGACGCCCAGCGTGAACCGCGGCGGCGCCTTGGCCTTGGGCGACTTCCAGGGCTGGCTGACATGGGCAAGGATGGCGGCGCCGAGGAGCGTCTTACCCCCCTCGCCGAGTTCGGTGATGGCGAGCGGGGCGAGCTTGCGCACCCGCCAGCTCTCGCCGGCTTTGACGAACACCTCGAGGATCGGGCAGCGGAACCAGTCGAACAACTGACGGGCGAAACGGCCGAAGCGCGGATCGTCGCACTGGCCAAGGCACACCAGCAGCCGGAACGAGGCAGTGGGCGGATCGGCCAGGCGGCGGATGGTGCGGTTGAGCGTCTCCTCGAGCTCGGCCAGCGCGTAGACGTAGGACGCGCGCCGGCTCAGCTCGAGCACGGTCGTGACCGTGGGCACCACCTTGTGCCCGCGCGCCTCGGCCAGCAGCGAGCAGTAGTAGCCCAACGTCTGGTAGCCGTAGCTGCGCGACAGGTTGAGGATCTTGGGGACCGTGCGCCGGGTCGCCCGCGGTTGCATGATGTACTCCCGCGCGGTCATGGCGGGGTAGCTGGTGACGGCCGGCGGCAGATCCGCGAGCCGGTCGACGACGAGGGTCCAGCCGCTCACGGGGCGGCCCGATGATGGGAGTGGTGCATCATGCGGCGGTCGGCCGACTCCGTCGAGCGTGGGCGTGGGCAAGCCTGCGATAGCTCTTTCGGCATCGCGAATGCAAGCTGCGTCGCAGAGGTGGCGCGAGGACTTGCAAACTGTTGCACGACCGCAGAATTCGGCTCGGGGAAAAGCGTTCCCGAAGCGTGGCGCGCGCGCCATGTCCGATTACCGCACCAATCTCCGCGCCACAGCGCTGACCACCGCCGCGGTGGCCTTGTTCGCGGTCAGCGATGCGGTGATCAAGCTCCTCACCGCGACCTATCCGCCGGGCCAGATCCTGTTCTGCCACGGCGTGCCGGCCTCGCTGATCCTGCTCGCCGTCGCTGCGCTCGCTGATCGATTTCCTGGTGTCCTGGGCGTACTTCCACGCGCTGGCGCGATTGCCCCTGGCCGAGGCGACCGTGATCCTGCTCGTCTTCCCAGTGCTCCTGATTCTGCGCCCTGTCTCGGCCGCCTTTTCGATGGGCGCCATCCGGGCGCTGACGGCCGTTCCGCTACGTCACCGTGCTCTTGCCGTTCGCTCTCGGTTTCTTGATCTGGGGCCAGGCCCCGGACGCCGCCGTGCTGGTCGGTGCGGCGATCGTCGTCGGGGCCGGGCTCCTGGTCATCCGACGGCCTTGAGGTAAGGTCTCGTTCGATGTCGACCTCAATGATGGTTGCTGTTGATGTCGCCTGGCGCGTCACCGCCATATGACATCGGGTCCATGTGGCTGCTCCCGCAGGCGGTCAAGCTGCCTGCGAGCACGCAGACCATCAACAGGGCCATGAGGGTCCTGATCACGTCCGCCTCCATCTCGCTGCGTTCAAGTTTCGTTGAGATGGTATTTCTTTCCGGCCCTCGCTTTACAAATGAAAGTCCGTCATCGACTGGATGCACCATGCTCATCAGCCCGCAGCGCGGCCCCCACCCGGAGCGACGGACGATGCCAGCCCGGCGGTGCCGCCTCCGATCCGCGAGCCGGACGCCATGAGCGCGGTGCCGTTCAACGCCCTCGACCTGAACCTGCTGCGGGTTCTGGACGCGCTGCTCGAGGAGCGCAGCGCCACCCGCGCCGGCGAGCGCCTCGGCCTGAGCCAGTCCGCGATCAGCCACGCGCTCGCACGGCTGCGCCATGCGCTCGACGACGAGCTGTTCCTCCGGGGGCCCGCGGGCCTGGAGCCAACGCCGCGCGCCCTGCAGATCGGCGCCCGCACTCGGCAGGGCCTGCTCGAGCTACGGCTCGCGGTGTCCGAGGTCCGGTTCGAGCCGCTCCGGACCGAGCGCCAGTTCGTGCTCGCCTGCAGCGACTATATCAGCGCCGCCCTGATACCCGGCGTCATGGCTCGGCTGCGCCAGCTGGCACCCGAGGCCTCGCTCCGCCTCGTGCCCGTTCACGCCGGCGTGGCCGAGGCGCTGCAGGGCGGCCGCGTCGATCTGGGCATCGGCTCGTTCGGGCAGATCGGCCAGAGCTTCGGCTGCGAGGAGCTGTTCGAGGAGCGGTTGGTCTGGGTGCTGGCCGCGGACAATCCCGCCTGCGCCACGCCGATGACGCTGCAGCGGCTCGCCGCGCTGCCGCATCTGATCGTGGCGCTCAACGACCACGACCGGCCGACCGTCGACGGCATGATCGCCGATCACGGCCTCGAATGGCGCCTCATCCGCGACGATGCCGGCGCTTTTCAGGCAGCCCTCTCGCGGCTCGGCCTGAAGCGCCGCATCGCCCTGACCGTGCCGCACGTCCTGGCGGCACCCCGGATCGTCGCCCGCTCCGACATGGCGGCACTCATTCCGCGACGGCTGGCGGTGGCCTACGCGGCACGCTACCGGCTCCGCCTGTACGATCCACCCTATCCCTCGCCGCCGCACACGGTCGCGACCGTCTGGGCCCGCGGCCAGGGCGAGCAGGCGCCGGTGGCCTGGCTGCGGCAGGTCCTGCAGGAGGTGGCGGCCGAGATGAGCAAGGGTGCGGCCCGGGACCTGTATTCGGTCCAGCTCACCCAGCGGTTGCCGGACGGCGCCGCCGCCTAGCGCATAAGCGCATCCTGCGCTAACCCCGTCCGGGCGGCGGCTCCACGAACCAGAGGTTGTGAGGGGGATGACGGCGGGCGCGGCCAATCTGCGCGGAGCGCTCCTGGTCGTGGCGTCCATGGCCGGGTTCTGCATCAACGACGCGTTCATCAAATCGCTCAGCGTGGCGGTGCCGATCGGCCAGCTCATCGCAGTGCGCGGCGTGTTCGCGGTCGCCCTGCTCCTTGCCCTCCTGCCGCGGCTCGGCCTGCGGATCGGCCGGCCGGAGCGCTTCACCTGGCTGCGCGCGGCGGGCGAGGTGGCGGTGACCTTCGCTTTCCTGGCAGCCCTCGCGCGCCTGCCGATCGGCGACACCTACACCCTCTACTTCGCCGGCCCGCTCCTGCTCACGGCGGGTGCCGCGCTGCTCCTCGGCGAGCAGGTCGGCCCGCGGCGCTGGGCCGCCGTTGCGGTCGGCTTCCTCGGCGTCCTGGTCGTGCTCGGCCTGCCGCGGGAATGGCAGGCGGCCTCGCTGATAGCACTCGCGGCAGCACTCCTGAGTGTGGCGCGGGATCTGGTCACGCGCTGGATCCCTGCCTCGGTCGGCTCGGGCACGGTCGCCGCCGTCACCGGCGTCTGCGTCACCCTGTCGGGCTGGGTCACGGCCGCGAGCGGCGACTGGGTACCGCTCGGTTGGTCCGATCTCGGCCTGTGCGCGCTGGCCGCCCTCGGCGTGGCCGCCGGCTACACCAGCTTCGTCATCGCCCTGCGCATGGGCGAGCTCTCCTTCATCGCCACCTTCCGCTATGCCGGCATCCCCATGGCGATGCTGCTCGGCCTGCTCGTCTGGGGCGACGTGCCGGGCCCGCGCATGCTGGCCGGTGCCGCGCTGATCATGGGCGCCGGGCTCTACATCGTCTGGCGGGAGCGGAAGCGGGTCGCCTGAGCTAGAGCAGGAAGTCCGAAAAGGGCTCGTCGCGGCGACCCTCGGCATGGCCGTAGCGGATGTAGTGGATCGTCGCGGCCTCGGTATCGCTGCCGAACGCCGCCTGCAGGTCGGCATAGTTGGCGAGATACTGCTCGGCGTCGAAATCGTCCTGGACCCGCTCCTCGCCATGGCCGGAGCGGATGTAGTGCACCGCCCCGGCATCGGCGCTGGGGCCGAGGGCCGTGATCAGATCCTCGTGGCTGGCGATGTACTGCAGCCCGTCGAACGTCGTCTGCCGGCCCTCGACCGCACCCTGCTCGATGAAGTGGCGGCTGCCTGTGGCCCGGTCCGCCCCGAGCGCCGCGATCAGGTCGGGATGGCTGGCGATGTACTCCAGCCCGTCGAAGCTCGTGCTCCGGCCCTCGTCGAGACCGTAGCGGATGAAGTGGCTCGAGCCGCCATCGCGATCGGCCCCGAGCTGGGCGATCAGGTCCGCGTAGGACGCGATGTACTCCAGCCCGTCGAAGGGCACCTGCCGGCCCTCGGCCGCCCCATAGGCGCGGTAGTGGGCCTCGCCCGCGGCCTCGTCCGGCCCGAGGACCCGGATCAGGTCGGCGTAGGACGCGATGTACTGCAGCCCGTCCATCGGCAGCGCCGCGTGCTCGAACGCGCCGATGTCGGGATTGGTGCCGCCGGGAAGCGGCCGGGTCACACCGCGCTGGTCGGTGGCCGGAGCACTGGTCGGATCGGCCCCGCCGAGCGCAGGATTGTCCGGTGTGTCGCGCAGCGCGATCGTTTGGGTCGGCCCACCATTGTCGGCCAGCAGGCCACCGCCGGTCGTCGGGTCGACCGCGGCGAACAGAAGGCTGGCCCACACGTTCTCGACGTCGCCAACCGCGGCACCGTCTACATCGCTGCCGAAGATGTTGTGTCCGTTACTTGCATCGACGCTGGAGCCCAAATCCGGACCTGGGCTGGCCGCCGTAGTGTTACCTGCGACGATGCTGTTGCTGATCGAGATGGTTCCCGTTCGAAAGTCATCACTCCGTAATCCGATACCACCTCCTGCTGCATCGATGCCGGCAGTATGGTTACCGCTGACAGTGCTATTCGCCAGCGTCACGTGGGTGCCGTAGATGCCGCCGCCTCCGGCATAGTTATCGCCCATCGTCCTGTTGCCACTGACCGTGCTGTTCGTGAGCGAGATCCAATCTCCGCAGATTCCGCCGCCATGGTGATTGGCGACGTTGTCGCTCACTGTGCTGTTGGTGAGCGAGACGGAAGTGCCGAATTGGTCTCCATAGATCCCGCCACCGCCGCCCATGGCTCTGTTGCCACTGACGGCGCTGTTGATGAGTGTCACGTAATAGCCGCTGCCCCAGGAGGCGCCGGCAATCCCTCCGCCGTTGGCCGCCGCGGTGTTGCCGGTGACAGTGCTGTTGATCAACGTCATCTCGTATCCAGAGATGCCGCCGCCTGAGCCATTGGCACTCGTGTTGTTGACGACCGACACATGGTCGAGCGTCAGGCTCGTCGTCCGGTTGTCGGCCAATATACCGCCGCCACTCTCTGCATCACCACTTGCCCGTCCGCCGGTGATCGTGAGGTGTCGCAAGGTCAGCTGAGTCTCAAATCCCTGTACCAGGAGCACTCGGCTCGCGCCGTGCGCATCAATAGTCACTCCGGCACCGTCGATGGTGACGTCCGAATGAACCTCCAGCTGACCCCCGCTTAGAACGATCGTCTCGTTCTGGAGATCCGGCGCGAACCTAATTCGATCCACCGTCACGCTGTCGGCGTCCGCGAGCGCCAGGGCCTCGCGCAGGGTGAGCACGCCGTCGTCGGCAATCGTGTCGCTCGTGGAGGTGACCACAAACGTCGCGGCGACCGGCTGCGGCTGCGGGTCGGACTCGTCCAGCTCGAAGGCACCAATGTCCGGCCGCGTGTCACCCGGCTGCGGCCGTGCCTCGCCGCGTTGGTCCGTGTCGGATGCAGCGGCTGGATCGGCCCGCCCGAGCGCCGGGTTGTCGCGCGCGTCGCGCAAGGCGATCGTCAGCGTCGGCCCGCCATTGTCGGCGAGCAGGCCGCCACCGGTGCGGGGATCGACCGCGGCGAAGATCTGGTCGGGCGCTATGTTCTGCCGGTCACTCGGCGTGGCTCCGGCCACCTCGCTTCCGAAGATGTTGGCCCCGTTGCTGAATACGTACCCATACACATCGGCGTCGGCATCGCCCGTGGCCCCATTGCCGGCGACAATGCTGTTATAGAGATACCCGCGACCGTCGTTGGCATTAATTCCGCCGCCACGGTTACCGCTAACCGTAATGTTGCTCATGCTGGCATAGCTGCTCCATCCGACTCCGTAGCCGCTATTGTTGCTGATCGTACTGTCATCGACAAATACTCCCTCGCCGGAGATACCATCTCCGATATTGCCGCTCACCGTTGTCTCATGCATGTAAAGGCCACGCAGGGCGGAAACCCCACTGCCACCATTGTCGGCGATGGTGCTGCGCACCACTGTCACGTAGAAGCCGTCTATTCCTGCCGCGCTGTTGCGCGCGACCGTGCTGTTGCTCATGAAGATATCGTAGAAAAAGCCGCCGATCGCTGCGCCGTCAGCGGCGGCGTGATTGCCGGTGACGCTTACGTGGTCGAGTTCCAGATGAGCGTACCCACTGGCATCGCTGATCCCGGCGCCGCCCTCCCCCTCGCGGCGTGTTCGACCTCCGGTGATCGTCAGGTGCGAGAGGGTGACCACGAAATGTTCACCCGCCCCAGGATCCTGCATCAGCAGCACCCGGCTTCGGTCGTCCGCATCGATGGTCACCCCGCTGCCGCCATCGATGGTCACAGCCGAGGCGACCGTGAGCTCGCTGCCGGCGAGCACGATGGTCCCGCCTTGCACGGCCTCGGCGAACCGGATCGTGTCCGCCTCCTCGGTCCGGTCCGCCCGTGCCAGCGCCTCGCGCAGGCTGAGCATGCCGTCATGGGCATCGACGGTATCGGAGGTGGTATCGACCGTGAACGTGGGCATCTTCATTATTCCGCCGCAGCAGCGATAATCGAGAGTTGCATCCTTCCGACCAAGCAGCAAGCGGACATCTCAGCCGCCCGATCCTGATCGTTACATGCTCGAATATTATGCCACAGCATAATCCCAAAGCGACCACTATTCGCCTACATCATCCATGCCCGGTCGCACGGTCGCGCCGATTTCCTGCCCTGTACCCGGCATGGAAGATACGGCCCTGTGGCGCGTCCAAACCAATGACCGCGTGAGCCGAAGGGGCTGCGGAACCGATGCCCGGTTGCCGCGCTCCTCTGGCGCCATCCCAGAACGAATGGACCGCCCGCCATGCCCGTTTCATGCTCTCGCCTCCGCATGCCACGCCGGCGCCGCATCGCATGGCCGATGCGGCTTGGCCGCGCCGTCGCGGGTGCGGCATGCCTCGTGGCCGGGTGTGTGTCGCTCGCCGCCGCGCAGATTCTGCCGAGCGCGCACCTCGCCGATGTGACGGTCGACTGGTCGACCTTTCATCGCTACGCCGACGAGAGCGACAACTACCATCTGACCTGGAGCGCCGACGACCGGCTCTACGGCGCCTATGGCGATGGCTGGGGCTTCGTCCCCACCGACATCAGCAAGCGGTCCATCGGCGTCAGTAGGATCACCGGCACCTGGCCGCAGCTGGATGGCCGCGACGTCTGGGAGGGCGGCAGCCAGGGCGGCGCTTGCTGCTGGGCGTCCTGGAACGGCAAGTCCTGGGGCATGGTCGCGGTCGGCACCGAGCTGCACATGTGGTTCACGATCGGCCGCCCGCGCGCCCTGGGCTTCACCGAGGCACGGCTCGCCAGCTCCTCGGACGGCGGGCGGAGCTGGCGCAAGGCGGACTGGGCGTTCGGCCCCGCCGACGGGGTCTTGATGCCCACCTTCATGCAGCTCGGCCGAGGCTATACGGCCCATGGGCTTCCCCCCGGGATCGTCGACTACGCCTACAGCTACTACACGCGCTACGTCGCCCATCCGGGCGAGTACCAGACGCCGGGGCTGGTCATGCTGATGCGCGCGCCCAAGGACCGGCTGGACGAGCGCGCGACCTACCAGTTCTATGCCGGCACGACGCCGGAAGGCGCGCCGATCTGGACCGCCGATCCGCGTGCCAGCGGCCCGGTGCTGCAGCGCCCCTATCTACTCGATGTCGCGCCGAGCGTCGCGTGGAACCCCCATCTCGGCCGCTTCCTGATGGTGATGGCGCACCTTCCGGACGGCGATCCCAGCGGGCGCGGCGTGGCGTTCTACGACGCGCCCACACCCTGGGGCCCCTGGACCGTGATCAGGACCTACGACCGGTTCGCCGAGGGCACGGTCTTTTTCTACCAACTCCCGACCAAGTGGATGGCGGCGGACGGCTCGGCCGTGCTCGCCTTCAGCGGCACCGACGCGACCCGGGAGTGGGACGCGCTCAACACCGTGCGGGTACGCTTCGTCACCCAAAACCCGATACCCTAGCCGACGGCGGTCAGGGCCGTCACGCCCAGCACCCTCACTTGATTGCCGGCGGAGAAGACGATGGCCGTGTCCGTGCCGTCGTCGGCGTGGGACCCGAACCCTTGCCGGTGCTCGTGTCGTTGCCACTCGGCGAGCGGGGAATCACAGCCCATCTGGGCGATCCGTCCACATGCGCACAGCTCTTCTTCTGGCTGCTGGCGCCAGCGCCCCCGACGGCCGTGATCGGCTGCCTGATGAGCGGAACGACGCTGATGAGCGCCGAGCCGCAGCTCTCCGTGACCCTTCTGAGCCTGCATTTCCCAGATGCGGTAGCTTGCGGCTGATGTTCCAAGCCAATTCAGCTATGAGAATCAGAGATATAGAAGCGGCCCGGCAGGTGCCGGATGGTGGACGCTACGGGTGACGGCAAAGAGATGCCGCTCACGATCGCCTTTGACCGCCGAATTTAGCTGGAATTCCATGGTGCTCGGATCACCTCCAGCGGCAGCCTGCCCGCCTATCGCGAGCTGGACGACGCCCGCGGCCTGACCGCCATGGGCCTATCGACTCTTGCGCCGGATCGAGCGCCTGCGAGGACCATCCCGTCGCGTTGGCCTGACAAGAGCGGTCAATGATGGGGCGGCCGGAGCCGAGGGGGGAACCATGCGCCGAGATCGACCGACGGCACCAGAGTGGCCCGGATTCGCCCGCGGGCTGGGGTCGAGCGACTCCTTGCGTCCGGGATCCACCACCAGCTACGCGTTCCGATTGACCAACGGTTCAACGGAGAAGCAGCTTTTCGGGGCCAACCAAGCCTAGCTGGGGAATGTCGGATTAGGCAGTTTGCCACAGCGTCTATGCCGTGAAAGGAACTTACTGGAAGAATTATGTATACGTTAAGGAGGCCATGGCTGTGGTCATCAAGTTTCATGTGTCGGCATCGGCCATGGCGATTGCGATCGGAATCATCATTTCCGAGCCCGCCTGGGCTAACGGAATCACGGAGCGCGTAAGCGTGGCGACGGGCGGCCGCCAAGCTAATGGCTACAGCTTTGGCGCTGCGCTCACGCCGGACGGACGGTTCGTCGCCTTTGCCTCGGATGCCAGCAACCTGGTGCCGGGCGACACCAATGGCCGAACCGATGTGTTCGTGCACGACCGCCAAACGGGGACGACCCAGCGCGTGAACTTGGGGCCGGGCGGCGTGCAGCCTGATGGCGGTAATAGCGGCCCCCCGGCAATTTCGGGCGATGGTCGCCTCATTGCCTTCCAGTCTGACGCTAGCAACCTGGTGCGCGGCGACACCAACGGCAAAGTGGATCTGTTCGTGCACGACCGCCAGACGGGCACCACCCAAAGGGTGAGCGTGGCCGCAGGCGGCGGTCAAGGCAATGATCACAGCTACGACCCCGCAATTTCAGCAAACGGGCGGTTTGTCGCCTTTGCCTCGGATGCCAGCAACCTGGTGCCGGGCGACACCAATGGCCGAACCGATGTGTTCGCGCATGACCGCCAAACAGGGACGATCAGGCGGGTAAGCGTGACCACGGGCGGTACCCAGGGAAACGCGAACAGCTACAGCCCGGCGTTGTCGTCCGACGGACGGTTCGTCGCATTTGCATCCTATGCCAGCAATCTGGCCCCGGGAGACATCAATCGCCGACTGGACGTATTCGTGCATGACCGCAAGACGGGCACGACCCGGCGGGTGAGCTTGGCAACGGGTGGCGGCCAGAGCAATGGAGACAGCGACAGTGCGGCGATCTCGGCGGATGGGCGGTTCATCGCCTTCCACTCGAGCGCCAGCAATCTGGTGCCAAGCGACACCAACCGCGCCGACGATGTGTTCGTGCACGACCGCCAGATGGGCACGACCCGGCGGATGAGCGTGTCAACGAGCGGCAGCCAGGGCGACAATCATAGCTTCGACGTGGCGGTCTCGGCTAACGGACGGTGGGTCGTATTCTACTCGGGCGCCAGAAACCTGGTGTCAAACGATACCAATGACCTGATTGATGTATTCGTGCACGACTGCCAGGCAGGCATGACCCGGCGGGTGAGTATCGCGACGGGCGGCAGTCAGGGCAATGACGCCAGCTACAATGCGGTGATCTCGGCAGATGGACGGTTCGTCGCCTTCGCCTCGGGTGCCAGCAATCTGGTGCCGGGCGACACCAACGACATATCGGATGTGTTCGTGCGAAGCTTGCGCCCTGATGTACCGCCTCCCTAACTGTAGCTGCTTCTTCCCCCGCTGCCCTGTTGAATGAGACATCCCGTAAGCGGACGGTATCCACGAAGGGCGGACGATGACGGCGTCGTCAAGTTGACGCACGGCGGCTGATGTCGACGGTCGATCAGGCAGCATAGGCGATGCCGGCTGATCCTGTTCCGAATCCCAACGCTGGCGCCGGCGGCAACGGATCAGGCCTACCTGCGGGGCGCAGAGGGGGTCGCAGCCGACCTTGCGCGATCCGGGCCTCGTGGTGGATGCGCCGCCGGTGCTCGATGCCGCCGTGGCCGCCTTTCTCATGAAAGGGGGGCGGAGCGATCGACCAGGTCACGAGTGCGGATTGTCACGACCTCGTCGACCTGCTCGGCCGACACTGGCTTGCCTTCCGCTCCGACCGTGCGCCATGCCGCAGCGAGCACGGATTACTTTCGCCGGCATCATGACGGGGCTGCGTCAACTTACCGAACGAGAATGAACCTCTCGCCCGGCCGGCGCGACGGCGGTCGCCGCTCTTGCCACTTCCCAGGGCCCGAGCATCGCGTCAACATTGCGGCAGCATCGGAACGGAGGAACAGGAATGGCTTTCCCGTCGGCCCGCCGCGCGCTGCTCGCGGCGATGGCATTGGGTGCCGTCTGGCTCGCGGTCGGCGCGCAGGCGCAGGAGAAGCTCAAGGTCGCGGCGATCTACACCGTGCCGGTGGAGCAGCAGTGGGTGAGCCGCATCCATCAGGCGCTGAAGGCCGCCAACCTGCGCGGCGACATCAGCTACGACTGGTCGGAGAACGTCGCCAACACCGACTATGAGCGGGTGATGCGGGAATATGCCGAGGCCGGCAACCAGCTCATCGTCGGCGAGGTGTTCGGCGTCGAGCGGGCCGCCCGGCAGGTGGCCAAGGACTATCCCGAGACGGCGTTCCTCATGGGCTCGAGCTTCGGCCCCGACGAGCCCAACTTCTCGGTGTTCGACAACTTCATCCAGGAGTGCAGCTATCTTACCGGCCTCGTCGCCGGCAAGCTCACCAAGTCGAACCAGATCGGCATGGTCGGCGGCTTCCCGATCCCCGAGGTCAACCGCCTGATGCACGCCTTCATGGCCGGGGCGCAGGAGGTCAATCCGGACGTCAGGTTCACCGTCTCCTTCATCGGCTCCTGGTACGACCCGCCCAAGGCCAAGGAGGCCGCGTTCGCCATGATCGATCAGGGGGCGGACCTGCTCTACGCCGAGCGCTTCGGCGTCTCCGATGCCGCCAAGGAGCGCGGCGTCAAGGCGATCGGCAACGTGATCGACACCCAGGACCAGTACCCAGGCACCGTGGTCGCTAGCGCCCTATGGCACATGGAGCCATCGATCGAGAAGGCGCTGGCCGCGGTCAAGGACGGCTCGTTCAAGGCCGAGGACTACGGCCCGCTGAGCAACCTCGCGGCCGGCGGCTGCACCCTGGCGCCGATCAACGCCGAGCTGGTCCCCAACGACGTGATCGACATCGTCTGGGCACGCGAGGCCGAGATCCACTCCGGCGCCCGCAAAATCGCGATCGACGACAGCGAGCCGAAGTCGACGAACTAGCTGTGGCGCCGGCACATTGGGCGACGTCATCCGGTCAGGCACGCGACGGCAATTAGAGCAGGAAATCGCTTGCGTGAAGCTGTGTCACGTCGGCGTGGACCAGCACGGCGAAGTCGGCGGCAAGGTTGCGGTCGATGTTGCCCGTGACCAGCAGGCCATCGGCCGTCACCTCGTAGCGCAGCTGGCCTGGGCCGGTGAAGGCCTGCTCGCCGATGAGCTCGAACGCTTGGTTGCCCGGCTCGGACCGGTCGGCGTCGATCGGGCGCAGGTCGATCCGGTCGTGCTGGGCGTGGCTGAAGTCGAGGATCGTGTCGTAGGCCGGGCCTGACGGCGGTGCCTGGGGCGCGGCGCGGAACAGGAAGCGGTCCGCCCCCGCACCGCCGGTCATCTGATCGACGCCGGACTTGCCAGCCAGCACATCGCATCCATTGCCGCCGAACAGCTGGTCGTCCCCGTCCCGGCCCCACAGCCGGTCGTTGCCGGCGAGGCCGCGAATCAGATCGCCTGCGGCAGTGCCACGGAGGAAGTCGTCACGGGGCGTGCCGACGATCTCGTGCGGCGGAGGTGCGGTCTGGTTCAGCTCGAAGGCGCCGATGTCGGGTGCCGTGCCCGCCGGCTGCGGCCGGCCCTCGCCGCGCTGGTCCGTGGCGGGCGAATCCGTCGGGTCGGCGCCGGCCAGGGCGGGATTGTCGCACGCATCACGGAGGGCGACGGTCTGCGTCGGGCCGCCATTGTTAGCGAGCTGGCCGCCGCCCGTTGCAGGATTGATCGCTGCGAACAGCAGGCTGGCGCGCACGTTCTGGAGATCGCCTGCTATGGCACCATCGACATGACTGCCGAACAGGTTGTGCCCGTTGCTCGTGATCGCCGCGTAGTCGCTGGCTACGTCAGGATGATTGCCACCGCCACTATTTCCAACGATGATACTGTTAGAGATTGTTGCCTCCACTCCGATGGAAAGCAGAATGCCTCCCCCGTAGCTGTAATTTCCTGTAGTTTCGTTCCCGGTAATGGTTGTGCTGACCAGCTGCAGCGAGCCCGCAGCGTAGAGCCCGCCACCGTCGTTCCCTGCGGTGTTGCCACTGATCGTAGTGTTGGCGATCGATGTCGCCGATACCGCCGACACCCCACCCCCGACAAATCCCGATTGGTTGTCGCTGATATTGCTGCCCGTTATTGATAGCCGACCATTGGCGCAGACACCACCGCCCTGACCAGAGGATGAGGTATTCTCGATGATGCTGCTGTCAACGATGGTTATTTGGCCCCCGAGAATGCCGCCGCCATCGCTGTCCGCGGAATTTCCGGCGACAACACTGCCGGTTAGGGCCACCGGACCTTGAGCCCAAATTCCGCCGCCGACTGCAAAGCCGCCGGTTGCCCTGTTTTCCTGGACGATACTGTCGACCAGCGATAGGCGCCCCTGAGTATAGATCCCGCCGCCTGCGCTCGGGACCGTCGGGTCGGGGCCAGCCGGCGCGGCCAAGTTCGCCATCACGGCCGTCTCATTGAGCGTCACCGACGTACGCTCCTCGGCACGTATACCGGCACCAACTGCCGCCCTGCCTGCAGTGAGGGTGAGGTGATCGAGCGTCACATCGGTGTAGGTGCCCTCCACCTGAAGAACTCGGCTCAGGTTCCCTGCATTGACGGTGACTCCGGTGCCGCCGTTGATTGTTATGTCCGAGCCGGCGATGAGTTGGTTGCCGCCTAGGACGATGGTGCTGCTCCCCATCGCAGTCAGGTCGAACGCGATGGTGTCGGCGGTCGCGGGGTCGGCGTCAGCCAAGGCTAGGGCCTCGCGCAACGACAGCACGCCGTCGTCGGCGGAGACGTCGGCGGCCGTGGTGACCGTAAAGGTCGAGCCGACTGACGGTACCGCCGACTGGTCGAGCTCGAAGGCGCCGATGTCTGGCTGAGTGTCAGCGGGCTGAGGGCGTGTCTCACCGCGCTGGTCTTCCAGAGGGGCGTCGATCGGATCCGCGCCGCCTAGCGCTGGATTGTCGAGTGCATTCCGCAACGCCAGAGTCTGTGTCGGGCCGCCATTGTCGGCAAGCCCTGTTGTGAACAGTAGATTTGCAGACACACCCTGCTGATCGCCCGTGGCCGCCCCTGCGATCTCGCTGCCAAAGATATTGTGCCCGTTGCTGGAAACTGTGCCAAACAGATCCGGGTGCTCAGTCGGGGCAGTGTTTCCGGCGATGATGCTGTTTATAACCGATAGTTCATTCGCGTAGACCCCACCGCTGCCATAGGTGAACCGCGGGCTTGTTGCCGTATTGCCGCTTACCGTGCTGTTAGCGATCGTAACCGAACCAGCCGAAATTCCGCCACCCGTATCACCGGCTTCATTGTGGACGATCGTGCTGTTGGTAAGAGTTACCGATAATGCCGAGATACCTCCCCCCCTGCCCAAGAATGCGCTGCCCGCGTGGTTATCATTGATCGTGCTGCCGGTGAGAATCACCGTGTCAGCGTAGACGCCGCCCCCGTAAAGCGCTCCATTGTCCCTGACCTCACTGTCGGTAAGTGTCGCTGCGTGCGCCCTGATCCCTCCGCCGCGGCCAAAGCCGCCCGTTGAATTGTCCGCGACCACACTTTCGATCAGGTGGACGGTATCCGCGTAGATTCCAGCACCGTCAGCAGTGCCGCCCTGGTTCTCAACGACAGTTGTCCGGTCCAACGTCAGTGTCGTTCCGGCTTCGGCCCGAACCCCGCCGCCGCCAGCATTGTCAAACCCGACATTTCCATGCGTGACCGTCAAATGGGCGAGCGTTGCGGCTGTATCCCCACCTTGCACGAGCAGCACCCGGCTCTGTTGGTTGGCGTCAAGCGTGACGCCCGCCCCGCCATCGATCGTCACGTCCGAGCCTATCGTCAGCTGGCTCCCCGCAAGCACGATTCGGCCACCTTGCACCGCAGTATCGAAGTCGATCGTGTCGGCAGTGGCTGGATCGGAATCCGCCTGTGCCAGGGCCTCGCGCAGGCTGAGCTGGCCGTCCGAGGGATCGACCGCGTCGGCGGTCGTCGTCACTGTGTAGGTGGCCATCGCTGCCCCTCCTGCCGAGACTCGAGCCTGCTGCTCGGATGGCATGGAGCGCGACGGCGCGCATTGATCTGGATCAAGTCCACCAGCGCGGGAAGAGGTCTGCTTTCTGGCGGATCGTAGGCTCCACGACCGAACCAAGACGCACGCCGCAGTCGCCCGGGGCATTCGTCGGCAGCGCCGGGGCGCTGGTATCCGTGCGCACCGAGGCAGGCGACACGCCAGGCTCGTTCGGATACGCTACTATCTGGCGTGGGTTTAGCTCAGGTCACGGAAAGCTGAAGATCACGCACCGCCGGAGCGGGCCATGAGCTCCTGGTCCTTGGCCATGGCCCGCTGCAAGGCCGGGCGCTCGGCCAGCCGGCCAAGATAGGCGGCGAACTCGGGTCGCTCCGGCACGACACTCACCATGGTACCCCAGCGCAGGGCCGAGCCGATGAGCACGTCCGCGGTCGAGAAGCGCTCGCCCAGGAGGTAGGGCCCAGGCGTGACCGCTTGCGCGACCACGTTCATGGTGGTGTCGAAGTCGCCGTAGCCCAGGGCACCCGGCCGCCCGGGTGGGCGCTGCAGCATCCGGTCGATGATCGCGGGCTCCAAAGCACTGGCCTCGAAGATCGACCAGCGCAGGTAGGGGCCGCGCAAAGGCTCGCCGATCGCGGGTGCCAGGCCGGCCGCCGGGAAAGCGTCCGCGAGGTAGCAGCAGATCGCCACGGCCTCGGTGACCACCACGCCGCGATGCACGATCGCCGGCACCTTGCCCATGGGATTGAGCGCGAGGTAGCTGGGGCTCTTCTGCCCGTTCCTGGTCAGGTCGAGCAGCTCGACCCGGTAGGGTGCCCCCACCTCCTCGAGCATCCAGCGCACGATCGCGCCGCGCGACGGCGCCGCGTGGTAAAAGGTGATCGTATCTTCGCTCATTCGGCTGTCCTCCCTGTCCGCCGCTGATGCGGCTCGTGCACCGCCATCGTCCAGCGGACCGGCGCCTCACCCTCGCAGGCATAAGCGTGCGCCCGGTCCGTGGCCGCCAGCGCGGCGCCACCGGGCGGGACATGGTGGGTCTGCCCTGCGACGACCAGGGCCAGCGTGCCTTCGTGCACCTCCAGCAGCTCGACGGTGCCGGCAGGGTGCGGCTCCGAATCGTGCCGCTCGCCCGGATGCAGCTCCCACGCCCACAGCTCGAGCATGTCCGGCCCGGTCGAGCCCACGAGCAGCCGCGCGCTGCCGCCCTTCGGGCCACGCCACAGCACGGCACCCGAATCGGGCGGCACGACACGAACCCGGCTGGGTGCTGCGTCCAGCTCCAGCAGCTCCGCGACCGCGACCCCCAACCCCGCCGCGGCACGGCACATGGTGGCGATCGACGGGTTGGCCCGGCCGGCCTCGATCTGCACCAGCATCCCCTTGCTCACGCCCGAGGCCTGCGCCAGCCTGTCCAGGGACAGGCCGCGCTCGCGCCGCAGCCCGGCGAGCCGGCGCCCCAGGGCCAGCGACATCGCCGCTGCGTCGGTCAGTATATTGACATTCTCGGTCATTTCCGCTGGATCGCCATCCTGTACCATGACGGTCAATTTACTACACCGGTGCGACCATGGCCTTCGAGCCCGAAATCGACCCTGCGATCTGGCGCCTGCGCCCGGACTTCGCCGCCTTCAGCATCACCGTGCAGGGCGGCCGCAACGGGCCGGCCGACGCTGCTTCCGCCGCCATGCTCGCGGATGCCGCGGCGGCCGCTATGGAGCAGACAGCACCCTGGGCTGCCGCTCACATCGAGGCGTGGCGGGAGGCCTACCGCGCGTTCGGCGCGAAGCCGCAGCGGACCCCCTCCTCGGCCGAGGCTCTACGCCGGCGCGCCGACTCGCTGCCGGCGGTCAACCGGCTGGTCGACGCCTACAACGCCCTGAGCCTGCGCTTCGCCGTACCGATCGGCGGCGAGGACCTGGATGCCTATATCGGCCGCCCACGCCTCGTGGTCGCCTCCGGCGGCGAGCCCTTCGCCACCATGCGCAACGGCGCACCGGCCAGCGAGCCGGTCGAGGCCGGCGAGGTGGTCTGGCGCGACGAGGCCGGCGTCACCTGCCGGCGCTGGAACTGGCGCCAGAGCGTGCGCACCCGGCTGGAGCCGCATTCGACCGCGATGTGGTTCGTGCTCGAGCGCCTCGAGCCCATGCCCCTCGACGCACTGGAGGAGGCCGGCGCTGCATTGATCGCGGCCGTGCGCGAGCTGGCGCCGGCGGCGGAGGTGAGCGCACGGCTGCTCCGCGGCCCGGCTGCCGGGTAGGAGATCAGCCATAGGGACTGGCGCGCAAGCGCTCTCAGCCGTCGACGGCCAGCAAGTCTCCCAGCCCTTCGCGATAGCTCGGATAGGCCAGCCGCACGCCGAGCTCGGCTTTGATCCGGTCGTTCCGCACGCGGCGATTGTCCCGATAGAAGGTACGGGCCATCGGCGACAGCTCGGCCGTCTCGTAATCCTGCGTCGGTGGCGGCTCGACCCCCATCAACTCCGCCGCGTAGGTCACGACCTGATCCGGCGGCGCCGGCTCGTCGTCGCAGACATTGTAGATCGCCCCGGGCCGGGGCCGGGCGATCGAGGCTTCCAGCACGGTCGCGATGTCCTCGACGTGGATGCGCGAGAACACTTGCCCCGGCTTTACGATCCGCCGCGCGGTACCCTGCCTGAGATTGACGAAGGCGTTGCGGCCGGGACCGTAGATCCCGGCGAGGCGGAAGAGGTGCACGGGCAGACCCGAGGCGAGCCATGCCGCCTCCGCCCGTGCCCGGCGGTCGGCACGGGCGAGCGTGGGCTCGATCGGCGTGTCCTCGTCGACCCAGCCGCCCTGCCGGTCGCCATAGACCGCGGTGGTGCCGAGCCAGCCGATCCAGCGCACGCCGCGGAGGTCGGCGCCGTGCCGGTCGAGCACCGGATCGCCCGCCTCGTCGGGTGGGATCGAGGTCAGGACATGGGTCACGCCGGCCAGCGCCTCGGGCGGCAGTGGCCGGTCCCGGTCGAAGGCGAACAGCCGCCAGCCAGGGGCCGCAGCCCCTTCCGGATGGCGGGACGTCCCACGGATCTCCCAGCCCCGCGCCGCAAGCCGGCGGGCCAGATGGCCGGCCGTGTAGCCGAGCCCGAAGCAGAACAGCGTTCCGGTCATGCCACCGCCCATTCCTCGCGTACCTCGTCGTCCGGCTCGTCCGCGGCATAGGCCGCGCGCAGCTCGCCCAGCCGCGCTCCCGGCACGAGCCGCGCCAGCGCCCAGACCGCGGCGCCGCGCACCAGGGCCGACGGATCGGCCAACAGGCGCTCAGCGACCTCGGCCAGCGCCGGCGTGCCGCTGTTGCCGATCGCGATCAGGACGTTGCGCACGAGCCGGTCGCGGCCGATGCGCTTGACCGGGCTGCCCGAGAATCGCTGCCGGAAGGCCGCATCATCCAGGCTCGCGAGCTCGGCCAACGGCGGCGCCACCAGATCCGCACGCGCCTGCAGCTTCAGCTCGTGCGTCGCTTGCGCGAACTTGCGAGACAGTCGTCACAGCCATAGATCCGGTTGCCCATCTTCGGCCGCAGCGCCCGCGGAACCTGGCCCTTGTGCTCGATGGTCAGGTAGCTGATGCACAAGCGGGCGTCGAGCTGGTAGGGCTTCGGGAAGGCCCCGGTCGGGCAGACGTCGAGGCAGCGCCGGCAGCGGCCGCAATGGTCGTGCTCGGGCGCGTCGGCCGGCAGGTCGAGATCGGTCAGGATCTCGCCCAGGAACAGCCAGGAGCCGTGGCTGCGGCTGACGAGATTGGTGTGCTTGCCTTGCCAGCCGACCCCGGCACGCTGGGCCAGCGGCTTCTCCAAGATCGGGGCGGTGTCCACGAACACCTTGACCTCGGCCGCGAACCGCGCCGCGAGCCAGCCCGCCAGCTCCTTCAGCCGGCCCTTCAGCACGTCGTGATAGTCGCGGTGGCGGGCATAGACCGAGACATAGCCCCGGTCGGCCAGCTCGAGCTCGCCCAGCGGGTCGTGCTCCGGCCCGTAGTTCAGGGCGCAGACGATCGCCGTGCGCGCAGCGGGCCACAGCCCGTCCGGGGAGGCCCGCCGGCCCGGGTCGCGCGCGAGCCAGGACATCGTGCCGTGATGCCCATTCGCCAGCGCTCGGCGATAGCGGTCGGCCACCTCCCCGGGCAACGCGGCCGGCCCGAACCGCACCGGGCCCAGATCGAGCATCCGCGCGCGCTCGCGAATCATCCTGGCCTTGGTGGCTCGATCGGTCGCGGCTAAAACATTCGTCATGCTCGGGGACTTGGACCTCGCGGTGATCCGCGACTTCGCCATGGCGCTGCTGATCGGCGCCTTGATCGGAGTCGAGCGCGAGAAGCGCAAGGGGGACGGCGACCCGGGCATCGGCGGTCTGCGCACCTTCATCCTCTTCGCCATGATCGGCGCGCTGGCGGGCTATCTGTCCCGCGGCGACGCGGTCCCCTGGATGCTGATCGCGACCATGCTGTCCGTCAGCGCCCTCGTGCTCGCCGGCTACTGGCTGATCGGCAGGGCAAAGCCCGACTCGTTCGGGCTCACCACCGAGATCGCGGCGGTGATCGTCTGCCTGCTCGGCGCCATGACCATGATGGGCCACCGCGAGCTCGCGATCGGCCTCGGCGTCGTCATGGCCGCCGTGCTCGCCTACAAGCAGCCGCTGCACGGCCTGGTCGGCAAGCTCGGTTGGGACGACGTGTTCGCTGGCCTGCGCCTCCTGATCGCCACCTTCATCATCCTGCCGCTCCTGCCCGACCGCACCCTCGACCCGTGGGACGCGCTCAACCCCTACAAGCTCTGGCTGCTCGTGATCCTGATCTCGAGCCTGTCCTTGGTCGGCTATGTCGCGACGCGCTGGCTGGGCTCGGGGCGCGGCACCGTGCTCACCGGCGTCACCGGCGGCCTCGTCTCCTCGACCGCCGTGACGCTTTCCTTCGCTAAGCGCGGGCGCGACGAGCCGCGCGCCTCGGCCTCTCTCGCCTGCGGCATTCTCGTCGCCTGGACCGTCATGTTCGCGCGCGTGCTGGTGATGGTGCTGGCCGTGAACCGCGACCTGCTCTTGCCGCTCCTGCCGCCCTTCGTCGCGATGGGGCTCGTGGCGCTCGTTGCCGCATGGCTGCTCTACCGGCAGAGCGACAAGGCCACCTCGGCGGAAGACGTGCCGCTCAAGAATCCGTTCAGTCTGACCTCCGCGGTCAAGTTCGGCCTGCTGTTCGCCGCCGTGCTGCTGCTGGTGAAGCTGGCGCAGCACTACTTCCCGGGCGGCGGCATCTATGCGCTCGCGACCTTGGCCGGGCTCACCGACGTCGACGCGATCACTCTGTCGATGGCCGACTATGCGCGCTCCAACTCCGTGCCGGTGGCGGCCACGGCGATCACCCTGGCCGCGCTGAGCAACACCGTGGTCAAGGCCGGCATGGTCGTGAGCCTCGGCGGTCCCGAGCTCCGGCGTCCGGTGCTCCTGGCCAGCGCCGCGCTGATCCTGGTCGGCGTCGGGACCGTCGTCGCGATGCGCTGGTGGTGGGCAGCCTGAGCGGCGCCTACTCCAGCTCCCCCAAATCGCGCACGGCCCCACGCGCCGCCGAGGTGACGAAGGCGGCATAGGCCTTGAGCGCCCGGGTCACCTTGCGCGGCCGCTGATAGGCCGGCTTCCAGCCGAGCTTGTCCTGCTCCTCGCGGCGCTGCGTCAGCTCCTCCTCGCCGACCGCGAGGCGGATCGAGCGGGCGGGGATGTCGATCTCGATGATGTCGCCCTCGCGCACCAGGCCGATCGCCCCTCCCTCGGCCGCCTCCGGCGAGACATGGCCGATCGACAGGCCCGAGGAGCCGCCGGAGAAGCGGCCGTCGGTGACCAGCGCGCAGGCTTTACCCAGGCCCTTCGACTTCAGGTAGCTGGTCGGATAGAGCATCTCCTGCATCCCCGGGCCGCCACGCGGGCCCTCGTACCGGATCAGCACGACGTCGCCCGGGTTGATGATGTTGTCGAGGATGCCTCGGACCGCCTCGTCCTGGCTCTCGAACACCCGCGCCGGGCCGGAGAACTTAAGGATCGACTCGTCGACGCCGGCCGTCTTCACGATGCAACCGTCGAGTGCCAAGTTGCCCTTGAGCACAGCGAGGCCGCCGTCCTTCGAGAACGGATGCTCGGGCGCGCGGATCACCCCGCTGCGGCGGTCTAGATCGAGCTCGGTGAAGCGGTTGGCCTGCGAGAAGGCCTGGGTCGTCCGCACGCCGCCGGGTGCTGCCTTGAAGAACTCCTGCACCTCCTCCGCATTGGTGCGGCTGACGTCCCAGCGGTCCAGCGCGTCGCCGAGGGTCGCGGCATGGACGGTGGCGGCCTCGCGATGGATCAGGCCGGCACGATCGAGCTGCCCCAGGATCGCCATGATGCCGCCGGCCCGATGCACGTCCTCCATGTGCACGTCCGACTTGGCGGGGGCTACCTTGCACAGGACCGGCACCTTGCGGCTGAGCGCGTCGATGTCGTCCATGGTGAAGTCGACCCCGCCCTCGTAGGCGGCGGCCAGGATGTGCAGCACGGTGTTGGTCGAGCCGCCCATGGCGATGTCGAGCGCCATGGCGTTCTCGAACGCCGCCTTGGTCGCGATCGCCCGCGGCAGCACGGAGGGGTCGTTCTGCTCGTAGTGGCGCTTCGCCAGCTCGACGATCAGGCGCCCCGCCTCCTGGAAGAGGCGCTTGCGGTCGGCGTGTGTCGCGAGCACCGAGCCGTTGCCTGGCAGGCTCAGCCCCAGGGCCTCGGTCAGGCAGTTCATCGAGTTGGCGGTGAACATGCCCGAGCAGGAGCCGCAGGTCGGGCAGGCCGCCTCCTCGATGGTGGCGATCTCGCTGTCCGAATAGTTGTCGTCCGCGGCCGCGACCATGGCGTCGACCAGATCCAGGGCGCGGATCTCCCCCTTCACCCTGGCCTTGCCGGCCTCCATCGGTCCGCCGGAGACGAACACGACCGGGATGTTGAGCCGCATCGCGGCGTTCAGCATGCCGGGGGTGATCTTGTCGCAGTTGGAGATGCACACCATCGCGTCGGCGCAATGGGCATTGACCATGTACTCGACCGCATCCGCGATCAGCTCGCGGCTGGGCAGCGAATAGAGCATGCCGTCGTGGCCCATCGCGATGCCGTCGTCGACCGCGATGGTGTTGAATTCCTTGGCCACGCCGCCGGCAGCCTCAATCGACCGCGCCACGAGCTGACCGAGGTCCTTCAGATGGACGTGGCCCGGCACGAACTGGGTGAACGAGTTGGAGACCGCGATGATCGGCTTGCCGAAATCCGAGTTCTTCATCCCGGTGGCGCGCCAGAGGCCGCGGGCACCGGCCATGTTGCGGCCGTGGGTGGTGGTGCGGGAGCGATAGGTCGGCATGCTCAGTCCTGCGGCCGCTAGCGACGACGCGTGGTCGGCGGGTTGGTCAGAAATCCGGATCGTCGTAATGCGCGGGCGGCTTGAGGCCGACCAGCCGGTCCATCAGGACCGGCCGCATGGACGGGCGCGACTTCATCTTGGCGTACCAGTCGCGCGCACCGGGTGCCGCGTCCCACGGCACGTCGCCCATATAGTCGAGAACCGACAGATGTGCAGCCGCCGCGATGTCCGCCAGCGTCATGGCATCGCCGGCCAGCCATTTCCGCTGTTGGTAGAGATAGTCGATGTAGGTCAGATGGAAGCGGATGTTCTGCGAGCCCTCGCGCATCACCTCCGAGCGTGGGAAGCCGCGCTTGGCCCAGCGCTTGATCATACGCTCGCGCCAGAGCAGCTCGGTCACCTCGCGATTGAACTTGGTGTCGAACCAGGCGACCAGCCGCCGCGTCTCGGCCCGCTGCGCCACGCTCTGGCCGAGCTGCGGGGTCTCGGGATAGGCCTCCTCAAGATAGTCGCTGATCGCCTGGCTGTCGCAGACCACCTGATCGCCATCGACCAGCACGGGCGCTTCCGAGGCCGGGTTCAGACGCAGGAGATCGTCGGGATGCTCCCAGGGCTGGACCTCGACCAGGTCCGCGACCAGCCCTTTCTCACGCAGGGCGATGCGGATCTTGCGGCAGAACGGGCACAGCGGCACGTGATGAAGACGAAGCATCCGTGCGAGCACTCCGGTGTAATGCTTCTCGCTTAAAGCGCGAAGTCGTGCGCGACCGCAAGTCAGATGCCGGCATACATCCTGCCCGGATTCAGCACGCCATGCGGATCGAAGCTGCGCTTGACCCGCTCGGTGAGCGCGCGCAGTGCCAGTGGCTGCGGCTCGAACGGCGCGGCCTCCAGCCGCAGCCAGCTCGGCGCGCGCATCAAGGTCGCGTGCCCGCTGCGGCCGGCCAGCGCCTCGCGGATGGTACCTGCGTCGCGCGCCCAGTCGTCCTTGGGCGCCAGCCAGATCAGGCCGCCGGCCCAGTCGAACAGGCGCTCGCTGGTGACCGAGGCGGTCCAGTCGACGAGTTCGCTCGCCGCCGCCGGCGGCACCGACAGGCGCCAGAGCATGCGCTCGGGGTGGATCAGCCGCACGTCGCGGATCTCGCGCCACAAGGTGCGCGTGTCGTCGCCCTCGAGTGCCGCGAACTCGAAGCCGGGCCCGGCCAGGAGCTTCTTCAGCAGGTCCAGCCGATAGGCGACGGACGGCCCGAAGCCCTCAAGCCGGATGGCGGCGGTGGCGCGGGCGTGCCGGCGCAGCGCCCGCACCTGTGAGCGCCCGGCGGCAAGCGGCGGCAGGAGTGCTGCGCCGGACACCTCGCACGGGCTGCCCATCGCCGCCCGCAGCACGCCCAGCAGCGCGGCCTCGCCGCCCCCGGTCACCAGCAGCGTGGCCGAAGCCTCGCAGCGCGGCATGACCTTGAAGGTCACCTGGGTCATCACCGCCAGGGTGCCCCAGGAGCCCGCCAGCAGCTTGCACAGATCGTAGCCGGTGACGTTCTTCACCACACGGCCGCCGGTCTTGATCTCCTGGCCGTGGCCGGTGACGCAGTGCAGGCCGAGCAGATGGTCGCGCGCAGCACCCGCCTTGACCCGCCGCGGGCCCGCGACATTGGCCGCGAACACGCCGCCGATCGTCTGCGATTCGGGAGCGACGCCGAGGAGGAGCCCCCAATCGGCCGGCTCGAACATCAACTCCTGTCCGCGCTCCGCGAGCTCGGCCTCGATCGTGGCCAGCTTCGTTCCCGCCAGCGCCGACATCACCAGCTCGTCGGGCTCGTAGAGCGTGATCCCCGACAGCGCCTGGACGCTCACCCGGTGCTCGGCCTCGACCGGGCGGCCGACGATGCGCTTGGTGCCATTGCCCGCGATCTCGAGCGGTCGCTCCTCGGCCACGGCCCAAGCGACCAGCTCGCGCAGCTGCGCCGCGTCGGCGGGACGATGATTGGTCGGCTCGCTCAATAGGGACCTCCCCTCACCTCCGCCCACACACTCCACGGCGCGACCATTCCTGGCAAGCCGCGGTCGCCCTCAGGCCGGCGGCACGAAAGGCTGCGAGATCTCGGCAAAGACGGGCAGCGCCTCGCATCGCGCCGAATGCGCCGTTAGTGCGGGGTAGCGCCCCAGATCGACGCTCGCGCCATGGACGTCACGGACGAACCTGAGCGCGCAGCCGACCGCGATGTCGGCATGACCGATCGTCTCGCCGAACCACCAGGTGCCGGGCGCCGTCACCCGCTCGCGCTCGAGCACGGCCAGGACCTCGCCGATCTGCGCGGTACAGCGGTCGATCCAGGTCTGCGACGGCTCCGGATGCAGGGCGCGCTCGTAGAACAGGCTGACGCCCTTGTCGGCGAGGCCGGTGCCGAGGGCGCAGACGCGCAGGGCGCGTCGTCGGGCGGCCCCCTCGCGCGCGATCAGCGCCCGGTCCGGCCCGACCAGCTCGTCGAGATGGTCCAGGATGACGAAGCTCTCGAGCAGCGCCTCGCCGTCGTCGAGCACCAGGGTCGGGACGCGGCGCAGGGGATTGTAGGGGACGATCTTCTCGCCATCGCT
This sequence comes from Geminicoccaceae bacterium, assembly GCA_044224255.1. Taxonomy (GTDB): domain Bacteria; phylum Pseudomonadota; class Alphaproteobacteria; order Geminicoccales; family Geminicoccaceae; genus Benzoatithermus. The sequence continues at coordinate 30,706 of JBGAKU010000023.1, forward strand.
GAAGGTCGACCAGGGGCGATGCTCGAACGAGATGCCGTAGAGCCGCAGCGCGATGCCGACGCGACGTACGAACGGGGAATCGAACTGGCCGATCAGGATCATCACGCTCCATCCGGGCTGGGGGCGAGCTTGCGCCCCAGGAACACCGCGCCGACGATCGGGTTGTGGTAGTAGGGCGCTATGGTCTCGAATCCGGCCCGCCGGTACAGCGCGACAGCCTCCACCATGGAAGGCAGCGTGTCCAACCACATCTCGCGATAGCCGATCCGCTCCGCCGCACGCAGAACGGCATTCACCAGGGCGCGACCCAGGCCCGACCCCCGCGCCGCGGGCACGACGTAGAGCCGCTTGAGCTCGCACACCTCGCCCGGGGCGAACGGCCGCAATGCGACGCAGCCCAGGGGCTCGCCGTCCACGCCGCGCGCCAGAAGCAGCTCGCCGGCGGGCGGCGCGTATTTGCCCGGCAGCCCGGCGAGCTCGCCCGTGAAATCCTGGAAGGCGAGGTCGATGTCCAAGGACGCGGCATAGGCCTCGAACAGCCGCGCCGCCTCGGCAAGATCGCCGGGCGCACGCACCGGGAGGATGCGGAAGGCGCCCGCGCCGCCGGCAGGGGCTTCAGTCGTCCCGTGCACCTTCGAGCACCGCCCAGCCGACCTCGCGCCCGGTCGGCGGCAGGGCCTTGGCCTCGCGCGCACGGCGCAGCAGGTTCACCTTCGCCAGCATGTGGGCGGTGATCGGCGCCGACATGAACAGGAACACGCCGATCAGCAGCTCTTGGTAGGACGGGTAGCCACGCTGCAGCCAGAAATAGAATGCCGAGGCGAGCAGCACGCCGCCCGCCCCCAGGGTCGCGGCCTTGGTCGGGGCGTGCAGACGCTGCATCAGGCTCGGCAGCCTGGCGAGGCCCAAGGAGCCCACGAACAGGAAGAAGCTGCCTGCCAGGATCAGCAGCGCGATGACCAGCTCAGCCAGGAACTCGAGCATCGGGCTCACTCGATCACGTCGCCGCGCAGGACGTACTTGCAGAAGGCGACGGTGCCGACGAAGCCGATCATGGCGATCAGCAGCGCCGCCTCGAAATAGAGATCGGAGCCCATCGCGATGTTGATCAGCACGATCAGCGCCACCGCGTTCACCGAGAGCGTGTCCAGGGCGAGGATCCGGTCGGCGACGTCCGGCCCTCTGGCCAGCCGGTAGAGGTTGAGCAGCATCGCCGCTGCGACGGCCCAGGTCCCGACCACCACCGCGGCATGGATCATGGGAAGATCTCCAGGAGGCGCGCCTCGTAGCGCGACTTGATCTCGGCCACCAGGCCGTCGGGGTCGGGCACGTCGAGCCCGTGCACCAGCAGCGAGCGGCCATCCGCGGACAGCTCCGCGCTGAGCGTGCCCGGCGTCATGGTGATGGTCCCGGCGAGCACCGTGATCGCCTCGGGCGTGCGGAGGTCGAGCGGGATCGTCACGAACCTGGAGCGCAGCCGATCGGCCGGGACGAACAGGATCAGGCGCGCCACCTGCAGGTTAGCGAGCACAATGTCCCAGGCGACGACGCAAAAATAGTCGAGGATCTTCAGAGGAGCGCGCAGGCGCGGCGCATCGGGCCAGAACGGGCCGGTGAGGACGGGCAGGACCAAGCCCAGCACCAGCCCCATCACGAGCGTGCCGATGCTGATCTCATTGGCAAGGCCGAGCCAGATCACCGCCACGAACAGCGTCAGGCGCGGATGCGGCAGCAGCCGACGAGTCATGGCATCGCCCCGGCGACACGGACGCCACTCCCGAGCACCGCCTCGATGTAGCGCTCGGGGGTAAAGAGCTGGAGTGCGGTGGCCTCCATCGCCGACATCGCTGGGCCGGCGAACAGCGCCAGCAGCACCGGCGCCGCGACCAGCGCGGAGGTGGCGACGATCCCCACGGTATCGTGGCGCGGCCGGTCGGGCTCGGGCTCGCCCTTGTCCGCGAGGCATTTCCAGAACACGAGGCTGCCGGCGCGACCGAAGCCAACCAGCGCCATGAGGCTGCCGCCCAGCACCAGCGCCCACAGCCACGGCCAGCCCGGCCGGACGGTGAGGGCGTCGAGGATCAGGAGCTTGCCGACGAAGCCGGAGAGCGGCGGCATGCCGACGGCGGCGATGGCGGCGAGGAAGAACAGGCCGGCGAGCAGATCGAGCTGGGCGAACGGCGGTGCCGCGACCAGCCGATCCCCGGCACCGCCGCGGCGGTGGGACACGAGGTCGGCGAGCAGGAACAGGGCAGCACCGGCGAGCGTGCTGTGCACGAGATAGTAGAGTGCCGCGGCCGCCCCGGTCTCATCGAACAGGCCCACGGCGAGCAGAAGGGTCCCGACCGAGCCGATCAGCGCGTAGACCGCGAGCGCCGTCAGCGTGCGCGCACCGAGCACCCCGATCATGCCCAGCGCCAGCGTCAGCCCGGCGGCGGGCAGCACCCAGGGCTCGGCCAGCCACGCCGCCGCCCCAGCACCGCCACCGAAGATCAGGACGTAGACGCGCAGGATGGCATAGGCACCGACCTTGGTCATGATCGCGAAGAGCGCGGCCACCGGCGGCGAGGCTGCGGAGTAGGTCCCGGGCAGCCAGAGATGCAGCGGCACCAGGGCACCCTTGATCGCGAACACGATCAGGAGCAGGGCCGCCCCCAGCCGCAGCAGCGCCAGGTCGGACGGCGGCACGAGCGGCACCTTCACGGCGAGGTCGGCCATGTTGAGGGTGCCGGTCAGCGCATAGAGCAGGCCGACCGCGAACAGGAACAGGGTCGAGCCGGCGAGGTTGATCGCGACGTATTTCAGGCCCTCGCCGATCCGCCGCGCACCGGCGCCGTGTAGCATCAGGCCGTAGGAGGCGATCAGCAGCACCTCGAAGAAGACGAACAGATTGAACAGGTCGCCGGTCAGGAAGGCGCCGTTCAGCCCCATGAGCTGGAACTGGAACAAAGCGTGGAAATGGCGGCCGCGCCGGTCCCAACCCTGCGCGGCATAGATCGCGACGACCAGCGCCAGCACCGCCGTGAGCAGGAGCATCAGCGCGGAAAGCCGGTCGAGGACGAGCACGATGCCGAAGGGCGGCGGCCAGTCGCCCAACGCATAGGGCCGGATGGCGCCGTCGGAGGCGAGCGCGAACAGGCCGACCGTCACCGCGAGCAAGGCCGCACAGGCCGCGATGCCGATCACACGCTGGAGGACGATGTCGTGGCGCGCCGCGGCGACGATGAACGGGGCCACAATCGCGGGCAGGACCACGGGCACGATGATCCAGTGGCTCACGCCTCGCCCTCCGGATCGCGGGCCGGGCCGTCGACATGATCGTCGCCGGTCTCGAGATAGCCGCGCAGTGCGAGGACCACGAGGAGTGCGGTCATCCCGAA
>JBGAKU010000355.1:0-4566 GCA_044224255.1 Geminicoccaceae bacterium
CCGCGTGTAGGAGGTGTACGGAAATGCCGGATAGAGTGGTCGGCCGGCCGGATCACGGCCCTCGCGCATGGCCCGGACGAAGTCCTCGAGCGACCAGCGGCCGATGCCCGTCTCGGGATCGGGCGTGATGTTCGGCGCGATGAAATTGCCGAACGGCGTGGCGATCGGATCGCCGCCCGCGAGCATCGCCCCGTCCTTCGCGGTATGGCAGTTCGTGCAGCCGCCGATATGGAACAGCAGCTCGCCCTTGGAATCGGCTGCCCTGGCGGCCGTTCCCACCAGGGCCATGCTCACGGCGAGCGTCAGGATGGTGACGCGCACGCGACGCGTCAGGACTTCTTCTTGCGGAAGGTCTCGTGACAGCCGCCACAGCCGTTCTTGCCCAGGTCGGCAAACGCGGCCAGCGTCGCCGCCTGATCACCGGAGGCTGCGGCCTGCTCGAGCTTGGCGACCAGCTCGTCTGCGTTCTTGGCACGCGCCTCGAAATCGGGCCACTTCTCCCAGATCACCGGCAGCGCCTCGCTCTCGCCGGCATTCGTCCCCGGCGGAAACATCGACGGGATCTTGGGCACGCCGGCCTCGATGACCTTGGCGGCGGCGACGACGTCGGGCAGCGTGCCCTTGCCCTCGGTGACGACGCCCTTGACCACGCCCATCTCTTTGCCGAAGCCCTTCATGAGGGCCTCGCGCTCCTTGTAGATGTCCTGGGCGGCGACAGCGCCGGCGCCCAGCAGGGCCAGGGCGGCAACGGGGAACAGCAACGACTTCAGGAGCATCCGCGCTTCTCCCATGATCGGCCGCGCCCACACGATTGCCCGCAGCCATTGCCGGACTCCCTACACGGCTGTCGCGACCACGCAATGTCCGCGTGGCCGCGGGCGCCTGACAAACATGTGACCGACACCATGACGACACTGCGGCCGAGGGGCATCCTCTTCGACAAGGACGGCACCCTGATCGACTTCCGGGCGACCTGGGTTCCGGCCTATCGTGGCGTGGCCGATGAGCTCGCCCAGCGTCTCGGCGGCGGAGCGCCTCTGGCGGCGGCCATCCTGGCCCGGCAGGGCTACGACGTGGCCCGCGCCGAGTTCGCTCCGGACAGCCCCCTGCTTTGGGAGACCAACGCGGCCATCGCCGCGGCTTGGCATGCGAGCCCCGAAATCGCAGGGAGGATCGACGTGCTCGAGGTCGTCCTGCGCCACTTCGCGGATGTCGGGCGCTATCCGCCACAGCCCGTGGGTGATCTCGCCGCGCTGCTGTCCCGCCTGCGGGGGCGTGGCCTCGTCCTCGGGGTGGCGACCATGGACGACACCGCCATCGCGCACGCCCATCTGCGCCATATCGGGATCGCCGGCCAGATGGACTTCGTGATCGGCGCCGACGCCGGGCATGGCGCCAAGCCGGCGCCCGGCATGGCGCTGGCCTTCTGCGCCGCCTGCGGTCTGGAGCCGGGCGAGGTGGTCGTCGTCGGCGACACGCCAGCCGACCTGATGATGGCGCGCCATGCCGGTTGCGCGCAGGCGGTCGCGGTGCTCACGGGTGCCATGCCGGCGGACGCGCTGGCACCGCTGGCGGACCGGGTTCTCGCCAGCGTCCAGGATCTGGAGCAGCTCCTCTAGCGGTCGAGCTGCGCTTTACGGGGCGGACGCTCCCGTGCATCGGGTGAGGGCGCGGCGTTCCGGGCTCGCACGGCGCCGGCCGAGTCGCAGCGGAGCGTGATGATGGACAAGCGGACCCGCCTTCATCTCTGGTATGCGTTCGTCGCCGTCTGGCTGATCGTGCTGATCCAGAACTGGTGGCAGACGGCGCGCGAGACCGAGCAGATCCCCTACTCGCAGTTCCTCGCCTATGTCCGCGACGGCAAGATCGACGACGTGCAGATCGGCGATCAGTTCGTGCGGGGCACGTTCAAGAATCCGGTCGACGGCAAGTCCCAGTTCGTCGCGGCCAGGGTGGACCCGGCCGTGGCGCAGGAGCTGGCGGGGGCGGGCGTCCGCTTCGAAGGGGTGGTCGAGAACACCTTCCTCAACACCGTCCTGTCCTGGCTCGTGCCGATCGTGATCTTCTTCGCGATCTGGGCCTTCGTGTTCCGCCGCTTCGCCGAGCGGCAGGGTCTGGGCGGCCTTATGTCGGTGGGCCGTTCGCGCGCGAAGATCTACGTCGAGAAGCAGACCAAGGTGAGCTTCGCCGATGTGGCCGGCGTCGACGAGGCCAAGGCCGAGCTGGTCGAGGTGGTCGAGTTCCTGAAGAACCCCAAGGAATACGGCATGCTCGGCGCCCGGATGCCGAAGGGCATCCTGCTCGTCGGCCCGCCGGGTACCGGCAAGACCATGCTCGCCAAGGCGGTGGCCGGTGAGGCCGGGGTACCGTTCTTCTCGATCTCCGGCTCCGAGTTCATCGAGATGTTCGTGGGTGTGGGGGCGGCGCGCGTGCGCGACCTGTTCGAGCAGGCCCGCAAGGCCAAGCCCGCCATCATCTTCATCGACGAGCTCGACGCGCTGGGCCGCGCCCGTGCCGCCTTCGCTCAGGCCGGCGGCAACGACGAGCGCGAGCAGACCCTGAACCAGCTGCTGACCGAGCTGGACGGCTTCGATCCGTCGGAGGGCGTGGTCCTGCTGGGCGCCACCAACCGGCCGGAGATCCTCGACCCGGCTCTGCTGCGTGCCGGCCGCTTCGATCGCCAGGTCCTCGTCGACCGGCCCGACCGCAGGGGCCGCGAGCAGATTCTCGCGGTGCACGCGCGCAAGATCAGGCTCGGGCCCGACGTGCAGCTCGACCAGGTCGCCGCGATGACCACGGGCTTCACCGGTGCCGATCTCGCTAACTTGGTCAACGAGGCGGCGTTGCTCGCCACCCGCCGCAAGGCGCCGACGGTGGCCATGGAGGATTTCACCCAGGCGATCGAGCGCATGGTCGCCGGTCTGGAGAAGCGCAACCGGATCCTGAATCCGAAGGAGCGCGAGATCGTGGCGCACCACGAGATGGGCCACGCGCTGGTCGGGATCGCCCTGGGCGGCAGCGAGGCCGTGCACAAGGTGTCGATCATCCCGCGCGGCATCGGGGCCTTGGGCTACACGATCCAGCGGCCGACCGAGGACCGCTATCTGATGACCCGCGAGGAGCTGGAGGACAAGATCGAGGTGGTCCTGGCCGGGCGAGCGGCCGAGAAGCTCATCTACGACCACTTCTCGACCGGTGCGGCGGACGATCTCGTCCGCGCGACCGACATCGCGCGCTCCATCGTCGCCCGCTACGGCATGGACGAGAAGCTCGGGCCCGTGGCCTACGACGTCGAGCGCAGCCCGTTCCTCCAGCCGCTGCCCGGACAGGGCTACATGGAGCGCCGATTCAGCGAGGATACCGCGCGCGAGATCGATCTTGCCGTGCGGAGCCTGATCGACCGGGCCTTCGCGGCCACCCTGACCCTGCTCGCCGCCAATCGGGCGCTGCTCGAGAGCGCGGCGCGCGAGCTGCTTCAGGTCGAGACGTTCGACGAGGCGCGCTTGCGCGAGCTGACGCGGGGCCTGAAGCGACCGGATCGGGCGCCCCGGACGGAGGCCGCGACCGTCGTGCCCGGCGGTGTGCGATATTGACGGATTGAGGTCCGGCCTCGGCCGTGCCAACGGGGGCCGATGCGGTCGGGGCACGTTGCCGGTGATCGCGCGCAGTGAGCAGGGAGAGGAACGATGGACCGCGTAGCCGACAGCGATCCCATTGAGACGCGGGAGTGGCGTGAGGCGTTGGGGTCGGTATTGGCGTTTGAGGGGGCGGAGCGGGCGCAGTTTCTGCTGGGCGAGCTGATGCAGGCGGCGCGGGCGAGCGGGGCGGCGGTGCCCTACTCGGCGAGCACGCCCTATCTGAACACGATCCCGCCGGAGCGCGAGACGCCGCATCCGGGCGACCGGGCGATCGAGCACCGGATCCGGAGCTACATCCGCTGGAACGCGGTGGCGATCGTGCTCCGCGCCAACAAGGAGAGCTCCGAGCTGGGCGGGCACATCGCCAGCTTCCAGTCCTCGGCCCTGCTCTACGACACCGGCTTCATGCATTTCTGGCACGCACCGAGCGAGGGCCATGGCGGCGACCTGATCTACATCCAGGGCCATTCCTCGCCGGGGATCTATGCGCGCAGCTTCCTCGAGGGCCGGCTGAGCGAGGAGCGGATGCTGGAGTTCCGGGAGGAGGTCGACGGCAAGGGGCTGAGCTCCTACCCGCATCCGTGGCTGATGCCGGACTACTGGCAGTTCCCGACCGTCTCGATGGGCCTGGGGCCGTTGATGGCGATCTACCAGGCGCGGTTCCTGAAGTACCTGCACGGCCGCGGGCTCGCCGACACGGCCAACCGCAAGGTGTGGGCGTTCCTCGGCGACGGCGAGACCGACGAGCCGGAGAGCCTGGGGGCGATCTCGCTGGGCGGGCGCGAGAAGCTCGACAATCTGGTGTTCGTGATCAACTGCAACCTGCAGCGGCTGGACGGGCCGGTGCGCGGCAACGGCAAGGTCATCCAGGAGCTGGAGGGGATCTTCCGCGGTGCCGGCTGGAACGTGGTCAAGGTCCTGTGGGGCA
>JBGAKU010000356.1:0-4545 GCA_044224255.1 Geminicoccaceae bacterium
CCGCCGGCGCGGGTCGGCCGGGCGTGGCCGCAGGCGCAGATGATCCGCAGCGCCTCGATCACCGACATCTCGCGGTCGAACACGTAGTCGCAGGTCAGGCCGTTCGCCGCGCAATAGTCCGACCAGTGCTGGAGCTGGGCGAGGTCTAGCCGGTCGTCCGGCACCGGCTTGCGGATCGACGTGCCCTGCAGCAGCCGGCGGAACAGGGCCGCCGGGTTGCGGGTCGGGCCGTAGACCCATGCGGCGCCGTTCCAGGCGGCGCCATAGGCCTGCACGGTGCCGCTGAGGTCGCGGATGACCCCGTTGAGCTGGTCGGTCGCCTTGATCTTGACCGAGGTGAACACCATGCCCTGGACGCCCACCACGGGGCTGCCGGCGGCGATGGACTGGATGCCCTCCCAATGGACCGCATCGATGGTGCTGTCGTTCGCGGCATTGCCGCTGATCCGGCGGACCTCGAACTCGTATGTTCCGGCCCCCGGCAGGGCGACCCAGATCGCGCGGCGCTTGGGCGAGGCCTGCTTGCCGGCCATCCCGAACGGGACGTCGGCCGACCACGGCACCGCCCCGACCAGGCGGTAGCGGTAGGCGAGGCTGACCTCGACGCCGAGCGCATCGCCGGTCGAGGCCGAGTATTTGATCGCACCGCGGCGGAACTGGAACTCGAGCACCGCCACCAGCGTGTCGGTGTCGGTCGCCCGGACATGCCTGACGCCTGAGCTCAAGAGGGCCCCGACCGAGGCCTGAACGAATTGGTTGGGGTAGTTGGCGAAGGTCGGGCTGGTCAGCTGGTCGCCGAAGTAGTGCTCCAGCGTGACGCCCTGGAAGCGCTCTATCGGGGTCTCGCCGATCTTGATGTCGGTCACCGAGGCCGGGCCGTAGCCCCAGCAGAGCAGCCCGAACAGGTACTCGTCGTCGCCGTCGAGCTGCGTCCGCCAGGGTGCTGCCAGCCGCGGGGTGAAGCGATGCCGGCCGAGCACCAGCGGCACCGGGGCGAAGATGGTCGCCGTGTTGCTGGCGCCCTCGATCGAGTAGGTCTGGGAGCTGGCGACGTCCGATGTCTGCTGGCCCTGCGTCGGCGGCGGTATGAGCGCGTTGAGGGCCAGCATCCCCGCAAGGGTGAGTGCGCCGCCGATGCCGGCGGATGCGAAGGTGAAGCCTACTCCCGTCATCCCCAGCAGCGCCGGCCCGGCGATCCAGCCGCCGAGCGCCATGGCGCCGGCGACGATCGCGATCATCAGCACCGTGCGGAGCAGCTCGCTGTTGCCGCCCTGCGGCAGCGGCACGGCCTCCAGCAGCATCCCGGGCTTGGGCCGGACGCGGTGCCAGTTCTCGCGGGGGATAAAGTGGCCCTGAAGGTGGACGGCGAGATAGTCGCGCAGCACCCTATCTGGCTGCGCCATCTCCATGATCTCCGCGATGGTCAGGCCCGCGGGGGCCTCGAGCATCTCGCGCGCCAGGTCGAACGGGTGCGGCCTGTGGCAGATGATGATCGGCGAGGGGATGCCGATAGAACTCGACCGAACCAAGAAGTCGGTCGATCGGTTCAGCAACCGTGTCATGTCCCTCGTCGCAGTGGAGCATCAGGCGACGCCCTATGACCACGCCGATATGAAACGGTCTGCCGATGCGTCGCTCGAGGGCTACGTCGCCCTCGCGAGCCTCACTTGGGGGTATCCTGGTCCAGTGCGCGCGCTCCGCCGCGATCTCGCGCGCCGTCTCCATCATCGTGAGCGCCGAAGTTCGGTGTTCCGGCAACGCTATGCCGAGCTGCTCGGCGTAAACCAAGCGGACGAGGCCCCAACAATCCAGCCCGGCTGGCGTGCGCCCCCCGAGACGCCACGGAATCCCGATGTAGCGGGCGGCAACGATCCCGGAGCGCACCGGTATCCCCATCGTTGGTCGGCGGGGATACCCTCTAGCCGACCGGTTCCCGTGGAAGCGGCCGAAGATCAAGCGGGGCGAGATGGTCCTCTTATTTGCAGGCGTAGAGGACCTGCTTCACCGAGCAGTAGCTGTCCATGCACTGGTAGCTGAGCGGCTGGGCCACCTTGCCGTAGGTCTGGCAGCCGCGATTGGCCTCAGCCCGCACCGCCTGCTGCGATGTCCTTGGGTACTGCAGCACCTTCACGGACGAATCGTTGATGTCCGAGATCACCGCCGGCTGCGGACCGCAGGCCGCGAGCAGAACGGCTGCGGCCCCAAACGCCAGAACCCCCCGCATGATCAATGCTCCGTAGGCTTAATCCGAACCCCGTCCCCGTCGAGAAACTCGATGCCCGCAGCCTCAAGTGCGCGCTGAAGCACCGCCTGAGTTGATCTGTTCGGCGCCGCGCGCCCGCGTTCGATGCGATTGACCGTTGTCGGAGCGACCTCCGCCTTGTCGGCCAAGTCCCGCACGGTCCAGTCAAGCGCGGCGCGCGCCATGCGTATCTGAGCAGCGGTAATCATGCGCTCATCCTATAGGCGAAAGCCTATTGACGCAAGGCGGGCGAAAGCCTATCCGATAGGCGCATAGCGCCATTTGAGGCGCTTCGGACCGAGCGGAGTGTATCAGACCCCGCTCGGTCCTAACCCACCGCCAAGGGAGTGAACCATGGCGAAGGCTGACGCAGGTTCTACCACATCCCGGCGCACGCTGCTCGGCGCTATCGCGGCCGCGCCGGTCGCCGGCGCGCTCGCGGCCCAGGCCGTTGCGCCCGACCCACATGTTCAGTGGCTCGCCACCATCGAGGATGCCTGGCGCCAGATGGACGACGCGCCCGAGCTCGACGATCAGGAGACTAGCCGCCTCTGGGATGAAGTCGCGCAGTGCCAGGATCTCATCGCCGAGACGCCGGCCCATTCGTTCGAGGGCGTGATCGCCCAGATCAAGGTCGGGCACCACTCCGCCGAAGGCTTGGCCTCGCATGAGGTCGGCATGGAGGCGCTCGACAGAGCCGTAGCGGCCATCAGGGCCATCGCCGGGCTGGCGTAGCGCCATGGCCATCCTCGCCCACCGGATCGCGCTCGACCCGAACCGCCGTCAGGCGACCGCTCTGGCGCGCGCGGCCGGTGTGGCGAGGTTCAGCTGGAATTGGGCGCTCGCGGAGTGGAACCGGCAGTATGCCGCTCACCGCGAGACCCCGGAGACGACGCCGCGGCCGAATCAGGCAGCGCTCCGAAAGAAACTCGCGGCCATCAAGCGCGAGCAGTTCCCCTGGATGCTTGAAGTCCCCACGCCCGCGTCGAGCTACGCCGTTCGGGCTCTCGGCGACGCCTGGGCCAACTACTTCGCCAAGCGCAGCCTGCGCCCCAGGTTCAAGGCGCGCGGCAAGGCGATCGACGCCTTCCGGGCCGACGACGGCGCGGACGCCGATGGCAGTCTGCGTGGCATCCGCCTGTCGCCAGACGGTCGGCGGATCAAGCTGGGGAAGCTCGGCTGGCACCGGGTGCGCGAGCCGCTTCGATTCGTCGGGCAGGCGATCGAGGCAACCGTCTCGCGCACGGCCGATCGCTGGTTCGTCGCCATCACCGTGCGGCTGGCCGACGATGGCGCCTACGCCCCGGCAGCCGCCGGCACCGTCGTCGGCGTCGATCTTGGCATCAGCGCCATGGCGACCTTGAGCACTGGCGAGAAGATCACCGGGCCAAAGTCGCTAGCCAGGAAGCTCGCCCGTCTGCGCCGGTTGTCCCGGCAGGTCAGCCGCAAGGCCAAGGGCGGGAAAAACCGACACAAGGCCGCCATGAAGGTGGCGAAGCTCCACGCCAGGGTTGCCAACGTCCGCAGGGCGGCGCTCCACGAGGCCACTACCTCGATCGCCCGGCGCTTCGAGACCGTGTGCCTGGAGACCCTGAACGTCCGCGGCATGATGGCCAACGGCAGGCTCGCCCGCGCCATCGCCGATGTCGGCATGTCCGAATTCGCCCGCCAGATCACCTACAAGGTCAAGCTCCGGGGCGGCGCGGTGATCCGTGCGGATCGCTGGTTCCCGTCGAGCAAGACGTGCTCCTGCTGCGGAGCCTTGGCCGACAAGATGCCTTTGAACGTCCGGGCCTGGACGTGCGCCCACTGCGGCGCCGAGCACGATCGCGATATCAACGCGGCCCGCAATCTGGCCGCACTCGCTACTAGGGCGGAGCCCGCCCGAAGTCACGCCTGTGGAGATGCGAGATCACCGGAGCCGGCGCTGCCGGCGCCGGGGTGCGCGTCGCTGAAGCAGGAACCGAACCTCGCCAGGGCCGCATAGCCATGGCGTGTCAGTTTCGGAGGTTAGTAGACCAGCCGCACCAGGCCCCAGCAGTCGAGGCCGCGCGCATCGCGCCCGCCGAGCCGGTACGGGATGCCGATGTAGGGGCTGGGGTCGATCAAGTCGCCGCGCGCAGCAGCGCCGGGAAGCAGGCGGCGTCGAACGTCCGGGCCGCTACCGGCATCAGGCTCTCGTCGGCCGAGACGAGGTCGGTCGTGATCCACAGGTCGTCGATCTCGGGCGTGCCGAACTCGAGGGGGCCGAACTCGGCTCCGGCCTCGTCTGGCGCGGCGGCGCGCACCACCGAGATCCAGAC
>JBGAKU010000357.1:0-4512 GCA_044224255.1 Geminicoccaceae bacterium
CCATGAGCCCCGGGACCAAACACCTAGATGGGGTACCGGGTCGGGCGCTGGTAGCGGCGGTTGGCGTGAAGGCCAACGCACTCGGCCGAGCCCTCGGTCGGCTGTGGCCGACCGACCCTGTGGGCACGGATCATCGGCGCTGATGATGATGATCGACCGCGACGAATACCGCGGCTGGGCCTTCCCCGGTCATGACGCTGGTCAGATCGTTATCCCACATAAGATCGATCCGCCCGGTTGTGATCGTGCCGTCGTGGGCGCGCGGGCCGTGTGGGCGTCGGCGCGCTGGTGGGCCAGGAGGCCGTGCTCGCGCATTAGCCGGAAGGCCCGGCGGCGGCTGGTGCGGATGCCGGCAAAGCGCAGCCGCGCCCACAGCTTGCGATAGCCCTCGCCGTGGAACGGGCTGTCCGTCAGGAGCGGTCGGACCGTCTCCACCAAGCCTTTGTCCGATATGGCACCGTGCGGCCCAGGTCTCTTGCGCGTGACCGTCGCCTTGGGACGGCGATGGCGGTAGACGGTGGCCCGCGACACACCCTAGATGCGGGTAACCCGCTGCAGGCCATAGATCCTGCCCGTGGAAGGCGAGACCTGACGGCGCATCGTCTCGAGCGCCGGCGGACCAAAGGGCGGTGCGCCGCCAGACGCTCGATCTTGGCCTCCAGCAGTGCGGTCGTCATCGTCGGCGCGCCGAGCTTGGCTTGCAGCCGGTCGATCTCGGCATCACGCGCGTCGGCCATGCGGCTCTTCAGTGAGACCTCACCCGCGGCCAGGAACTGATCACGCCAACGGCTCAGCTCAGCTGCGGTGACGTCGAGTTCACGCGAGAGCAATTCCAGGTCCTCGCGGCGCAGCAGGCGGAGCACCGCCTCTTGCTTGCGTCGCGCCGACATCCGCCGCCGTGGCTCGGGCGTGGGCCCGTCTCCGCCAGCGTGGTGGGCGCGCTCCGCCAGGTCCACACCCACCCCAACAGCCTCCTCCATCCTTCACCTCCTTGCAGCTCCATCCGCAAAGTGGTGTCTCAGCGAACTGTAGGCCTGGGGAGCCGCGCTTTCGGCGGCGCTCGGCAACCCCCTGCCCGCGGCCGCCTACCAGGTTAACCGTGATCGGATCGAGGTGGCCCAGAACAGCCGACCGTTCCTGCCCGCCGGATCGTTCCCGCGATGCGCGAGCATCTGTCGATCATCGACACGCTCGGCCGGCGTGACGCGGCGGTCAGGGTCGCTGCAATCGGCACCCACCATCGCACGAGGCGCCGCTGGTGGGGAATCCTGGAGCCCTGCCGCCCTCTATCGCTTCATGTTGAGGGCATACCGATGGCCGCGCGAAGAAGACGCCCGTCGCGCGGGCGTCGATCCCTGTGGCGCAGGCGGACAGTGTGCGGCCCCGTGCGAGAACACACGGGGCCGTAGGGCCGACGACATCGGCCGCCGCTTACCGGCTGATGCGAGGTGGCGTGGCCCTTATGCGTGAAGAGCCTGCGCCGCCGCCATTGCTCGCGCCTTCAACTCGCGCCGCCGGGCATGCAGGACCGGCTCTGTGTAGCCCGAGGGCTGCGCTCGGCCCTGGAACACCAGGTCGCAGGCTGCCTGGAACGCGATCCCGTCGAAGCGAGGGGCCATCGGCCGATAGGCGGGGTCGGCGGCGTTCTGGCGGTCGACGACCTCGGCCATCTGCCGCATGATCGCCATGACCTCCTCCTCGCTGACCACGCCGTGGTGCAGCCAGTTGGCGATGTGCTGCGCCGAGATGCGGCAGGTGGCGCGGTCCTCCATCAGCCCGACGTCGTTGATGTCGGGCACCTTGGAGCAGCCGACCCCCTGGTCGATCCAGCGCACCACGTAGCCGAGGATGCCCTGGGCATTGTTCTCGACCTCACGGCGGATCTGCTCCGGCGTCCACTTGCGGTAGCTTGCGACCGGGATCTGGAGCAGCGCCTCGACATAGGCACGGCGCCCGCCCTTTGCGAGCGCCGCCTGCACCGCGAACACATCGACCCGGTGATAGTGCAGCGCGTGCAAAGTCGCCGCCGTCGGGCTCGGCACCCAGGCGCAGTTGGCCCCGGCCTTCGGGTGCTCGACCTTCGCCTCGAGCATCGCCGCCATCCGGTCCGGCACCGCCCACATCCCCTTGCCGATCTGAGCGCGGCCCGAAAAGCCGCACTCGAGCCCGATGTCGACGTTCTGGTTCTCGTAGGCGGTGATCCAGTCCTTACGCTTGATGAAGTCCTTGCGGCTGAAGGGGCCGGCCTCCATCGAGGTGTGGATCTCGTCGCCGGTGCGGTCGAGAAAGCCGGTGTTGATGAAGACGATCCGGTGCCGCGCTGCGCGGATACATTCCTTGAGGTTGACGCTGGTGCGCCGCTCCTCGTCCATCACCCCGAGCTTCACCGTGTGCCGCGGGAGGCCCAGCACCGACTCGACGTGGGTGAAGATCTCGTCCGCGAAGGCGACCTCGTCGGGCCCGTGCATCTTCGGCTTGACCACGTAGACCGAGCCGGCGACCGAGTTGCGCGGTCCCTCGGTCTTCTTCAGGTCGTGGAGCGCGATCAGGGTCGTCACCATCGCGTCGATCAGCCCCTCGAACGCCTCGTCGCCGTTGCGGTCGAGGATCGCCGGGTTGGTCATCAGGTGCCCGACGTTGCGCACCAGCATCAGCGCGCGGCCCTTCACCGAGATCTCGCCGCCGTCGGGCGCCGTGAAGGTCAGGTCCGGGCTCAGCGTCCGGGTCAGGCGCCTGCCGTCCTTCGCGAAGGTCTCGGTCAGGTCGCCCTTCATCAGCCCGAGCCAGTTCCGGTAGGCGGTCACCTTGTCCTCGGCGTCGACGCAGGCGACCGAGTCCTCGCAGTCCATGATCGCCGAGAGGGCACTCTCCAGCCGCACGTCGGCGAGCCCGGCCTGATCATGGCTGCCGATGGTGTGGGTGCGGTCGAACACCAGCTCGACGTGCAGGCGGTTGTTGCGGAGGAGCACCGACGACGGCGCCCGTGGATGGCCGCGGTAGCCGATGAACTTCTCGGGCTCGACGAGCGGCATGTCGTCGACCAGGAGGGCGCCCCCGTGCACATGGTAGCGCCGGGCGTCGGCATGGCTGGTGCCGGCGAGCGGGAACGCCTCGTCGAGGAAGACGCGCGCCCGGGCCACGACGCGCGCGCCCCGACCACGGTCGTAGCCCCCTTGCGGCGGCGGGCTACCCATCGTGTCGGTGCCATAGAGGCAGTCATAGAGGCTGCCCCAGCGCGCGTTGGCCGCGTTGAGCGCGAAGCGGGCGTTGGTGATCGGCACCACGAGCTGCGGCCCGGCCACGAGCGCGATCTCTGGATCGACGTTCGTGGTCTCGATGGTGAAGGCATCCCCCTCGGGCAGCAGGTAGCCGATCTCGGTGAGGAACGCCTTGTATGCCTCCCGATCGCGCGGCTGGTTGGCCCGGCCAAGGTGCCAGGCGTCGATCCGGGCCTGCAGTTCGTCGCGCCTCTCCAGCAGATCCCGGTTCCGGGGCCCGAACCCGTGGATGAGCGCGGAGAGCCCCGACCAAAAGGCACTCGCATCGATCCCCGTTCCGGGGAGCGCCTCCTCCTCCAGAAAAACGGCCAGCTCCGGCGCGACAAGGAGATCGGCGCGTGTCATGCGGGTGGCGGAGGGTGGCTGGACAGGTGGCTCGTTCATGGTGCCTCCTCGGTTAGCACTGTGGCGCTCTGGATAGGTTCGATTGTGCGAATACGATCCGACCCCGTCCGCACTGACGGATTCTTCCGTGCCCTCGCGGCGCATTGGTTGCCAGCCACGCAGCGCCTGGCAATTGGTCGGAGAGCTTTTTCACAGGACGCCTCGGCTGGCAATCGCCACAGCTGGCTACACGAGTCGCGACGATTATGTCTACAAAATACGATATAATTGTAGACAATCTGATGTGAACGTGTCAGCAAGCCCGCAGAGGCGAATCCGTCGCCAAACGGACCGGGAGCCTCGCAAAGCGAGGTCGGCTCCGGCCTCAGGCGGTCTTCGGGTGGCATGCGCCCGATGGAACGATCGACGCAGCGCGCCGGGCGGCGCGACAGGGAGGGGACCCATGTCGCTTGACAACACCGGGATGGTGGTCGACCGGCAGGCGGCGCTCGACTGCCATGGGTATCCGAAGCCCGGGAAACTCGAGATCCGCTGCCATCGGCCAATTGCTCGACCGGCTGCCGCCCGCCGAGCGCGCTAATTACCTTGCCAACTCCGGCTATCCACGCTCAACGTGAAGATGTTCTAGCGCACACCGCTGCAGAAACTACGCATCCCCCACAAGAGCGGACCATGCCGCATGGGCTTCTGCCGATATCACGACATTGGAGGGATAAATCTGTGAAGATTGGCGCCCCAAGAGAAACGAGCGAGGGCGAGAAGCGGGTCGCGCTGACGCCGCAGTCCGCCCTGGCGCTGAAGAAGCTCGGGTACGAGAGCCTCATCGAGTCGGGCGCCGGTCTGGCCGCCCGCTTCTCGGACGAGGCCTACCGCGAGGCCGGCGTGACCG
>JBGAKU010000358.1:0-4483 GCA_044224255.1 Geminicoccaceae bacterium
GCCGACGACGACGAGATCGAGCAGGTCCACGCCGCCACCCGCGCTCAGGCCTTCTTCTTCTTTTTCTTGGCGGTCTCGCCGGCGTTCTCGTTGGCGGGCTCGGCCTTGGGCCGCGGC
Source organism: Geminicoccaceae bacterium (assembly GCA_044224255.1). Lineage (GTDB taxonomy): Bacteria > Pseudomonadota > Alphaproteobacteria > Geminicoccales > Geminicoccaceae > Benzoatithermus. Next base: position 118 of record JBGAKU010000358.1, read on the forward strand.
CCATAGCTCTTGAAGCGCTCCTGGACGTGGGCGATCTCGGCCTCGCTGAGCAGCACCGGCCCGCCGATGCATAAGGTGAGGTAATACTGCTTGGCGATGGTCTCGAGCTCGACCGCGAGCCACTGCGCCTTGGCGAGATTGGGGCCGGTCGCGATCATGCCGTGATTGGCGAGGATGCAGCAGCTGCGGTCGTCGAGAGCCTCGAGCGCCGCTTCCGACAGCTCGGCCGTGCCGTAGGTCGCGTAGCGGCTGCAGCGGATCGAGGGACCGCCGGCGGCGGCGATCATGTAGTGCACCGGCGGGATGTCCTTGCGCGCGCAGCCGAGCACGGTGGCGTAGAGCGAATGGGTGTGGACGATCGCCCCCACGTCCGGCCGGGCTCGCATGATGTCGAGGTGAAAGCGCCATTCGGACGAGGGCACGTTGGCGCCGGCGGCGACGTAGCTGCCGTACTCGCCGGTCAGCGTCATGGCGACGATGTCCTCGGGCTCGAGCTGCTCGTAGGGCACGCCCGAGGGCGAGATCAGCATGCTGTCGCCGTGGCGCACGCTGATGTTGCCCGAGGTGCCCTGGTTGAGGCCGGAGCTGTTCATCCATAGGCAGGCGGCGATGATGTCGCGTCGCTTCTGCGTCTCGTCCTTGCTCATGCGTGCTTCCCGTTCAGCAGGGGTTGAGCGGCGGCTCGCCCGCCAGCCAGCGGCGCACCTCCTCGGCGACCATCCGGGCGGCGATCCGTACCGTCGTGGTGGAGGCGCCGGCGATGTGCGGCGTCAAGGTGACGTTGTCGAGGCGCAGGAGGGGCGCATCGGGCGGCGTGGGCTCCTGCCAGAAGGTCTCGAGCATGGCGCCGCGCAGATGCCGCGAGCGCAGGGATTCGTAGAGGTCGTCGTAGTTCACCATCGGCCCGCGCGCCGTGTTGATGAAGTAGGAGCCTTGCTTCATCCGGGCGAACTGCGGTGCTGCGAGGAAGCCGCGGGTCTCGTCGGTGACGCGGGCGTGCAGGCTGACCACGTCCGACTCGGCGAGCAGGGAGTCGAGGTCGGTCATCACCACCCCGTCCGCCGCATCCTGCGCCGACAGCTTCTTGTAGGGGTCGCAGACCAGGATGCGGCAGCCGAACGGCTTGAGCAGGGGGACGACGCGGGTGCCGATCTCGCCATAGCCGATCAAGCCGACCGTCAGTTCCGACAGCTCGGTGCCGGTCAGGTCGGCGCGATAGAGGTCGCCCCGCCACTCGCCCTGGCGGAGCGCCTCGTGGCCGGCGCGGATCAGGCGGGTCTCGGCCAGGATCGCCGCGATGGTGAACTCGGCCACGGCCGAGGCGTTGCGGCCGGGCGTGTTGACGAGCTTGACGCCCCGCTCGCGCGCGGCGGCCACATCGATGTTGACCGGGCCGCCGCGGCTGACCGCGATCAGCTTCAGGCCCGGCAGGCGGTCGAGCATGACGCCGGTGATCGGGGCCAGGTGGGTGACCAGGACCGGTGCTCCGCCGATGAACTCGACGATCGCCTCGGGATCGCCCTGATACTCCTTCAGCCCGTCCAGGCCGGAGCCGGCATAGCCGTGCACCATCGGCTCGTCCGGCCAGGGCAGCTCCATGGTCCGCAGCGAGGCTTCCTGACCGATCGCCTTGCGCAGCGCCGTGGCGAAAGCGTCCGGCAGCATGAAGCGGTCGCCGATGATCGCGATCTCGGTCATTTGGCGACCCCGGAACGTAGCGCGGCGAGCTCGGCCCAGATCGGGGGCATCGCCGTGCGGGTGGCGACATAGGTGGGAAAGGCACGGGCGTAGAGGGCGGCGAGCTCCGGGTCGGGCCGGACGAGATCGCCCAGGAGCGGAGTGACCCAGCGCCGGGTGGCGGCACCCAGATCGGGGAACACACCGATCGCGACCGCGGCCATCATCGCGGCACCGGCGGCACCGGCCTCCTGGCGCGCGCTCTCGCGCACGGGCGCATCGAGGGCAGAGGCCAGGATAGTCTTGAGTGCTTTGGAGCGCGCCGCACCGCCCGCGACCCGGATCTCCTCGGGCACGTGGCCCATCGCGCCGTAGCAATCGCGGGCGGCGAAGGCCAGGCCCTCGTACACCGCACGGACGAGGTCGAGGAAGCTCGTGCGCGTCGACAGGCCCGTGAACTGCGCGCGAGCGTTGACGTCGACGAACGGGCCGCGCTCGCCGGCCTCGTGGATGTAGGGATGATAGAGCGCTGCCGCCGGCCTGCCTTCCAGCACGCGCGAATCGAGCGTCGCCAGCGTGGTCTTGCGATCGAAGGGGTGGCCCAGGAGCTCGGCCGCCTCGCGGGCCCGGTCGACCACCCAGTCGATGTTCAAGGTGGCGGCCATGTTCGACTGCATCTGGGTCACGCTACCCGGCACCGGGAAGGGCATGGTGTAGCCCGAGGGCTCCGGCCCCAGCTCGAGCGCCAGCGCGTCCGGGACGAAGCGCATGTGCATGCCGGTGGAGCCGACGATCGAGCAGCCGATCGCCCGTCCCGGCTCGTAGATGCCGCCGCCCAGGGCCGTGCAGAGCACGTCGAGATAGCCGAGCGAGACCGGCAGGCCCTCCGGCAGGCCGGTCGCAGCGGCCGCCGCGGCGGTCAGGGGGTGGGTCTGCCGGCTACCGTCGATCATGGGCGGCAGGAGGTGGCGCTCTTGGGTCAGATCCAGCGCCGCGAGAATCTCGGGGTGGTAGCTGCGGGTGCGGAAATCGCCGAAGGTGAACGTCCCTTCGGACACGTCGGTCACCAGCTCGCCCGTGAGGTTGAGGTAGAGCCAGTCCTTGCAGTGGCAGGCCGCGGCGGCCCGCGTCAGCAGCTCCGGCGCATGGCGCTTGAGCCAGACGAGATGGGCCGACTGGTTGCAGGCGTTCAGGCCGCAGCCGGTGTGCCGGAACATGATGGTCCGGGCGCCGCTGCGGTCGAGCTCGCGGACGATCCCGGCCGCCCGCGAGTCCAGCCACAGCCAGGCCGGGGCCACGGGCTCGCCCTCGCGCCCGACCAGCCAGGTGCCGTCGCCCTGACCGGTGACTGCCAGTGCCACCACCCGGCGGCGCAGGTCCGGCACAGCACCCGCGAGATCGCGCAGCACCGCGGCGGCGTCGTCCCAGGTGCGGGCCATGTCCTGCTCGACCCCGCCGCCGGGCAGATCGACATAGTGGTTGGGCCGGCCGGCCGACGCGATCTCCGTGCCGTCGAGATCGAACGCGACGGCCTTGAGCACCGAGGTGCCGGCGTCGATCCCGACGATGACGTCCCGGCTCATGCCGCCACAGCCTCCCGCGCGTGGAGCCCGTGGAGGACCGCGTTGCCGCTCTCGGCGTCGAACAGGTGCATCGCGGCCGGCGGCAGGGTCACCGCGACGGTGCTGCCGATGGGGGCATCGATGCGGCGATGCGCGACCGCCACCAGGAAGCAGCCACCCAGGTCGAGCGCCAGATGGAGCTGATCGCCCAGCCACTGGTTCGACAGGACGGTGGCTGAGAGCCCATGCGGCTCGCCGAGGCGGATTCGATGCGGCCGGATACCCAGCTTGAAGCGATCACCCTGAGCGAGTGCCATGGCGGTCGCGGCCGGGAGCGGTACCCGGAATGCCACGCTGCCGTCCAGCGCCAGCGCATCCAGGGCGGGGCCGTCGACAAGATGCGCGTCGACGACGTTCATCGGCGGCTCGCCGATGAAGCTCGCGACGAACAGGTTGGCGGGCTCCTCCTTGAGACTCGTCGGCGGCGCGTATTGCTGCAGCACGCCCTGCTCCATCACCGCGATCCGGTCGGCGAGGGCGATCGCCTCGGTTTGGTCGTGGGTGACGAACACGGTCGTCATGCGATGCGCAATCAGATAGTCCTTGATCCTCGCGCGCAGGATCGCCCGCAGCTGCGGCTCGAGCTGCGACATGGGCTCGTCCAGGAGCGTGATCGGCGCGCGGCGCACCAGGGCGCGGGCAAGGCTGGTCCGCTGCGCCTGACCGGCCGAGATCGTGGGCGGGTAGCGCTCGAGGATGTCGTCGATCTCGAGCAGGCCCGCCACCTCGCCGACGCGCTTTGCCACCTCGTCGCGCGGCCGCCGCTCGCGCAGGAGCGCGAAGCCGATATTGTCGCGGATGGTCAGCGGCGGGTAGAGCGCATAGCCCTCGAACGCCATCGCCACGCCGCGGTCCTTGGGCGACAGGGTGTGGATCGGCTTGTCGCCCGAGCGGATCGCACCCTCGGAGACGTCCTCGAAGCCCGCGATCATCCGGAGCGTGCTGGTCTTGCCGCAGCCCGACGAGCCCAGGAGGCCCACGATCTCGCCCTGACCGGCCGCGAGGTCGACCTTGTCGACGGCGAGCACCGGCGCCTTGCCGCGCGGGTGGTAGACCTTGCACAGCCG
>JBGAKU010000359.1:0-4472 GCA_044224255.1 Geminicoccaceae bacterium
GTCTCGGGGTCGGTGATCCGCAGCTCCACGCCAGGCAACGGCTTGCCGACGCTGCCGGGGATCCGCTCGCCCTCGTAGGGATTGGAGGTGTTCATGTTGGTCTCGGTCATGCCGTAGCGCTCGAGAATGGCGTATCCCGTGCGCTCCTTGAACTCCTTGTGCGTCTCCGCCGACAGCGGGGCCGAGCCGGAGACGAACAGGCGCATGTGGGCCACCAGCTCGCGGGTGAAGTCGGGCCGCGACAGCAGCCGCGTGTAGAAGGTCGGCACGCCCATCATCACCGTCGCCTTCGGCAGCAGCCGCATCATGTCGGCGAGGTCGAAGCGCGGCAGGTAGATCAGCGAGCCACCGGCCATCAACGTGATGTTGGTGGCGACGAACAGGCCGTGGGTGTGGAAGATCGGCAGCGCGTGCAGCAGCCGGTCGTCGGCGGTGAACCGCCAAGCATCGCGCAAGGTCGCCGCGTTGGAGGCGAGGTTGCCATGGCTGAGCATGGCGCCCTTGGAACGGCCGGTGGTGCCCGAGGTGTAGAGGAAGGCCGCGAGGTCGTCCGCCGATCGCGGCACGTCGACATCGCCGGCGACGGCCGATTGCACCCTGGCCCACAGGCTGCCGTCGCCGTGCTCGCCCAGCGTCAGCACGTGCGGCACGCCGAGCTCGCGGCCCAGCGCCATCATCTGCTCGTCCAGCTCCGGCCGGCAGACGAACAGGGTCGGCTCGGCATCGCCCAGGAAGTAACGGACCTCGCCGACGGTGTAGGCGGTGTTCAGCGGCAGGTAGACCGCGCCGGCCCGCAGCGCGCCGAGATAGACCAGCAGCGCCTCGGCGCTCTTTTCCACCTGGGCCGCGACGCGGTCGCCGGGCTTGACGCCCAGATCCTTGAGGACCTGGGCCACCCGGCCGGACAGATCCTGCAGGTCGCCGTAGCTCAGCACGCTGCCGTCCGGCCGCTCCAGGAAGACGCGGCCGAGGTCGGCAGGGAAGCCGCGGCGGAAGATCTCGAACAGGTTCTCGTTCATGCGACGGTCTCCGGGACAGGCTGGATGGCAGGCAGTTGTTGCAGGACGGCCTTCGCGGCGGCGACCGTGCCGTCATTGGCGAAGGCTTCGTGGTTGGCCTCGATGAAACGCAGATCGTAGAGATAGTTGACCATGAGGCCGTGCGCCTCGCGCAGGCCCTTGGGCGAGACGTCGCCCAGCCAGTTGAGCCGCTCGAGCCGGGCCCCGTTGCCCAGATGGAAGCGGGCCACGGGGTCGATCGGCTTCCCGCCGCCACCCTTGGCGCGCAGGTAGTAGGTCGCGGCTAGACCCAACAGCAGCGGCTTCAGCCGTTCGGCCACCGCCGCGTCCTCGTGCCAGCCGGGCACGTGCAGCGCCTGCAGCGGGGCGAGGTCGACGCCTGCAAGACCGGCGGCCACCGGGTCGACCCGTGCCCGATCGAGCCAGGCCGCGAAGCCCGGTGCTGGCGACAACGTGACGAAGGTCTGCAGCCCTGGCAGCTCCCGCGACAGCTCCTCGACCACCTGCTTGATCAGGAAGTTGCCGAAGGTGACGCCGCGCAGGCCCTGCTGGCAGTTGCTGATCGAGTAGAAGACGGCGGTCGTCGCCTCCTTGGCGGGCAGGATGTCGCGCTCCTCGGCGAGCAGCGACTGGATCGAGGCCGGGATCTCGCGGGTGAGCGCCACCTCGACGAAGATCAGCGGCTCGTCGATCAAGGACGGGTGGAAGAAGCCGAAGCAGCGGCGGTCCGCCGGCTGCACGCGGCGGCGCAGGTCGTCCCAGCCCTGGATCTCGTGCACGGCCTCGTAGCGGATGATCCGCTCCAGCATGTCGGCCGGGCTCGACCAGTCGATCGGCCGCAGGACCAGGAAGCCGCGGTTGAACCACGAGCCGAACAGATGCGCGAAGTCGTCGTCGACCTTGCGCAGCTGGGCTTCCTTGCCGCCGTGCTTGATCAGGTCCTCGCGCATCGCCACCAGGGCAGCCGTGCCGCCCGGGGCGAGGTTGAGGCGCCGCAGCAGCTCCTGGCGCGGCGGCTCGACCGCCTCCAACAGCGCCTGCAGGTTCGCCGGCGTCGCACCCTGCTGGTAGGCCTCGAAGGCCCGCCGGATGCCCGCCAGCTCCGGGTCGAAGCCGCTGGCGAGCAGGCGGAAGAACTCCACCCGAGCCGTCACGGGCGAGGCGGCATAGAGGTCCAGCACCTGCCGGGCCAGCGCCACGCCCGAGGCCTCGCCGCGGCCCGAGACCAGCGCCCGGCAGAGGCTTTCCAGCGTTTCCGGCTGGTTGGTCCGGCGGTCCCCCTTTCCCGCCGGGCGCGTCGCCGACCGATCGACCAGGGCACGGCCACGCTCGGCGATGCTGCCCATCAGTTCCTGGAAGAAGCTCGTGTTCATCCTCGGATATCCCTTGGCCGTTGAGGTTCCGTCGAGTCCGCTAGAGCACGACGAACAGCAGCCAGACCACGACCGGTGCCACGAGCGTGACGATCCCGCCATAGGTCAGCAGCTTGCGGAAGAAGACGTCGCGATCGACCCCCTGGGCGCTGGCCAGGACCAGGGCACCGTTGGTCGAGAACGGGCTGACGTCGACGATGGTCGAGGACACCGCCATGGCGGCGATGAAGCCGACCGCGCCGACGCCCGAATCCCCCTGCAGGAACGGCACCGCCAGCGGGATCAGCGAGCCCAGGACGGCGGTCGACGAGGCGAAGGCCGAGACCACCGCACCGATCAGGCACAGCAGCAGGGCCGCCAGCAGCGGCGAGCCGAGGCCGGCCACACGGCGCCGATCAGGCAGAGCAGGAGTGCCGCCAGCAATGGGCTGCCCATGCCGGCGACGCTGTGGCCGACGAAGTCGATCGTGCCCATCTTCTCCAGCACGAAGACGTAGGTGCTGACGCCGGTGATCAGCATGATCTCGGGCCAGGTGACCTGACCGATGGCGCGCTTTTGCAGCTGCGGCGCGACCAGCGACAGGGCGAGACCGATGGTGATGGCGACGAAGCCGATGTCGAGCTTGAAGGCCAGCGTGAGGACCGCCAGCAGCAGGATGCCGCCCAGCGTCAGCATCTGGTAGGCCCGCGAGCCGATCATCTGGCCGGCGGCCGGCGCCTCGGACACCGGGCGCACCTTCTGCCCGGTCTCCATCGCGATCTCCTCGCTCAGCGCCTCGGACTCCGCGTCGCCATAGGCCTGCATGCCCGTCTGTGGTCCGGCGATGTCGACATGCGGCACCACGGGCGACGGCCCTGAGGCAAGGGCGCGCTGATCCAGCAGCTTGCGCCCGCCGAGCACGAAGAACAGCAGCATCGCCACGGCGAAGTTGACGGCGAAGCTGGCCCCGAAGGTGGCGAGCTCGTTCAGCGGCAGCCCGGCCTTGGCGACGACGCCGTTGGTGATGCCGCCATAGATGCTGATCGGCGAGAAGCCGCCGGCCTGGGCGCCATGGATGACCAGGAGCCCCATGAGCAGCGGGCTGATGCCGTACTGGGCGGCGAAGCCCAGGGCGATCGGGGCGATGATCGCCACGGCCCCGGGGCTGACCGCGCCGACGGCGGTGAGCACCGCGGCGATGCCGAACATGATCCATGGGATCAACGCGATCCGGCCGCGCACCGCGCGCACCGCGAGCTGGACCAGCCAGTCGATGGTGCCGTTGTTCTGCGCCAGCGCGAACAGATAGGTGATCCCGACCAGCGTCAGGAACAGGCCGCCGGGGAACCCGGCGATGATGTCCTTGGTGGACATGCCGGCCACCAGCGTGCCGACCAGGAACGCGCCCACGAACGCGAGCACGCCCATGTTGACGGGCAACAGGGTGGCGACCACGAACATGGCGCACAACCCGTAGATAGAGATCAGCTCAGGCGACATTGGTCCTCATCTCCCCGATTGGCATTGATGCAGCTCCACCAGTATCTAGGCACGCCATCTCTGCATGGATACTTCATGCGTTTTCTTGAACATAGTCGCTCATATGATGGCGACTGATATGCCCGCTATTCTGTATTTCGACCGGTACGGCGATCCAGTCTATTGCTTTTTCGCCGCAGAGTACCCTGGCCGGTAGCGTCGCCGTTGGTGGCCCGCCGGCGTTGGGTGACGCTCGCCCGCAGGTGCGCCTCGATCTGGTCGAGCACCCGCCGCAGTCGCACGGACGGCGATCCTCGAGCTTGGTTCAACCCGGGCATTCGAGCCATTGGCGAGCCTCCATTCTTGCTATGCATGCTCAATCTGCCTTTATGAATCCAATGTCAATATTTTTGTATACAAGAAATGACCTTACGCATTTTGGCCGGCTGGCCTAGAATGCGCCGCTGCTGACGGAGGGTCATATGCGACGGGCGGATACGCTGCGGGATCGGCTCGAACAGGACATCGTCACCGGTGTCCTGCGGCCGGGCGAGCGGTTGGACGAACAGAGCCTGGCGGCACGCTTCGGCGTGTCGCGCACACCGATCCGCGAGGCTTTGAT
>JBGAKU010000360.1:0-4471 GCA_044224255.1 Geminicoccaceae bacterium
ACGTCCAGTTCAAGGACGGCCAGTTCACTGTGGCCGGCACCGACAAGTCGGTCGGCATCGGCCAGGTGGCCTTCACCGCCTACGTCCCGCACAACTACCCGCAGGGCGTGGAGCCGGGGCTCGAGGAGTCGGCGTTCTTCGACCCGCCCAACTTCACCTACCCGTCCGGCACCTATGTCTGCGAACTCGAGGTCGACCCGGCGACCGGCGTGGTCGAGATCCTCAAGTTCGTGGCGGTCGACGATTTCGGCAACGTGGTCAACCCGATGATCGTCGAGGGCCAGGTCCATGGCGGCCTCGCCCAGGGCATCGGCCAGGCGCTGCTCGAGCGCGCGGTCTATGACGAGGGCGGCCAACTCCTGACCGGCTCCTACATGGACTACTGCATGCCGCGCGCCGACGACGTGCCCAGCTTCGAGGTGGTGACGTCGGCGGGCACCGCCTGCACCGCCAACTCCTTGGGCGTGAAGGGCTGCGGCGAGGCGGGTGCCATCGGCTCGCCGCCGGCGGTGATCAACGCGATCAGGAACGCGATCGGCGTGCGCGTGGAGATGCCGGCCACGCCGGAGAAGGTGTGGCGCGCGATCCAGGATGCCAAGCTGCCGCTGGCGGCCGAATAATCAGGGACGGAAGCTCATGTACGAGTTCAGCTACCATCGGCCGGCCAGCGTCGCGGACGCGGCGGCCCTGCTCGCCTCGCACGAGGAAGCGAAGCTTCTGGCGGGCGGGCAGACCTACCTGCCGACGCTCAAGCAGCGCCTGGCACAGCCCAGCGACCTGATCGACCTCGGCGGCATCGCCGAGCTCAAGGGGATCAAGGAGGAGGGCGGCGGGATCACGATCGGCGCCATGACCCGGCACGCCGACGTCGCCCATTCGGCCTTGGTCAAGCGGGTGATCCCGGCGCTCGCCGCGCTGGCCGAGCTGATCGGCGACCCGGCGGTCCGCAACCGCGGCACCATGGGCGGCTCGATCAGCAACAACGATCCGGCGGCCGACTATCCCGGCGCGCTGCTGGCGCTCGGCGCCACGGTGCGCACCAACAAGCGCGAGATCCCGGCCGACGCCTTCTTCACCGGGATGTTCGAGACCGCGCTCGAGCGGGACGAGATCGTGACCGCGATCCACCTCCCCAAGCCGGACAAGGCGGCCTATGTGAAGTTCCCCAACCCGGCCAGCCGCTACTCGATGGTCGGCGTGTTCGTTGCCCGGACCGGCGGCGGGGTGCGGGTGGCGGTGACCGGCGCCGGCCCCACCGCCTTCCGCTGGGTCGACGCGGAGAACGCGCTCGCCGCGAGCTACTCCCCTGCCGCGATCGACAGCCTCTCGGTCGACGCGGGCGACCTGAACGCCGACCTCCATGCCAGCGCGGACTACCGGGCGCACCTGATGAAGGTCATCGCCAAGCGCGCGGTCGCGGCCGCCGCCTGATGCGTTGCCTGGGGGGCGGCAGCCCCGCCCCCCGCCTCTCGCTCGCCGCCCTGGGGCTGGCCCTTCTGGCCGCCTGCGCCCCCGAATATCAGAGCAGCTACCGGCTCGAGATGCCCCGGCCGCTCAGCGAGCAGGCGCGCCAGTGTCTCGGCCGCTGCGACGAGGCGCGCGACGCGTGCTTCGTCCCGGCCCGGGCCGAGTTCGCCGCCTGCACCGAGCGCGCGATCATGGTCCAGAGCCAGTGCCGCGCCAACGCCCAGATCCAGTACCAGATCTGCCAGCGCGCCTACGCCCCCACCGGCCAGGACTGCTACCGCGCCGCCTGCGATCGCCCGGCCTGCGAGGCGCCGGCACTCGCCGTCTGCGAGGCCGACTACAGGCGCTGCTTCGCCGAGTGCGGCGGCACGGTGGTCGAGGATCGCCGCTGCGTCGCGAACTGCCCCTGACGCCAGCGCAGCCACGCCGCCCCCGGCACCCAGCCCAGCAAGGCACCCAGGGCGTTGACCGCCCAGTCGTCGAGCGAGGGCGAGCGCAGCTCGGCCAGGAACTGCAGGATCTCGGTGAGCCCGGCGAGGCCGAGCAGCAGCAGGAGCTGCGCGGGCCAGGGGTCGCCGCGGCGGCTGAGGCGGACGAGGCAGCCCGCGCTCAGATAGATCGCGAAGTGCCCGAGGCTGGCGAGACCGTCGACCCCGGCGAGGCGCCGCGGCAGATGGTCGGCGAGGCCGAGCAGCGTCGAATCGCGCATCCCCTCCGGCATCAGCAGCAGGAACATGCCGCCGACCGTGGCCAGACCGAGCGCCAGCGCGCTGGCGCGATGGTCGATGCCGCGCGTGAACAGCCAGACGCCGCAGGCCAGCAGCGCACCCCAGGCGAGCTGCAGGCCGACCCGCAGCTCGGTGAACCAGGGGCGCTCGGCCAGGGCCGTCAGGCGCAGCTCGGAGACCCGCAGCTCGCCGGTGGCGTGCCGCAGCCTGATCGCGAGCTCGACACGGTCGGCGGCGGCCGGGAAGCGGAACACCTCGACGTAACGCGCCTCGCCCCGCGTGCCGCGCAGCCCGGCCAGGCGGTGCAGGGGGTGGAAGAAGGCCCGCTCCACGTCCTTGCCGGCGACCAGGCTGACCTCGCCGACGCGAAAGCCGTTGCGCGTGCCGCTGATGCCGTCGCTCGCGACCGTGGCGGCCAGGCGGAAGATGCGCGGGTCCTCCGGCCGGAGACGCCAGAGCTGCCGCACGCCGACGCCGCCTTCCGGATCGTCGTTGCGCAGCCGCAGGGTCCCCTGCTCGACGCTCACCTGCGCGCGATCACCCTCGACCTGCCAGCCGTCGACGGCGGCACCGTCGTCGCGGTCCGGCGCGCTGCCGTCGGCGACGGTGGCGAAGCCGGGGTCGAATGGCCACGGGACGGAAATGGGCTCGAGCTGGCTCAGCCGGGTAAAGGTGAAGAAGGTGAGCCCGGACAGCACGAGCACGGCCACCAGCCAGGCGCGGGTGGCGGTGTCGCAGGCCAGCGGAAGCCGGCGCGATCGCGCTTGCGCCGTCATCGCGCGAGGCCCAAGTCTCGGCCAGCGGCCGGGACCGCGAGGATCGGGCCGAGGCGTGTGGCGCGCGGTCGCGTCACAGCCGCGCGTCTTGCTGGTGAGCGATGACCCATCCCCTGCCCACATCGATCGATGCCACGACCAAGCTCCTCGCGGACGGCCACTATGTCGCCGACCGCCCGCTCGCGACCGCGCTCTACCTCGCCCTGAGCCTCGGCCGCCCGCTCTTTCTCGAAGGCGAGGCCGGCGTGGGCAAGACCGAGATCGCCAAGGTGCTGGCCACGGGCCTCGGCCGCAAGCTCGTGCGGCTGCAGTGCTACGAGGGCCTGGACGTCGCCTCGGCGGTCTACGAGTGGAACTATCAGCGCCAGATGCTGGAGATCCGGCTCGCCGAGGCCGCCGGCACGACCGAGAAGGGCAGCCTCTCGGAGGACATCTTCTCCGAGCGCTTCCTGATCCGCCGCCCGCTCCTGCAGGCGCTCGAGCCCGACCCCGCCGGCCCGCCCGTCCTCTTGATCGACGAGCTGGACCGGACCGACGAGCCGTTCGAGGCCTATCTGCTCGAAGTGCTGTCGGACTTCCAGATCACGATTCCCGAGCTGGGCACGATCCGCGCCGAGCAGCCGCCGCTCGTGATCGTCACCAGCAACCGCACCCGCGAGATCCACGACGCGCTCAAGCGGCGGTGCTTCTACCATTGGGTCGACTATCCCACCGCCGAGCGCGAGCTGCAGATCATCCGCGCCCGGCTGCCCGGGGTGGAGGACCGACTGTCGCGCCAGATCGTCGCCTTCGTGCAGGAGCTGCGCCGCCGCGACCTGTTCAAGCTGCCCGGCGTCGCCGAGACGCTCGACTGGACCCGGGCTTTGACCACGCTCGACACGCTCGAGCTGTCGCCGGCGGTGATCAACGACACGCTCGGCACGCTGCTCAAATACCAGGACGACATCATCAAGATGCAGGGCAGCGAGGCGGCCAAGCTGCTGGCCGAGGTCAACATGCGGCTGGCGAGCGCCTGACCACTTGCGCTTGGCGAAGAGGTGCGCGGTGCCCTAGAGGTGGCGTGACTGCTGGGGGCGTTGCGCGATGGCGGGCGAGCGGATCAGGATCGGCATTCTCGGGGCGAGCGGCTACACCGGTGCCGAGCTGCTGCGTCTGCTCGGCGACCATCCGCGCGCCGAGATCCGGGCGCTGACGGCCGAGCGCCACGCGGGCAAGGCGATCGGCGAGGTGTTCCCGCAGCTCGCCGTCTACCCTCTGCCGCCGCTGGTCAAGATCGAGGATGTCGACGTCGCGGCGCTCGACGTCGTGTTCTGCTGCCTGCCGCACGCCACCACCCAGGCGATCGTCAAGGCCTTGCCGCGCGGGCCGAAGGTGATCGATCTCTCGGCGGATTTCCGGCTGCGCGACCCCGCGCTCTACGCCCAGCATTACGGCCATCCGCATCAGGCGCTCGAGCTGCAGGCCGAGGCCGTCTACGGCCTGACCGAGCACTACCGGCAG
>JBGAKU010000361.1:0-4462 GCA_044224255.1 Geminicoccaceae bacterium
GCCCGGACGGGCGGCTCCTTCGTGGTCGATCCCGCCGGCGAGGTGGTGATCGCACCGATGGCGGCGGGTCCTGCCTACGCGTCGGAGCTCGGCCGGGTGGCACGGGCCGCCGCCGCCCGCGTCGCGGCCCGGCCCCCGGACGGCCTGAACGTCGAGGAGCAGGTGCGGCTCGCGGTCGGTGGCGCCGGCTATGCCGTGGCGCTGTCGCCGCTCTGGTTCAAGGGCTGGCAGCTCGCGATCATCGTGCCCGAGGCCGAGTTCCTGGCCAGGACCGACCGCATGATCAGCCTGCTCGCGGTAGCGCTCGCTCTGTTCGCGCTCGCCGTCGGCGGGCTCGTTGCCTATGGCGCCCGCCGCTTCCTGGCGGATCCGGTCGCCCGCATCGCCGGCGATCTCGCCCATATCGAGCGGTTCGAGCTCGAGGCCGTGCCGCATCGGCCCTCCCGCCTGGTCGAGATCGACCGCCTGTCGATGGCACTGGTGCGCATGGCGGCGGGGCTCGCCGACTTCGCCAAGTTCATCCCGACCGAGCTGGTCCGTCGGCTGGTCGCCAGCGGCCTGCGCGCCGAGCCCGGCGGCGAGAGGAAGGAGCTCACCGTCCTGTTCGCCGATCTCGCCGGCTTCACCTCGCTCAGCGAGCGTCTGGGTGACCGCGTCGTCCCGATCGTCGGCCAGTATCTCGAGCTGGCCTCGCAGGCGGTGGAGGCCGAGGGCGGCACGGTCGACAAGTTCATCGGCGACGCGGTCATGGCGTTCTGGGGTGCCCCCACCGCCGACCCGGACCATGCGCTCCACGCCTGCCGCGCGGCGCTCGCCATGGTTGCCGGAATGGAAGCCGCACGCGCCCGCGCCGAGCCTTTGGGTGAGCTGCATGTCCGCATCGGCCTGCACACCGGCCCCGCCATCGTCGGCAATGTCGGCTCGACCCGCCGCCTCAACTACACCGCCTTGGGCGACACCGTGAATCTCGCCTCGCGCCTGGAGGGTGTGAACAAGGTCTACGGCACCACCATCCTGCTCTCCGCCGCCACCGCCGCGGCCGCCGGCCCGGCGATCGTCACCCGCGAGATCGACACCGTCGCCGTCTATGGCCGCAGCGAAGGCGTGCGGCTGTTCGAGCTCATCGGCCTTGCCGGCACGGCAGCCACCGCCGCCCAGACCCGCTATGCCGAGGCGCTCGCCCTCTACCGCGCCGCCCGCTTCGCCGACGCCGCCGCCCTCCTCGCCCATGCATCCGACGGCCCCGCCCGCTGGCTCGCCGCCCGGTGCCGTGCGCTGGCCGCGGAGCGGCCCGCCGACTGGCAGCCGGTCACCCAGCTCGACGCGAAGTAGCGGAACGTCGCCACGGCGCCGGCAGTTCTGCTCGCGTCACCAGCCTGGAGCGAGCACGATGCAGACCATGGACGACGCCACCCCCGCCACCGACGAGACCGACCGGCTGATCGCCTCGAACAAGGTCGAGGGCACCGCCGTCTACGATCCCCAGGGCGAGCGCCTGGGCTCGATCTACAACTTCATGGTCGACAAGCGCAGCGGGCGCGCCGAGTACGCCGTCCTCTCCTTCGGCGGCTTCCTCGGCATCGGCGACGACTATTATCCGCTGCCCTGGCAGTCGCTGAACTACGACACCGGCCTCGGCGGCTACGTCACCGACGTCTCCAAGGAGCGGCTGCGGGGCGCACCGCACTATGCCCGCCCCGAGGACGCCGACTGGGCCGATCCGGCCTATGGCCGCCGCGTCTTCGACTATTACGGCGTCGGCCTCGGCGGCCCGATCTGACCCGACCCTTGACGCAGGCCCGCGCGCGACGATGATGCGCCGCGCGCGGGCGCTTAGCTCAATTGGCAGAGCAGCTGACTTTTAATCAGCGGGTTCCGGGTTCGAGTCCCGGAGCGCCCACCAGGGAAATCAACTGGTTATCATGATGAGTCCGGGTGACCTCCGCTGCGGGTAAGCACCGGGTAAGCACCAAGCTGAATATCGGTCGCTCGGCCGCATGAAACAGCTCGAACGATCGCCCGCCCTCTCACGATGACCCACGACGAGCGCCGCCGCCTCTATGACGAGGTGTGGGCCGAGCCGATGCTCGCCGTGGCGAAGCGCTACGGTCTCTGCGATGTCGGCATGGCGAAGCTGTGCCGCCGGGCGCAGCTTCCGGTCCCGCCGCGCGGCTATTGGGCGCGGCTCAAGGGGGGACCGGCTCGAAACGAATTCGGCGCTGGCGGATGCAGCAGATCATTGCATCGAGGGGCCGAGCGATGAGGGCGGAAGAGGCGGCCGGTGAGGTATTGCCCGACAATCTCGAAAGCACCGCTGCCCTCGCTCGCGAGGTTCGAAATCATCGATCTGATCGCCGCTCACGTCGGCTCGCCGGCCGCCTCTCTCTCGAGTCGCTGCAGGCGCTCCTGACCTCTTGGCAGGAAGGGGTTGATGGCGAGCGCAGCCTTGAGACTTCGCGCTGCCTCGCCCGGGTGGCCTTGCCGTGCCAGGATCAGGGCGAGGCCTGACAGCGCTGCGAAGTGGCGGGGTTCGAGCGCCAAGGTCTGCTCGATGTCCGCGATCGATCCGTCGTAATTCCCGACCATGTAGCGCAGGGTCGCCCGCTTGTTCCACGCCTCGGCAAAACGAGGTTGAAGCTGGATCAGGAGATCGAACGCTGCGCTCGCTGTGCGCATATCACCAGCAGCAATCGCCGCCGTTCCGCGTGCATAGAGTGCTTGAGCGTCAACGTCGTCGATCTCACGCCAGATCCGCCAGATCTCCGTTTCAATAGCGGCGGCGTAGGAAGGGCTGCCGGCGGCGCGAAGCCGCACGAACAATTCGCCAAGCCGTGGATCGGTCTGATCCGCCACAGCCGCACGATGCAGCAACAGGACGGCTACCAGTGCCAGGCGCATGCATAGGCGGAGGTAGCGACGCATGCAGCGGACCTCTGTCAATGGTCGTTCGTCGTGATGCTATGCGGCTCACTCCGACGACCGTTCGATTCTGCCTCGGACCTGCTCTGCGCGCCCGGCCAGACTGATCCGGAGATGTCAGGGCCGGTGGTGCCGTAGGTCCGGGCTCTGGGCACATCATAGTCCGGCCTACGGTATGGGCGATGTGCAACGCTTATAATCTGCGGCACCGCGAGGCCGCGATCCTGGACATTGCCCGGGCGATGCAGCGGCCGGTGAGCGACCTGCCCGAGTTTCGCCCCGGCCCGGATCGGCCTTCGCGATCGCGGGCTGATCCTGCGCCCCGCGGGCGACGGCCCGCTGACCTGGCCCTGGGGGCGGTGGAGCCTGATCCTGCCAGGGGCCAAGGAACCGCCGGCCTACCCGCTCACAATGCCTGATCGGACAAGCTCGCTACGTGGCCGTGAAAGACCGTAGAGCGGGTGTCAGGAGGTGAAAGTCACGCCCACTTCTCAGATCATGTCCGCGAAGGCGCGTTATCGAGTCGGCTTGTAGAAGAGGTAGTCAGCTTTGTAAGGCACCAAAACTCTCTCGCCAACGTTTCGAGCCTGGTCGTCACAGCCGGTTGCGGGCTGTACGCCTCCCGAAGTGCGTATCCGTTGGATATAAGCGGTTTCCGTGAGCTGGCGCCCCCCACCAGGACCGCGGTCCGCGCCCACCACCTTGAGCAGCAGCCAGGGAATCGCACCTGGCTTAACGAACTTGGGATCGGAGGAAGATGCGACCGCGTTGCCTCATACCCTGCTGGTATCCTGGGAGTGCTGCCATGTGGCTCGGAGCACGTCCTCTTCATCCGGGTTGGGACTCAGAAAATGGGTGATGATTTGCGTCTTGAATTGGAACAAAGTCGCCTGTGGCCCGAAAAAGGCCCAGCCGGTGGGTAGGCATATGTAGTTCTGGGTACCAATGGCGATTCCCTGCAGGAACAGCGTGTGCCCCGCGGGCACCTTAAGATTAGCAGGTACTGCAGGTTGAGCATGGAGTCCTGGTGAGAACATGACTAAGCACAAACCGGAGACGACCACGAGGTAATACGGTGTCCATGTGCGAGGTGAGAGGGTCCGTGATGTTCGTGCATGGTGGCGGGTCATAACCGACGTTCCCCCCGATGGTCTTGGTTACGCCCGAGAGGCTGCTCCTCGGGCGATGCTTGGTCAATTGGTCCGCGCATTTGGCGTCAAATCCCGACCCAGAAGAGTCGCCGAACCTTGGAGAGGCGTGCAGCGCAAGCGCTACCTGATCCCGCTGAGCGGCTTCTGGGAGCCGGAGAAGCTCGCCAGGGCGCTCGGGAACGCGCCGTGGTCCTACTACAGCATGAGGAATGGCCGGCCGTTCGATGCCGGCGATCCCAAGCGCGGAGGCGGCGCGGCGCTGGCTGGATGTCGACCCGCTGTCAGCCGAGTTTCTGATGCCCTATCCGGCCGAGGAGATGCCGGCCTGGCGCGTCAGCGACGACGCCAAGAGCAGCCGGATCGAGCCGCATGCGGGGATGGCAGCACCGGCT
>JBGAKU010000362.1:0-4454 GCA_044224255.1 Geminicoccaceae bacterium
CGCTCCGCGCGCCCGCCGTGCCGGTCGTCGCCAACGTCACTGCCGAGCCGGTCCAGGATGTGGAGGCGATCCGCGAGCTGCTGGTCCGGCAGGTGACCTCGCGCGTCCGCTGGCGCGAGAGCATGGTCGCCATGGTGCGGCTGGGCGTCGGCGAGGTGATCGAGTTCGGCGCCGGCAAGGTGCTGACCGGCCTCGCCAGGCGCGGCGTACCGGGAGCCGTGCTCCACAATCTCCAGGAGCCGGCGGACGTCGAGGCGCTGGCCGCCAAGCTGGCCGGGAGTGCCGCCTGACCATGTTCGACCTTTCCGGCCGCAGGGCGCTGGTCACCGGCGCCTCGGGAGGCATCGGCACCGCCATCGCACGCGGGCTGCACGCGCAGGGCTGTCACGTGGTGCTGGCCGGACGCCGGCGCGAGGCGCTGGACGAGCTGGCCGCGGCCCTGGCCGAGCGCTGCGAGGTGGTGACCGGCGACATCGCCGATGCCGCGGCGGCGGATGCCCTAATCGGGGCCGCGGAGCCCCTCGACATCCTGGTCAACAATGCCGGCATCACGCGCGACATGCTGGCGCTTCGGCTCAAGGACGCCGACTGGCAGGCGGTGATCGACACCAATCTCGGCGCCGCCTTCCGCCTGTCGCGTGCGGCGCTGAAGGGCATGGTCAAGCGGCGTTGGGGCCGGATCGTCAACATCACCTCGATCGTCGGCGTGACCGGCAATCCGGGGCAGGCCAACTACGCTGCGGCCAAGGCCGGCCTGATCGGCATGTCGAAGGCGCTGGCGCAGGAGGTCGCGGCCCGCGGCATCACGGTCAACTGCGTCGCCCCCGGCTTCATCGACACCGCCATGACCCAGGCGCTCGACGGGAAGCAGCGCGAGACCCTGCTCGGCCGCATCCCCGCCGGCAGGCTGGGCGAGGGGGCCGACATCGCCGCCGGGGTGGTCTATTTGGCGAGCCAGGAGGCCGCCTACGTGACGGGCCAGACCCTGCATATCAACGGCGGCATGGCGATGATCTGACCGGCGTGGACAGGCCCTGCCTGCCTAGCCAAGCATGGAGCCTTCGTGTACAAGCCGCGACGCCTCGCACGTCGGGACTTGCTGCAACCCGAGAAGGCGCCCGGGACCTTTCTGGACAAGCCCAAGGTGGCGGAGAAAACAGGCGATGAGTGACATCTCTGAGCGCGTGAAGAAGATCGTGGTCGAGCATCTCGGCGTGGACGAGGCCAAGGTGACCGAGGAGGCGAGCTTCGTCGACGATCTGGGCGCTGACAGCCTCGACACGGTCGAGCTCGTCATGGCGTTCGAGGAGGAGTTCGGCTGCGAGATCCCGGACGACGCGGCGGAGAAGATCCTGACCGTCAAGGACGCGATCGAGTACATCAAGAGCCACCAGTCCTGACGGGCGGCGGGCTCCGGTCGATCAGGCAGAGGCAGTCGTCATGAGGCGTGTCGTCGTCACGGGGCTGGGCATGGTGACGCCGCTGGCAAGCGGCGTCGAGCCCAGCTGGACGAAGCTCTTGGCCGGCGAGTCCGGCATCCGTCCGATCGAGACCTTCGACGTCTCGGACCTGCCCGCCAAGATCGGCGGCATGGTCCCGCGCGGCGACGGCCCCGGCCTGTTCCGGCCCACCGACTATGTCGAGGCCAAGGAGCTGCGCCGCAACGACGACTTCATCGTCTACGGCATCGCCGCCGCCGTCCAGGCGGTCGAGGATTCGGGTTGGAAGCCCGAGGCGGAGGAGGCACGTTGCCGGACCGGGGTTCTCCTCGGCTCCGGCATCGGCGGCCTCAACACCATCGCCGACACGACGCTGGTGCTCGAGAAAGGCGGCCCACGCCGGGTCAGCCCGTTCTTCATTCCGGCCGCGCTGATCAACCTCGCCAGCGGCCAGGTCTCGATCCGCTACGGCTTCAAGGGGCCGAACCACGCGGTGGTGACCGCCTGCTCGACCGGCGCGCACGCGATCGGCGACGCGGCCAGGCTGATCGCCCTCGACGATGCCGACGTCATGGTCGCCGGCGGCTGCGAGGCGGCGCTGGGGCGGATCGGCATGGCCGGCTTCGCCGCGGCGAGAGCACTCTCCACCGGCTTCAACGAGACGCCTGAGAAGGCCTCACGTCCCTGGGACAAGGACCGCGACGGCTTCGTCATGGCCGAGGGTGCCGGTGCGGTGATCCTCGAGGAGTACGAGCACGCCAAGCGGCGCGGGGCGAAGATCTACGCCGAGGTCAAGGGCTACGGCCTCTCGGGCGACGCCTATCACATCACTGCCCCGAGCCCACAGGGCGACGGTGGCTTCCGCTCGATGCAGGCGGCGCTCAAGCGGGCCGGCCTGAGCCCCGGTGACATCGACTACATCAACGCCCACGGCACCAGCACGCCGCTCGGTGACGAGATCGAGCTGGGTGCGGTCAAGCGCCTGTTCGGCAACGCCGTGGCCAAGCTCTCCATGTCGTCGACCAAGTCGGCGATCGGGCATCTGCTCGGTGCCGCCGGTGCGGTCGAGGCGATCTTCTGCATCCTCGCGCTTCGCGACCAGATCGTGCCGCCGACCTTGAACCTCGAGGAGCCGTCCGACGGCTGCGGCGACATCGATCTCGTGCCGCAGCGCGCCCGCGAGCGTGAGGTCAAGGCGGTGCTGTCGAACTCGTTCGGCTTCGGTGGCACCAACGCCAGCCTGATCCTGACGGCACCGCCGTCGGCTTGACGCGGCAATGACCGGGTGGCGCCGCGGGCTTCTGCTCGGCGCCACGACCCTCCGTCTCATGGTCGTGGCGATCGCCGGGATCGGCTGGTACTTGGCGCAAGGCTATCTGCGTGCGCCGGGACCCCTGCTGCAGCCCGTGATCGTCGAACTGCCACGCGGCAGCGGGGTCGGCGCGATCGCCGACCGGCTGGCCCGTGCCGGGGCCATCGACCATCCCTTGGCGTTCGTGGCGCTGGCGCGCGCGCTGGGCAAGGACCGTGGCCTGAAGGCCGGCGAATACGCGATCGAGCCCGGCATGTCGCCGGAAGCGATCATTGCCCTTTTGGAGAGTGGCAAGGTCGTGCTGCATCCGGTGGCGATTCCGGAAGGCCTCACCGTGACGGAGGTCTACGGGCTGCTCGCGGCTGCCGACGTGCTCGCGGGCGAGCTGCCGCCCGAGCCGCCGGAAGGCAGCCTGCTGCCCGAGACCTATCTCGTGCCGCGGGACGAGACCCGTGGCGCGCTGGTCGGCCGGATGCAGGCGGCGATGCAGGCCGAACTCGACCGGCTGTGGCAGGCGCGACCGCCGGGCCTGCCCCTGCGCGACCCCGCGGAGGCCCTGACCCTGGCCTCGATCATCGAGAAGGAGACCGCCAAGCCGGACGAGTACCGCCTCGTCTCCGCGGTGTTCCACAACCGCCTGCGCCGCGGGATGCTGCTGCAGACCGATCCGACGGTGATCTATGCGCTGACGGCGGGCCAGTGGCCGCTCGACCGCGAGCTGCTGCGCGCCGATCTCGCCGTCGACAACCCCTACAACACCTACCGCGTTTCCGGCCTGCCGCCGGGACCGATCGCCAACCCGGGGCGCGCCGCGCTCGCGGCGGCGCTGGACCCGGCGCCGGTCGACTACCTCTACTTCGTCGCCGACGGCAGCGGTGGGCATGCCTTCGCCACGACCCTGGCGGAGCACAACCGCAACGTCGCCCGCTGGCGCAAGCTCAAGCAGGACGGCTGATCCGGCTCATTCCTTGGCCGGCCAGCGGCCCGTCGTCAGCCGCTGCAGCGGCGCCGGCAGCAGGCCGGTGAGGCGGGCCACCCAATAGAGCGGCCAGGGAAAGGCGATCCGTGCCGCGCCGCGTGCCAACCGCCGCTTGATCAGCCCTGCTGCGGTGTCGGCCTGCATCAGCATCGGCATCGGGAAGCGGTTGCGACGGGTGAGCGGCGTGTCGACGAAACCCGGGCAGATCACGCTGACCACGATGCCGTGCGCCGTCAGCCGCTCGCGCAGGCCCTCGCCCCAGGCGCGCACCGCGGCCTTGCTGGCGCAGTAGGCGGCGGTGCCGGGATTGACGATGAACGAGGCGAGCGAGCTCATCAGCGCGATCTGGCCACGGCCGCGCTCGATCATGCGCGGCAGCAGCGGCTCCACCGTGTGCACCACGCCCATGACGTTGATCGCGAACAGAGGCGCGACGCTGCCGCCGGTGCCGCTGATGCCGGCGTTCGCGACGACCAGATCGACCGGATGCGCGTCGTCGACCAGGGTCACCGCGTCGGCCATGGCCTCGGGATCGGTGACGTCGACCAGGATGGCGGCGACCAGCGCCCCCTTGGCACGGCAGGCCTCGGCCACCTCGCGGACGCGGCTCTCGTCACGGCCGAACAGGGCGAGCCTGATCCCGGGTCCGGCATAGGCACGGGCGAGCGCCGCGCCGATGCCGCTGCTAGCACCGGTGATCAGCACGTGCGCCGGCGCTCGGGCT
>JBGAKU010000363.1:0-4430 GCA_044224255.1 Geminicoccaceae bacterium
CAGGGCCGCGTAGGTTTCCTCGCGCTGCTGGCGCCGCACAGCGCGTCGTCGTTCCTCGGCACTGGCTGGCCGATCGGCCGCGGCTGCGACCAGGGCACCATGAATGAAGCTGGCGACCTGCAGGGCAGCTTGGCGCACCGCCTTGCGGTACCGCTCGACGGCTGCCTGCAGGGCATCGCCGAGATTGCGCAGCAGGTGCCACCGGTCCGCGACCTGGATCGCCGTGGGCGTGCCGCGCCGGATGCCATCGGCATAGGCGCCGGCGCGATCACGCGCGACCACCTCGATCCCGGGGTGCCGACGCAGCCAGTCGGCGACGGTGCCGGCCTCGCGATCGGGCAGCAGGTCGATGACGCGGTTGCGCTCGAGGTCGCAGACGATGGTGCCGTAGCGGGTGCCACGCCGCCATGCCCAATCGTCGATCCCGACCACCCGGGGCGGTGCGTGGGCCGGCGGCGCCGTCGCTCGCGCCACCCGCAGCAGCGTGCTGGCGCCGACCGGCAGCGCCAAGCGCCGGGCCAGGCGCGCCCCCGGATTGCCGCCGAGCGCCAGGACGATCGCCTGCCGGATCTCGCGCAGCCGGTCGGTGTGCCGCGCCCGCGTGGCAGCGATCTGCGGCAGTCGTTCGGCAAAGATCCGCCGCGGGCAGGCCTCGTTGACGCAGCGAAGTCGACGCACGCGGAGGCGCAGCTCGACCTGATGGCCCTGCCAGGGCAGATCGGCCAGCCGGCGTTCATAGCTGCTATGGGTCCTGGCCGATGAACGGCCGCACGACGGGCAGGCTGTCGGCGTCCCGACAGGACGGGTGGTGACAACGACCTGGCCGTCGCTGACCGTCACAGCGTCAGCGAACAGTCCGGCCGGCAGGGTGACCAGAGGGAGGGTGCTCAAGGCCAGGTTTCTGAATAGGAATGATCACCCCCCATATGTGTACCGCCTCGGCCGCCCACCATGCGGTGCACCGAGAATGACGAAGAGCCTGGAATGCCCGGCCGGTCTCGTCGGAATCCGCACCACGAACCAGCAAAAGGCCGCCGATTTCGCGCGACAAACAGTGTCGGATTGGGTCATGGTACGACAACATGCAAAAAGGCGTTTGTCGTCCATGCTGGTCGGCTACATGCGCATCTCGACGACCGACGAACGGCAGTCGGTCGACCTGCAGCGCGATGCGCTGCTGGCCGCCGGGGTCGACGAGCGGCATCTGCATGAGGACCGTGCGTCCGGCGCTCGCGACGACCGCCCCGGCCTCAAGGCGTGCCTTGCCGATCTGCGCCGTGGCGACGTCCTGGTGGTCTGGAAGTTGGATCGGCTCGGCCGCTCGCTCTCGCACCTGATCCAGATCGTCGAGCAGCTGAAGACCCGCGAGGTAGCCTTCCGCTCGCTGACCGAGGCGATCGACACCACCACCCCGCACGGCGAGTTCCTGTTCAACCTGTTCGGCTCGCTGGCACAATATGAGCGGGCGCTGATCAAGGAGCGCGTCGTTGCCGGACTGGCGGCGGCACGCCGACGAGGGCGCAAGGGTGGCCGGCCGCCGACGATCGATCCGGAGAAGGTCGAGCAGATCATCCAGGCACTCGAGGGTGGTACCAGCAAGGCATCGGTCTGCCGATCCTTCAAGGTGGCGCGCTCGACGCTGCTCGATACGCTCAGGCGTGCCGGGTGGACCGGGCCAGTCGGTCGGCCGGTGCTCGAGATGGCGGCACCCGGATCCTCCCGGCAAGCCAGCAGCCGTGATGCGCGGCCCAGTCGGTTGTGATCGCATGTGCCGCCGCCGACGGCGGGCCAAGGGCTCCGTTCCGGCCTGTTTGCCGATGGTCCCTGCCCATGGCTAAGCGCGTCGCCGCCGAGGTGCTCGTCGATCTCCGGCGCCGGCTGGACCGGCTGCCACCACGGGATCCGGAACGCGCCCGGCTGGTGCGGAACGCGGCCGAGCTCTACGGCATCAGCCGGCCGACGCTCTACCGCCTGTTGCAGGGACTGTTGCGGCCACGGGCGGCCCATCGTGCCGACCGCGGCCGGCCCCGCACGATCGCGACCCAGACCCTCGAGCGTTATTGCGAGCTGGTGGCGGCGCTCAAGGTGCGCAGCGAGAACGGCAAGGGACGCCGCCTTTCCACCCGGCGCGCCATCGAGCTGCTCGAGCGGTACGGCGTCGAGACCCCTGATGGGTTGGTGCAGGCGGCCGCCGGCGAGCTCAAGCGCGCCACGGTCGACCGCTACCTGGCGCTCTGGGGCCTCGACCATGAGCGCGTCGTCCGGCCGCCGCCGGCGGTGCGGTTCGAGGCCCGCCACAGCAACGCCCTCTGGCAGCTCGATCTCAGTCCCTCGGACCTCAAGCAGCTCGAGAGGCCGAGCTGGGTCGAGCCCGGTCGTGGCGCGCCGACCCTGATGCTGTTCAGCGTCGTCGATGATCGCAGCGGCCTTTGCTACCAGGAGTACCGGTGCGTCTATGGCGAGGATATCGAGGCGGCATTGCGTTTCCTGTTCAACGCGATGTCGCCTAAGGTCGAGCTTGGTCTCGGGCTCGAGGGCATCCCCGAGGCGCTCTACCTCGACAACGGGCCGATCGGCCGAAGCCGGCTCTTCCGCTCGGTCATGGACCAGCTCGGCGTCGAGGTGATGACCCACATGCCCGCCGGCAGCGACGGGCGGCGGCCGACGGCGCGCGCCAAGGGCAAGGTCGAGCGTGCTTTCCGCACGGTGAAGGAGGCCCACGAGACCCTCTACCACTTCCACAAGCCGGCGAGCGAGGACGAGGCCAACCAGTGGCTGCGCCGCTATCTCGTCCAATATAATGCCCAGCCACATCGCGGTGGACAGGGCTCGAGGTTGGAGGACTGGCACCACCATCTGCCGGATGCCGGCCTGCGCGCGATGTGCTCATGGGAGCGCTTTTGCGCCTTTGCCCGCGAGCCGGAGCGCCGCAAGGTCGGCAGCGATGCCCGGATCACGGTGAGCGGGGTGATCTACGAGCTCGATCCCGACCTCGCCGGCGAGACCGTCATCCTGTGGTGGGGACTCTTCGACCATGACCTCTACGCCGAGCACGGTGAGGATCGGCACGGGCCCTATCGCCCACTCGGCGCACCCGTGGCGCTCGAGCGCTTCCGGCGTCACCGCAAGAGCCGGCGCGAGGAGAAGGCCGAGCGGATCGACGGTCTCGCGGCACGCATCGGCCTGCCGCGCGCGGCGCTGAGCGGCGAGGCGGTCGGCTCCCTGGTCGATGCAGGACAAAGCCTGTCACCCTTGGTGCGGCGTCCGTTCGAGGATCCCGATCCGTTCCATGAGCCGGCCTTTGCCAATCCGATCGCGGCCAAGCGGGCCATCGCCGACGCGTTCGGCACACCGCTTGGCCGCCTCTCACCCGAGCAACGGGCCGCCATCGACGCGATCTTGTGCGAGACGCTCGAGCGGCGCGCGGTGCTGGCGCGTGTCCGCCCGGTCATTGTTGACGATGATGGAGAGGAGAGCCCGTGCTCGGCGAGGTGATGGCGCATTACGGGCTGGCGCAGCCCTTCTACGATGCCGGCTGGTTCGAGACCGAGCATCACCGTCAGGTCGCGCGCACGCTCGTCTGGGCCGTCGCGCACCGGCGCCTGATCGCCATGGCCGGGCTCGTCGGGTCCGGCAAGACGGCCTTCCTGCGCCGTGTGCAGGACGATCTCGCCCGCGACGGCAAGGTGCTGATCTCCAAGTGCCTCTCCGTCGAGAAGGACCGTCTCCGGCTGCCGACCCTGATCACGGCGCTGTTCTACGATCTCACGGTCGATCGCGAGCCCAGGGTCCCCAGCTTCTCGGAGCGACGCGAGCGCGAGCTGCGCGACCTCATCCGCAAGGCCAGGCGTCCGGTCGCCTTGTTCATCGACGAGGCCCACGACCTTCACAACAACACGCTGATCGGGCTGAAGCGGCTGATGGAGGTGGTGGGCGACGCGGGCGGCAGCCTGTCGATCGTCCTGTGCGGTCATCCCAAGCTGAAGAACGATCTGCAGCGGCCGACGATGGAGGAGATCGGCTATCGCACCACGATCATCACCTTCGAGGGCATCGCCGGCCAGCAGCGGCCCTACATCGCCTGGCTGCTGAAGGCTTGCGTGGCGACGGGCACGGACCCTGCCGACATCATCGACGACGCCGCGGTCGATCTCCTGGCGCATCGGCTGACCACACCCTTGCAGATCGAGCAGTACCTCACCCGAGCGCTCGAGGAAGGCTTCCGGGTCGGCGAGCGGCCGATCACCCCGCAGCTGATCGAGACCATCCTGTCGCCGCAGCTCGACGAGCTCGAGCCACGTCTGCGGCGGCACGGCTATGACGCTCGCGCCATCGCCGAGCTCGCCGGCGCCAGAACGGGGGACATCCAGGCGCTCCTGCGCGGCGAGCTCGAAGCTGGCCGCACGCGCGAGATCACCGATCGCCTGCGT
>JBGAKU010000024.1:0-33245 GCA_044224255.1 Geminicoccaceae bacterium
GGAGGCGGAGGAGGCGGCTGCGGAGGTGGCGCGGCGGATGGAGGCCCATCCCCGCAATCTGGTACCCGCCCGCGGCCAGCTCGACCGCGAGGGCCGCGTGAGGCTGTTCGCGCAGCTCGCCCTGGCGGTAGCGACCGACGTGCAGCGGATCGCCACCCTCGAGGACGTGCCGGCGGTGGTCACCACCTATCTGCGCCGGCACAATCTGCCGCAGAAGCTGGTGCTGGCGCCCGAGCCCATGCTCGACCGCTGCAACTGGGCGAGCCAGCCGCTCCTGCGGGTCCGGCGCGGCACGGCGGTCGATTCCGACGCCGTCGGCGTCACCCTCGCGATCGCCGGCGTCGCCGAGACCGGCACGCTGGTGCTGGCATCGGCCCCCGAGCGGCCCACGCTGCTGGCCTACCTGCCCGAGACGAGCGTGGTCGTGCTCGCCGCCGACTGGATCGAGGCCTCCTACGAGGAAGCCTGGGAATCGGTGCGTGCGATGCCCGGCGGCGTGCCGCGCTCGGTGAACTTCATCACCGGCCCGTCGCGCACCGCCGATGTCGCGCAGAAGCTGGAGCTCGGCGCCCACGGGCCACGCCGCCTCCTCGTCCTCGTCGTCGAATATCTCGAAGCCTGAGCGGCCGCCTCGATGCGACGGCAGCGCGGCCTGACCGGCGAGGAGCTCGCGCTCTGGCACCATGCGGTCCGGGACACGGCACCCCTCCGCCCGGCCGAGGCCGTCCCGCTGCCATCGCTGCCCGCCCCGCCGCCGTCACCCCCCGCGGCGACCGCCGGGCCCGTCAGGCAGACCCCGCCGCCGGCGCGGTTGCCGGTCACCCGCCGCCTCGACCCGGCGGGCCCGGTCGATCTCGACCGCCGCTCCTGGCTCAAGCTGCGGCGGGGCAGCTATCCGATCGATGCCCGGCTCGACCTGCACGGCATGAGCCAAGCCGAGGCGCACGCCCGGCTCGGCGCGTTTCTCGCCGGCGCGCAGGCCCGCGGCAATCGCTGCGTCCTGGTGATCACCGGCCGCGGTGTCCGTCACGGTGGTACTCTGCGTGAGATGACGCCACGCTGGCTCGAGACCGAGCCCAACCGCGGGCTTGTGCTGAGCTTCGCACCGGCGCGGCTGCAGCATGGCGGCGAAGGTGCGCTCTATGTCCTGTTGCGGCGTCGCGGGCTCGTCGGGCCACGCGGCCGTTGACCAACCCGCGCAGCGACCGCGGCGCTGTCTCGGCAGTGGGGTTGCCGCATGCTAGGGACATGGCCGTGCGGGATGCGAAGGTTCAACGATGACACGCTGGTCCGGTTGGCTGCTTTCGGCGCTCCTGGTCGGAGCGCTGCTGCTCGGTTGTGAGGCGAAAGCACAAGCGCCTGCCGAGCCGACGCCCGAGCAGGTGAAATCCCTGCTCCAGCTCCTGTCGGACCCCGTGGTGAAGTCCTGGATCGAGCGTGAAAGCAAGTCCAGTCCGGCACCGCCCCCGGAATCGGAGCTCGCAGCAGATGAGACGAGCATCTCGGGCTACGTCGAGGCGCAGATGGTGGCGGCCCACGACCATGTCGCCGAGCTGGCCGCTGCCGCACCGGGCGTGCCGGGGGAGTGGGCCGGCGCCGTCGCCCGGATGCGGCAGGAGGTAGCCGGCTGGTTTCCGGGCGAGATGGCGCTGCTGCTCGCCGTCTTTGTCGGCCTGGGTTTGGGCCTCGAATGGCTGTTCACGCGCGCGACGGCGGGGGTGCAGGCCCGCTACACCCAGGTTGCGGCCGCGACCGTGCCGGCACGCTTCAAGGCCATGGGCCACCGTCTTCTGATCGAGATCGCCGGCATCCTGTGCTTCGCGCTCGGCAGTGTCGGCACGTTCATGCTGTTCAATTGGCCGCCGCAGTTCCGCCGCGTGTTCGTGAGCTACCTTGCGGCAGCGGCGGTCGTCCGTTTGGTCCTGTCCCTGTGCCGTTTCCTGTTCTCGCCGGATCGAGCGGACCTGCGTGTGATCCCGACCACGGACCGGTCGGCGCGCTTCCTGACCGGCTGGATTGCTGCCTTCGTCGCCTGGTTCGCGTTCGGGCTGATCACGATCGAGCTTCTGCGTCATTTGGGCATGGATGCCCCGACGGCGCAGCTGATGGCGTATGGGCTGGGCCTGGCTCTCCTTGCGATCACCCTGCGCATTGTCTGGCGGCCTGTCGCCGACCCGAAACGTGCAGGACGGATCGCCGCGACCGTGCTGGTGGTGGCGGTCTGGCTGCTCTGGGTGTTGGGCGCCAAGCCCCTGATGTGGACGCTCATCGTCGTCGGCGTGCTGCCGGGGACGGTGCGCGCCCTGCACCACGCTGTTCGGCACCTGTTCCGCTCCGGCAGCGACACGACACCTCTGGCGGAAGCGGCCCTCCCGGCCAGCGCTATCCTGCTCGACCGGGGCCTGCGCTTCCTGCTCTACGCCTTGGCCATCACCGTACTCGTTTGGGGCTGGGGTCTCGACGTCGGCGTCCTGGCATCCCAGGAGTCGCCGGGTGCCAGGCTGGCCCAGGGCTTCCTGCACGCCCTGCTCATCCTCCTGATCGCGGACCTGCTCTGGAAGCTGGCGCGCACCGCGATCGACCGGCAGCTTGCCCAGTCCGCGGCGACGCTGTCCGAGGCCTCCCACGCCATCTCCCCGGAGGAGACGCGTCGCCGCGCCCGGTTGCGTACGCTCCTGCCGATCCTGCGCATCGTGCTCTTCGTCGTCCTCGCGGTCACCGCCATTCTCATGGCGCTGTCGGCCCTGGGCGTGCAGATAGCACCGCTGATCGCCGGCGCCGGCGTGGTCGGCGTCGCCGTCGGTTTCGGCTCGCAGACCCTGGTCAAGGACATCATCTCAGGCATGTTCTATCTGCTCGACGATGCCTTCCGGGTCGGCGAGTACATCGTCAGCGGCAACTATCGCGGGACGGTCGAGGGTTTCTCGCTGCGCTCGATCAAGCTGCGCCACCATCGCGGCCCGGTCTACACGGTGCCGTTCGGCATGCTGGGCGCCATTCAGAACCTCAGCCGTGATTGGGTCATCGACAAGATCACCGTCGGCGTCACCTATGATACCGACCTCGACAAGGTGAAGAAGGTGGTGAAGCAGGTGAGCAAGGAGATCATGGCCGATCCCGAGCTTGCCAAGAACATCATCCAGCCCTTGAAGTCGCAGGGTGTCGGCGCCATGGGCGACTTTGCCATCCAGGTGCGCATGAAGTTCATGGCCAAGCCCGGCGAGCAGTTCATCATCCGCCGGGTCGTCTACGACAAGATCAAGAAGGCGTTCGACGCCAACGGCATCAAGTTCGCCTTCCCGACCGTGACCGTCGCCGGCGCTGACGAGCATGTCGGCGCGGCCCTGGCTCAGCCGGTGCTCGCCGCGGCTCGGCAACCCGCTGCGGAATGAGCCTGGCGCCCCAAACCAAGCCGCTGGTCGAGGCGGAGATCACAGCCGGACCATGACCCAGAGGCACGGCGAGGCGCAACGCTCGCTGCAGCGCGGTATCGCGCTCCTGAGGCACAACCGTATGAAAATACGGCGTGTTGTTCCGCGGTATTTCGACAATGCTGCGTTGCAACAATGACGGTAGCGGCGGGGCCGGCTGGGACCACATCGTTGCCCGGGCCCCAGAGAGGGCTCGCAGATTGGGGAGGTCGGTCAACATGCACCGGCCTCGGGTGGACGTGATGTCCACCGGTGCCGGCCTTCAAGGAGCACGGTGCCATGGAGTTTCTGCACCGCATCGCCGCCCATCTCGCCGAGTGGCGCAGCGCCGCCACGATCCGCGACGAGCTGAACCGGCTCACGCCGCGCGCGCTGGCCGATCTCGGCATGACGCCGGACGACCTGCCCTTTGTCGCCCGCGTGGGCGCCCGTCTCGGCCCTCAGGGGGCCACACTGGCGGAGATCGTCAGCGAGGCCCGCACCCAGCACCTGCAGCGTCCGTCGCAGAGCGCGTCGATTGCCGAGCTGGCACGGCAGGCGCTCGAGGCGACGGAGCTGGGCCGCCGGCTGAACCTCGAGCTCGTCTGGTGGCGCGCCTATCGGCGGGTCCGGGCGGAGCTGTCCGCCTACTCGGATCAGGAGCTGATGGCCGATCTGCGGCTGACGCGATCCGACATCGACGGCATCGCGGCCGAAGGGGCCGAGGAGCAGGTGGCCGCCTTCGTCGCCGCTCATCCCGCCTACCGCCGGCCATCGCTGGGCGAGGTTCTCGCGGGCCGCTGGCTGACCGCGGTTTCGCCACGGAACGGTTGACGGTCCTCTCTGCCATAGAGGAGCCTGCAGCCGGCCACCGGGCGGCGCCTGAAAGCCGGCGCTGGGCCGCTACCTCCATCTGACGAGGGGCGCCAGCGGCACGCTCACGGTCGCAACAGGATGCGGACCAAGCGGCGAGCCGGTTCCGGTCTCAGCCTTCGGTCATCTGGGCGAGCCGCTCGGGGTAGCGCTCGCCCTGGATCGCGATCCGCGCCGCCCCCTCGTCCAGCTCGCGCAGATCCTCGGCGGAGAGCTCGACCGCGGTCGCGGCGATGTTCTCCTCCAGCCGGCCCAGCTTCGTCGTGCCGGGGATCGGCACGATCCAAGGCTTCTGCGCCAGGATCCAGGCGAGCGCGATCTGGGCCGGCGTCGCCGCCTTGCGCGCCGCGATCTTGCCCAGCAGCGCGACCAGGCCGCGATTGGCCTGGCGCGCTTCCGGCGTGAAGCGGGGCAGCGCCGCCCGGAAATCGCTGCTGTCGAAGGCCGTGCTGTCATCCATCTGGCCGGTCAGGTAGCCGCGCCCGAGCGGGCTGTAGGGCACCAGGCCGATGCCGAGCTCCTCCAGCACCGGCAGGATCTCCGCCTCTGGCCGGCGCCACCACAGCGAGTACTCGCTCTGCAGCGCGGTGACCGGCTGGATCGCGTGCGCCCGGCGGATCGTCGCCACGCCCGACTCGGACAGGCCGAAATGCCGGACCTTGCCAGCGCCGATCAGCTCCCCGACCGTGCCGGCGACCTCCTCGATCGGTACCTTGGGGTCGACGCGGTGCTGGTAGAGGAGGTCGATCCGATCGGTCCGCAGCCGCTTCAGGGACGCCTCGACGACCTGCCGGATATGCTCGGGCCGGCTGTCGACGCCCCGCTGCCGGCCGGCCTCGGGATCGATGTCGAAGCCGAACTTGGTGGCGATCACGACCCGGTCGCGCACGGGTGCGAGGGCCTCGCCCACCAGCTCCTCGTTGGTGAACGGCCCATAGACCTCGGCCGTGTCGAACAGAGTGACGCCGCGCTCCACGGCCGCCCGCAGCAGGGCCACCATCGCCGCGCGGTCGGGGGGCTCGCCATAAGCGTGACTCATGCCCATGCAGCCGAGCCCCAAGACCGAGACCTCGAGATCGCTGCGGCCGAGTATGCGCTTGTTCATGCCCGGCCCTACCCTTCCGCCAGCCGTCGCAGCCGCTCCTGATTGCGCTCACCCTGCACCGTTACCCAGGCCAGCGCACCCGCAATCTCGCCGTCAGCTCGTCTATGCCCGCGACGGTGCACAGCCGGGAGCAGGCAGAAATGCAATGCTGCGTTGCAGCATGACGCATGGTGTGGCAGCCGCGGGTCCCCAAGTAAGAGCGGACCGGGTCGCATAGACGGCCCGATCGGATCAGGGGGCCCCGCAACCCCCGGCCCTGGCGGTGGCAACGCCCCCGCCCCTGGCCGGCGCAGTCGGAGACCCGACCCATGGACATGCTCCAGGAGACCTACCGCGGCTGGGCAGTGCGCCGCGAGTTCCACGCGGCCCTCGCCGAGCTGAGCCGCTACACCGACCGCCAGCTCGCCGACAGCGGCCTGGAACGCGGCGACTTCGCCCGCCTCGCGCTGGAAGAGGCGGAGCGCCGTGTCGGCGCACCCGCGAGCCCACGCGACGTCGCGGCTGACAGCGTGCTCTGGCCGCGGCCGTTCACCGCCGTCGTCAAATAGCGCCCGTGCCGGCGGCCCCGGCCGAAGGGGCCGCCGGCCGGCTCGATGGCCGGTCAGCGGCCGGTCGTCGCCAGGAGCTGCGCCGGATAGCGCTCGCCTTCGACCACGATCTCGGCCGCGACCCGCCGGATCTCGTCCAGGTCGCCAGCGGACAGCCCGACCTCCGCCGCACCCAGATTCTCCTCCAGACGATGCAACTTGGTCGTGCCCGGGATCGGCACGATCCACGGCCGCTGCGCCAGCAGCCAAGCGAGCGCGATCTGGGCCGGCGTCGCACCCTTCCGCCCGGCGATGCGCTCGAGCAGGTCGACCAGCGCCTGGTTCTTCTCCATCGCCTCCGGCGTGAACCGCGGCAGGATATTACGGAAGTCGCCCTCGCCGAGCCTGGTGTCCTTGCTCATGGCACCCGTCAGGAAGCCCTTGCCCAACGGGCTGTAGGGCACGAAGCCGATGCCCAGCTCCTCGCAGGCGTCGAGGATGCCGTTGCTCTCGGGCCCGCGCGTCCATAGCGAGTACTCGTTCTGGAGTGCGGTGACCGGCTGGACGGCGTGCGCGCGGCGGACGGTCTGGGCACCCGGCTCGGACAGCCCGAAATGACCGACCTTCCCTTCGGCGATCAGCTCCTTGACGGCACCCGCCACCTCCTCGATCGGGACGTCCGGGTCGACCCGGTGCTGGTAGAGCAGGTCGATCGCCTCGATGCCCAACCGCTTCAGTGACGCGTCGCAGACCTCGCGGATGTGCTCCGGGCGGCTGTCCAGCCCGGCCTGCCGACCGGTCGCCGGATCGATGCGAAAGCCGAACTTGGTGGCGATCACGACCTGGTCGCGCACCGGTGCGAGCGCCTTGCCGACCATCTCCTCGTTGGTGAACGGGCCGTAGACCTCGGCGGTGTCGAAGAAGGTGACGCCGCGCTCGAAGGCGGCCCGGATCAGCTTGATCCCTTCCTCCTCGCTCACCGCGTTGGCGTAGCCGAAGTTCAGGCCCATGCAACCGAAGCCGATCGCCGAGACTTCGGGACCCCTTCGGCCAAGTCGACGCTTCTGCATGCTGCGCTGCTCCGATCAGACCCGATACTGCTCGTCGGTGACGTGCTCGAGCCAATCGACCCGTTTGCCGTCGAGTGCCTCCTGGATGGCGATATGCGTCATTGCCGTCGTAGGGGTTGCGCCGTGCCAGTGCTTCTCGCCGGGCGCAAACCAGACCACGTCACTTGGCCGAACTTCCTCGATTGGGCCACCCCAACGCTGCACCCAACCGCAACCGAAGGTGATGATCAATGTCTGACCGAGTGGATGGGTGTGCCATGCCGTGCGCGCGCCGGGTTCGAATGTGACGCTGGCGCCGCTGACACGTGCGGGATCGGGCGCCTGGAACAGCGGGTCGACACGGACTGAACCGGTGAAATAGTCCGCTGGACCCTTGCTGGAAGGTTGTGAGCCGCTTCGTTGGATCTCCATCGTCTCTCTCCTTCGGGTTGTCGGCGCAGTCATTGCCGCCTTCCGTGCGGCGGCAGGTGCGGCTGCTGCCATCGCGGCGAGGCCGCCAGTGGCGGCGACCATGCGTCTGCGCGTGATCATAACGCCTCCTGGGCGGTTGCTTGCATCAAGCTTCGAGATGACAGCGCAGCAGCATGCCGCGAGCCCTGGTCGTCATCATCACGCCCTTCATCGATGCCGACTGGTTGGAAGTGCCACACCGAGCCTCGAGCTACGTCATGCCCTCGCCGAACTCGCGCCTCCGAAGCAACGATTTCAGCGCTGACATCAATTCAGTTCGAAGACTTCCTGGGCTACCGAGACCGCTGTCACGGCGTTGGGCCAACCTGCGTAGAAGGCCAACTGGGTGATGGTCTCGACGAGCTCTTCCTCGGTAACACCGTTCTGGCGCGCCAGAGCGAGGTGCGAGCGAAGCTGGTCGGGGCGATTGAGTGCGATGAGCGCCGCGACCGTGACCAGGCTACGATCCCGCTTCGAAAGCTCGGGGCGCTGCCAGATGTCGCCGTAAAGGACGCTGTCGGTCAGATCGGCGAGCTTCGGGGCGGTGGCGCCCATCAGTTGCTGCGCCCGCGATTGCTGCTGGGCTGGGGCCGTATCGGACGCGGCGGGGGTCTGGCTTTGGGCGTGGGCCATGGTGGACATGCCTCCGGAGACAAGCAGGCTGGCGGCGACGAACAGATTTCTGGTGAGCTTTCTCAATGCATGCCTCCTTGGGAACAGGTTTTGATCGCGACCCAAAATTAAAGGGTTCGGGCGAAAAACGGCGTCAGCTGGCCCATTGCGGCGTCCACATACTCGGGAACCCAATAGGTCTCGATATGTGTTGCGCCGTCGATCTTGAACAGCTCCTTGTCCTTCGTGCCGGTGGCCTTAGCGAATGCGTCCTCGGTCATGTACAGGCTGTCGGCCTTGCTGCCGGCCAGCATCAGCAGCGGCTGCTCGATCAGCTCGATCTGGTCGGTGGCATCCCAACGCATCAGATCCAGCAGGCTGCTCATGGTGTACTTGAAGGTCGAGTTGGGGTGCGCGTGCGTCCTCCAGTAGTACTCGTACCCCTGCCGATACATCTCGAACGGCAGCGCAGCGATCTGCTCATCCGTCAGATTGGCATCGCCCGCATAGAGAATTTCTCCCCCGGCCATTTCCTGCGCGCGGGCAGCCGAAACCTGCTGCAGACGCGCTTGGATGGTGCCCAGTTGCGAATCCGCGAAGCCATTGCGGCGAACCCGCCCGGAGTTGAACATGCTCAGCGTCGCAATCGACTTGAAGCGCTTGTCGGTTTTCGCCGCCGCCAACGAGTAGCCACCGCCGCCGCAGATGCCGAGCAGGCCCAGACGCGCGGCATCGACGCCCGGATAGCGGGTGATGAAATCCGCCATGCCGTGGATGTCCTCGATGCGGTATGCGGGTTTGTCCACGCTGCGCGGCTCGCCACCGCTCCCGCCCTGATACGCGGCATCCGCGGTGATCGTGATGTAGCCCTGTTCGGCCAGGTGCTGGGCATACAAGCCCGCGACCTGCTCCTTAACCCCGCCATTTGGGTGCGCGACGACGATCGCAGGATATTTCTGCTGCGGATCGTAGTTTGCCGGGGTGTAGACGTTGGCGACAATATCCAGGCCATTGAGCTGGTAGGTGACCGGGTGGATATTGACCTTGCCCGGCTCGTTCTTCGTGATCGCGCCGTCATAGACCAGTGTGAACGGATTCTGCTTGTAGTCTGCTGCGACAGCAGTGCTGTTGGTCATTGTCGGAACTCCTAACACTGCACCTGAGAGTGCAAGCGCGGCGGCCCCGAGGAACTCGCGCCTGTCTTTGTCGATGATCTCGCTGGTCATTTCGGACTCTAATCCTTGATCTGCAGAGAGAGCGCGCTGCTCGCGTAGCGCCGAGCGTCTGCGCAGGCGGGTCAATCCAGTTTCTTCTCAGCAAGGAACTGCGAGACCTGATCCGCGATCTGGATGTTGTTCAGGTCGGACATCAGGAAGTGCGTGTTGCCACGAATTCCGATGTCCGGAAGGTGCACCAGCCGTGCGTCACCGCCATGCTTGTTGATGGCGTCGACCCAGAGCCGGGCCATGGCGAGCCGCACCCGCCAATTGTCCTGTCCACGTTCCGTGGTTGGCTCAACCGGAAAATTGTCACCGTAGTAAATGACGATCGGGATGCGCGTCAGCTTCTCGAAGTTCGCGAGCGACACAGCCTCGGGCGACAAGGTGCCGGCTGCGCTTGGCATCGCCGGGGGCAGTTCGCCTTCGGAAAAGATGAAGCCGCTGCCCGGCTCGAAAGCGACGATTGCCTTGACGTTGGGGTTTTTGATCGCCGTCAGCCAGCCAGGCCCGCCGCCTTGCGAATGGGTGAACAGGACGGCGGGACCAATCTTTGCGAACAGCGCGGACATGGCATCCGAGATCACGCCTGCATCATACGGCCCGGTGTTCGGGGTGACGGACCGGAAGAACTGGTCCAGCGTCTCAGGCTCGCGATCGAACTGGACGTTGTCGAAATAGGCCGGCCACTTGCCGAGCCGGAACTGGTCGAAGAAGAGCTGATCGTAGGGCGTCGGCTCGATCGTCGTAGCAACGGTGCTGTTGCCCGCCCGTCCACGGCGCGGCTGATCGACCAGATAGACCGGGAAATGCCGCCGCAGAAAGATGTTCTGAAAGCCCTCACGGCCGTCCGGTGTGGTCTCCCAGCTCCGGCCAGACTGATAGGCGCCATGGAGCATAACGATGGGCAGAGCCTTCGGATTCTCGGGCACCTGATAGAAGGCGTAGAGATGATCGCCGTGAAGGCTTTGCCCCTCGGTGGTGGGGGCATTGTTATTGTAGGCTCCGGGGGTGCGTGACACCGTTCCGCCGGCGGCAAAGCTGCCCTGCTCTTGGATGATCAGCGGCGCGCCGTTGCTGTTGTCGCCAGCGATTGCTGTCGCCGACGCAATGATGCCGGCTGAGCTTAGCAGGAGTGCCGTGCATAGTTTCCGATGCCTCGCTCCCATAGACGTCTCCCACCCATGCTCGTGGAGGTGCCCCCGCTGGGGCGAACTTGCGGCACGCAGACAGCTAGAACGCTCGACCCGGCGCGATAAGAGCGTAAGGTCCGCACGATCTCATGAGCGGGATTCATGAATGCCGCGCCAGAACCTCAACGACCTGGTCGCCTTCCTCACCGTCGCCCGCGAGCGCAGCTTCACGCGGGCGGCTGCACAGCTCGGCCTGTCGCAGTCGGCGCTCAGCCACACGGTGCGCGGCCTCGAGCAACGTCTCGGGCTGCGTCTCCTGAGCCGCACCACGCGCAGCGTTGCCCCGACCGAGGCGGGGGAACGCCTGCTCAGGTCGATCGGGCCGAGACTGGACGAGGTCGACGGCGAGCTGGCGGCGTTGAGCGAGCTGCGCGACCGGCCCGCCGGCACGATCCGGATCACCGCCGGCGAGCACGCGGCGCAGAGCGTGCTGTGGCCGGCCGTATCGCGGCTGCTGCCGCACTATCCGGACGTCCGGGTCGAGATCGCCGTCGATTACGGCCTCACCGACATCGTGGCCGAGCGCTACGACGCTGGCGTGCGGCTCGGCGAGCAGGTCGCCCGGGACATGATCGCGGTGCGGATCGGGCCGGACATGCGGATGGCGGTGGTCGGGGCACCGCACTATCTCGCGCGGCATGCGCCGCCCACCTCGCCCCAGGAGCTGACGGCCCACAACTGCATCAATATCCGCCTGCCGACCTATGGCGGGGTCTATGCCTGGGAGTTCGAGCGGGACGGGCGCGAGCTCAAGGTGCGGGTGGAGGGCCAGCTCGTGTTCAACACCATCGCGCTGCGCCTCGACGCGGCCCTGGCCGGCCTCGGCCTCGCCTATCTGCCGGAGGACCAGGTGCGCCCGCACCTCGCCGCCGGCCGGCTCGTCCGCGTGCTGGAGGGCTGGTGCCCACCCTTCGCAGGCTATCACCTCTACTATCCCAGCCACCGCCAGCACACGCCGGCCTTCGCGCTGCTGATCGAGGCGCTGCGCTATCGCGGCTGACGCGCGCGGCTGGTCGATCGCGCAGGCTCTGGCGATGTCATGAGACGGGCGGTACCCGAAGCAGTCGCAACGAGATGGCCGCGGTGCCGAGGACGACCACCATGCTGGCGAGAAAGACGGCTCCGAGGCCGACCTCGCTCGCGATCAGCCCGAGCCCGGGCCCGGCGACACCCAGCGCCAGGTCGAGACAGGCGGTGAAGGCGCCCATGGCGAGACCACGACTCTGCGCCGGGACGCGGCGGATGGCCTCGAGGCCGAGCCCGGGGTAGACCAGAGAGTAGCCGAAGCCTGCGAGCCCGGCGCCGGCAGCGGCGAGGACCCGGCCGGAGGCAAGCCAGATGATCGCTAGCCCGACCGCCTCGAGCAAGGCACTGACCAGGGCAACCCTGGCACCGCCGAGCCTGTCGGGCAGGTGTCCGCACAGGACACGGGCAAGGATCAGGAACACCGCGAAGGCAGTGAAGGGGAGCCAGACCGGGTTCCAGCCCCGGCCAGCGAAGAGTAGCGAGCCGAACGTCAAGATCGCACCGAAGCCCACGCTCCCAAGCGCCGCACCCAGGCCCGGCAGCCAGATCGCACCAGCCAGGCTTAGGAGTGGCGGCCGGGCGTGCCGCTGCCCTGAAACGGCCCGCAGCGATGCGACGAGCGGCATGGTCGCGAGCGGCAGCAGCGCGGTCGCCAGGGCGATCGCCGGAAAGCCTCCTGCACCGTAGAGCGCCGTCCCGATCGGCGCGCCGACGGCCAGGGCGGCGAACATCGCCATGCCGACCCACGCGATCACCCTCCCGGCGCTCAACGGATCGACGCGCCCGAGGCCCCAGCTCAACGCGCCGGTGATGATGAAGCTCTCCGCGGCGCCGAGCAGACCGCGGCCGAGCAGGAGGACCGTGACCGAAAGCGCCGGCGTGGCGGTCAGCGCGAGCGACAGGAGATAGAGCAGGCCGGACGCCGTGGCACCCGCAAGGCCGACGAGGACCGTGCGCTTGCCACCCCGGCTGTCGGCGAAGTGGCCCGACCAGACCCGCGTGAGCAGCGACACCGCGAACTGGCTGCCACCGACGAGGCCGACGACGAAGGTGCCGAACCCCAACGTCCGATGCACGTGCAGCGGCAGCACCGGCAGGGCGAGGCCGACGACGAGGAAGGCGATCAGCACGACCGCCATGATCGGAAGGAGCGCGGCCATCGATCGACGGGCCGCCGCCGACTCGGCGTCGTGCCGAGCAATCAGCCGGGCCATGCCTGCGACACCCGATCCACGCTATCTTGCGAGCCTGATCGTCACCTTCACCGAGCCCGGCACGTCGAGAGCCTCCCCTCCGGAGAGAATCGCGCCAAGTCTGACGAGCCCTCTCGAGTAGCCAAAGTCCTTGTAGAAAATGGCCAGGTTACCCCACGGAGCGTAGTAGGTCAGGTCGCCTGGCGACGGGTCAATTCCGGCGGGCGCGCCTTCGATGGCAAGTCTTCGCGGCAGATAGCCGATCTTCTCGGTCGAGTTGTAGTCCTCCAGCGTGAGAGTCAGCGGCAGCAGTGAGGCGAAATCCCTGGCTGCGGGGCTGTCGTCGAGGGTGGCCGTGATCGTCGCCCCCTCGACGTCGATATCGATCCTCATCGAGCTCACCACCTGCTCGGATTGTCCCGGTACCGGTGTTTTGCCGGCAGCGTCTGCCGCGCTCGTGCAGAGCAGGAAAGCCGTGCCGACGAGCGCGCGGGTCAGCGGCACCGTGGAAGAGGCCCTTCGCCTGGGCATGATTCCGCCTTCTCCGCCACTACGCCGTCTGACCGCCGTCGATGACCATGGCGTGCCCGACGACGAAGGCGGCCGCGTCCGAGCACAGCCAGACGACGGCCGCGGCGATCTCCTCGGGCCTGCCCATCCGGCCGACCGGCTCCTGCGCGACCACCCTCGCCCGCCCCTCGGGCGTCCCGCCGCTGAAGCGGTCCATCATCGGCGTCTCGATGATCCCAGGGCACACGGCGTTCACGCGGATGCCCGCCTTCGCATAGTCGAGGGCCGCCGCCTTGGTGAGGCCGACGATCCCGAATTTCGCGGCGCAGTACGCGGCCTGACCTGCGATCCCTTTGACCCCGGCGCCCGACGAGGTGTTCACGATGGCACCGCCCCCTTGCTCGAGCATCAAGGGGATCTCGTGCCGCATGCACAGGAAGACGCCGCACAGGTTGACGTCGACGATCCGGTCCCACGCCTCCTCCGTGAGGTCGGCCACCGCCGTCAGCGGCTGCTCGACGCCGGCATTGTTGAAGGCGAAGTCCAGGCGCCCGAACGTTTCGACCACCTGGTCCACAGCGGCCTTCACCTCCTCCTCCCGCGACACGTTGCATCGGACCGCGAGCGCCCGCCCGCCGGCCGCCTCGATCATGCGGGCCGTTTCCCGGTTGCCCTGCTCCGACAGGTCGGCGACCACCACGCTGGCACCCTCGCGCGCGAACGCCAACGCCGTGGCGCGGCCGATGCCGTTCGCCGCCCCGGTCACGAATGCGACCTTCCCGGCGAAGCTTCCATTTCCATTCAACATGATCTGCTCCTGCTCGCTCCTGGCGTTCCGCCGGCATGGCCGGTCTATGCGCCACGGGCGCGACGTAGATTGAACCGCTCCAGGTTTGGCCGATCCTCGGCGCGCGCGCCGGGAACAGCTCAGCAGCGCGCGACACCGCGACGGGTCACGTCTCGTGATGGAGCTCGTCGCCGCGCAGCAGCCGCCGCGCGATATCTGCCGTCTGAAACATTGCCCGCTCGGTCGGCGAATGGGCCGCAAGGTAGCGCGCGATGGCGATCAGAACGTGCCGCCCTTGAGCGGTGTCGCCCCATTCGCCGAACTGCCGCACGCCGGCCTCCAGCATCTGATAGGCGTGAAATCCCGCATCCTCACGGAGCAGCCCCTGCGCGAGCGTCGCGATCAGCGCGTCCGGTGGATGGCCGAGCGTGAGATGGCGCGCGACCAGGCGGCCGGCTTGATCGACCTGCCGTTGGCGATCGAACGCGTCCAAGAGAGCCGCACGGATGTCCTCGACCGCGTCGGGAAGGTCGTCGAGCCGGCAGCCTGGCTCGCCCGGGAGCCGCGCCGGCGGCACGTTGAGGTAGCGGGCGAGATAAAGCGCCATCGCCCCGTGCAGCACGCCCCGCACCGCGTCGATCCCACCGGCGTGCCCGCCCTCCTCTGACCCGATCCGTTTCAGGGCCTGGTGCATGGCGTTGGCGTAGGTGAAGGCATGGAGGGCCGTTTCCCAGTCGGCATGCTCGTTGGCGGTGCCGAAACGCGCGACGCGGAGTGCTGCCGCATACGCGAGGGAACGGCCGAGATCGGCGGGGGATGCGCCCGCGACGACCGCCGCCCCAAGCGCCTCCATGATCGCCCTTGCATCGTCACCAAGGAGGGCTGCGGCAAGCTGCGCGTGGTCCGACCAGGCTTGGGGCCGGCGGGCAGCCGCGAACAGCGCGCGGAGCTCCGCGGCACTTGCCTCGCACAGTCGGACAAGATCGACCGGATGGCGCCAGGCGGTCGTTTCCTCCGCTCCTCGCGCGGCCACCATCTGGCCGACAACGCTCGGCAGCACGGCCGACGCTTGCTCCCAGCCGATCAGGTCGAGGCACTCGCAAGCCTTGTTGATGAAGTCGACCGAGTGTCCGCCGTCCGCGAAGGCGCGGTCGGTCGCCGCCGCGAGCAGCAGGCCCGCGAGCGCGGCCGGCGAGGCCCCGCTGGCGATGGCGGTGAGCAGGGTGCGCTCGGCAGCCTCACGGTGACGCACGGCCGTCCAGTGCCGTAGCCACCGCTCGAGGGTGGCAGGGTCGGGCCGGCTCGCGAGCGGGGCGCGCTCCCGGCGCGGCGCCTCGCCGTCGCAGTCCGCGGCGACGCGTCGGGCGCCATGGTAGAGGGCCAGACAGGTCTCCTCCTCGGGCAGGACGGGCACAAGGTTCCCGAGCGCGGTGAGGATCGTGGCACCGACCCCCCAACCCCCATCGCGGTTCTGCACCGCAAACAGCGCGGCTTGCCGCAGGACATCGCGCGCGGGCCGGCCAGCCGCGAGCTGTCCCCGGACCGCCTTGGCGACGATGAGCCCGAGATTGTGGGCCAGGCCGTCGTCGAGCCGCCGACGCCAATGCTGCGACGGATCCCCACGGCCGAACGAGGACCTCACCCAGACCTCGCCCTCGCGCAGCTCGACCGCACAGGTGGGAACGTCGTCCGCCCACAGATCGAACGTGCAGCCGCTGGCGAGGTCGAAGCGGGCGTGATGCCAATGACAGGTCAGGATGCCGTCCTCGACGCTGCCACGGTCGAGCGGAAAGCCCATATGCGGGCAGCGGTTGTCGAGGGCGAAGACGTGCCCGCCATCGTGGATGACCAGGATCGGCGGGTGGCGGCCGTGCACCACGAGCCGCCCCTTGGCTTGCAGCTCGGCAAGGCTACCTGCGCGCACGAAGTCCGATGTCGGCGTATCCATCGGTGCATTCCCATCGCCAGTTCAGCGCATCTACCTCACGAGAATCCTCACGGTCAGATAATCGGTGGGGCAGCCGGCAATTAGGCTGTAGAATCCGCATGGACCTATAAGCAGGCCTTCTCAATGCCGCGGACGGACCTCAACGACCTGCAAGCCCTCCTCGCGGTCGCGCGGGAACGCAGCTTCACCCGGGCGGCGGCGCAGCTCGGCGTGTCGCAGTCGGCGTTGAGCCAGACCGTCCGCGGTCTGGAAGCCCGGCTCGGGCTACGGCTCTTCACCCGCACCACGCGCAGCGTGGCGCCGACGGAGGCGGGCGAGCGCCTGCTCCGGTCCGTGGGACCGCGACTGGAGGAGATCGAGGCCGAGCTTGCGGCCATCAAGGAGCTGCGGGAGAAGCCGGCCGGCACGATTCGGATCACCGCCACCGAAAATGCCGCCGACACGATCCTGCTGCCCAGGCTTGCCAAGCTCCTGCCGGACTATCCGGACATCAAGGTCGAGGTGATCATCGACTATGGGCTGACCGACATCGTTGCTCAACGCTACGACGCCGGCGTGCGAAGCGGCGAGCAGGTGGCGAAGGATATGGTCGCCGTGCGCATCGGCCCGGACATGCGCATGGCGGTCGTGGGGGCTCCATCGTACTTCGAGACGCGTCCGGAACCCGAGAAGCCGCAGGACCTGATCCATCACAATTGCATCAGGCTACGTCTGCCCCATGGCGGGTTCTATGCCTGGGAGCTCGCGCGGGGCGGCCGCGAGCTGAGGGTGCGTGTCGATGGCCAGCTCACCTACAACACGACCGCCCAGGAGCTGAATGCCGCCCTGGCCGGACTGGGCCTGGCCTATGTGCCTGAAAGCATGGCGCAACCCCATCTCGCCCAAGGCCGCCTCGTCCGCGTGCTCGAGGACTGGTGCCCGCCCTTCGCGGGCTACCACCTCTATTACCCCAGCCGCCGCCAGCACACGCCGGCCTTCGCGCTGCTGATCGACGCGCTGCGCTGGCGCGGCTGAGCGCCGACCGGCGTCCTCAGCCCTGCCTCCCGGGTCGCGCCGCGGCATGGTGCGGCCCCGGGCCAAGAATCGCCAGCAGCAGGCCCAGCGTCGCCAGCACCATCCCGAGCACCTCCAGCCGCGTCGGCAGATGGCCGAGCGCCACGATGCCAAGCAGGGTCGTGACCGCCGGCGTGAAGGATGGCAGGGCCGAGGCCTTGGCTGCGCCGAGCGCCCGAACCGCGCCGCCGAAGGCCGCGACGCCCAGCACGCCACCCATGGCACCCTGGAAGAACCATTGCGCCAGCAGGGTTCCGGCCGGCACCGGCGGCAGGACGCCGCCCGTCAGCACGAGCCATGTCGGCAGCATGGCCAGCGCCG
Organism: Geminicoccaceae bacterium; assembly: GCA_044224255.1. Taxonomy (GTDB): domain Bacteria; phylum Pseudomonadota; class Alphaproteobacteria; order Geminicoccales; family Geminicoccaceae; genus Benzoatithermus. The sequence goes on from JBGAKU010000024.1 coordinate 17,296, forward strand.
ACGGGACGGTCACGGCCGCGACCGCACGCAGCGGCGGCACCCGCCACAAGCGCAGCAGGAAGGTGAACACGCCCCAGGAGCAGCCGGCGAGCGCGAACAGGAGGTCGCCGAGCCAGGTCCGGCTGCCGCCGCCGGCGAGCCCGTCATAGGCCAGCGCCACGAGCCCGAAGCCGAGTAGGAGGCAGCCGCCGACCTGCCAGCGCCCCGGCGACTCGCCAAGGATGGCGGCGCTGAGCACGAGGCCGGTGACCATGACGCAGGCGGGGGGAAAGACGGTGGCATGGGCCAGCGGTGCCAGCGCGAAGGCGGAGTAGACCAGAAGGCCGAACAGCGGGCCGCCAGCGAGGGCGAGGCCGATGCCCCGGCGCCAGCCCAGCCCATCGAGGTCGTAGAGACGGCCGTGGCGCAGGAGATAGGGGAGAACGATCAGCGCACCGCCGGCAAAGCGCAGCAGCGTCATGTCCCACGGGCGAAGGCCCTGGCTGGCACTGGCGGCCGAGGCGATGCTGTAGGTCGACCAGGTGAGCACCGTGAGCAGGGCGAGCAGCACGCCCACGAGACTGCCCTGGTCCGGCGGCGAGGGTCTCACCAGCGACCCCTCGGGCTTTGGCGGCATCACCTGGCGCGGCCCGTGAGCGCGAGCTGGAGCGTGGCGGTTGCGGCGACGCAGGCCGGTCGCGGCCGGCCATGCGCGTCATTCCCCTGGGAGGTCGTTGCCGCTGTCCTCACGGCCACAGCTCATAGGCCCGCTCCAGGTCGATCGTCCAGGTCGCGTCCAAGAGCGCTCGACGCGGATAGCGATGCGCAGTCCGCCCGGCGAGCCGGCGCACCGTCTCGCGCAACGCCGGCCGGCGGCCTAGAATGCCGCCATGAGCACGACCAGCCGCGCGATCCCAACCAGCCCCGCCGAGTTCCTGGCCTGGGAGAACCGGCAGCGCCTGCGCCACGAGCTGGTGGACGGCACCGTCCGCCCGATGACCGGCGGCACGCTGGGTCATAACCTGCTCGCCCGCCGCTTCGTGGTGGCGCTCGACCGCCAGCTGCGGCCCGGCTGCTCGGTGCATCAGAGCGACGTCAAGGTCACCTCGCCCACCGGCATGGTGACCTACCCCGACGTCCTGGTGCGCTGCGGCACCTTCGTCGACGACGCGACGGAGGTCGACGATCCGGTCGTGATCGTCGAGATCCTCTCGCCCGGCACCCGCCGCGAGGACCTAGTCCGCAAGCGCTACGGCTACCAGGCGATCCCGTCTCTGCGCTGGCTGCTCTATGTCGAGCCGAAGAAGGTCCAGGTCGAGCTGGTCATCCGCGAGGCCGACGACAGCTGCGCTCGGTGTTCGTCACCGACCTCGCGGCGACGATCAGGCTGGAGAAGCTGGGAGTTGCGTTGGTGGTGGCAGAGTTCTATACTGGGTTGGCTGCCGCTGGATGAAGAGTAGAGCCGCAACTGCCAAATGGCCGAGATGTAAAGTCGCGTGGGCGATCCAAGCGTCTCTGCGGGGCATCAAGTTGATTTAGGCATCGAACACAGGAAAATCGATTGACCTGCCGGATTACTAGAACGTCCCGGAACATTAGAGGCGCAGGTACATGTGTTCAGCGCGGGCCTGGACTTCACGTTCAACCTACCACTGTGCTCTGCCGTATCGGCTACAACGATATCACCCGAATCGACGAGTCTGCGCCTTGGCGTCATGTGGCAACCTAAGCATAACTGGCCTTATGGTCAGGTCATGGCCGACGGCGATCACCTGCGGATGCTAGTAAGTATGAAAGAGCGCGCCTCAATACCCGAGCCTACCAAACGTGCCGTGCGTCAGGCCTGTGGCTTCGGATGTGTTCTATGCGGGTATCCTATCTACGACTATGATCACATCGTGCCCTACGCTATTGCAAAGGAGCACTCCGTTGAAAATTTGTGTCTGTTGTGTGGACAGCATCACGCAGAAAAGAATCGCGGATTGCTACCTGTGGAGAAAGTACGCCAAGCGCGGCTTGATCCGATCAATAAGCGCACCGGAGTGAGCGAGGCTCAGTATATTCACTATTCTGGCAATAGATGTGTGGTTAGACTTGGAAATTATATAGCGACTAATGATCTACCATATATGGAAGGCTCCTACTGTGCTTTAGTCATTGCGAATGAAAAACTAATCGAATTCCGAATAGAAGATAGTCATTTACTTCTTTCGCTGGCCATAAAAGACGCGGATAATCAAATACTTCTTTTGATCATTGACAACGAGCTAATCTACAAGACAGATCTTTGGGATCTGTCTTTCATCGGCGGCAGAATCACGATTAAAGACAAGCAAGGAAGCATACTAGCGGAATTGGCCCTTAAGCCTCCGAACGAGATAATCATAGAGAGGGCGATATTCTGGAACAAATCCTATTGTATTACTGTTTCTAGCAAAGGCATATCCGATCGATATGGTAATACCACGTCCGGCGCTCGATCGCATAACGTCAAATATGGAGTAGTACTGAACTCACGGGACGAGTTTTGGCCATCACTTGCTTACTATCTCAGCTATTGAAATCAAAGTTGAAGCAAGCCGCCACTGCGGTGCTCGGTACCAGGTACCATTAACGCCCAGGTACCATTAACGCCTGCCAACGACTATGTCTTCGCCGCCCGGGACGCCCTCCTCGGCGACCCTATCGAGCAGGTCCATAAAGGTCAGGGTTTGCTCGCCCTCGAAGCACCAGGGCAGCGCCACCGAATGATCGAGCACCAAGCTCACGAGCGGTCCTCGTTGACCAGATCCTTCAGTCGCAACCCATCCAGCCTGACGCCGCGACTGACCTCGCGCAAGCCGGCCGCCGCCCGGCGCGCTCGGTCATGATCGAAACCCGGGCCGGCCGGCACCAGCCGCGCCACCGGCACGCCGCGCCGGGTGATGGTGACCTCCACCCCGCGCTCCGCCTCCGCCAGCAACTCGCTCAGCCGGTTCCTGGCCTCGGCCGCCGACACTTGCATCGTAAACCACGCACCAACTTGGCCTGATAGCCGGCTGTAAGGCTCGGACTACTCTTCGTCCAGCCGGAAGCCACATTGTAATAGGATCATATTCCGAGACATGTTATGCTGTGAGCAGACCCGTACCTTTATCGGACCGCCGCCATGCCTGCTGCCCGCTCCCCCGCCCAAATCGAAGCCTCCCGCCGCAACGGCGCCCGCTCCAAGGGTCCCGCCACCGCCGAAGGCAAGGCCAAGGCCCTCCCGCAACGCCCTCAAGCACGGCCTGTGCGCCATGGAGCACCTCGTCCTCGAGGACGAGGTGCCGGACGATCTGGAAGACCTGATCGCGCACCTCACCGACGAGGTCGGTGCCACCACCGAGATCGAGGCCCGCATCGCCCGCCGCCTCGCCATCGCCTTCTGGAAAAGCGAGCGGGCCGAGCGGATCGAGGTCGCCCTGTTCGACGCAGCACCCAAGATCCGCCCACCACATGGCGGTTACGAGTGGCAGGAGGCCGACCCGCTGACCACCTTCGACGTCCGCCGCTTCAACGCCATCCGCGCCCAGCAGGCCCAGCTCGGCCGCGAGATCAAAAGCTGCCTGCAGGAGCTGCGCCGGCTGCGCGACGATCCGCTGCCGGAGAGCACGAGCGAATGTATGGTCCGCCCCGTTTCCGCAAGGCTTGGATGGTCTGGCCAGGTCGCGTCGGCGTGAATGTATCCGGCCTTTTGGGGTGAGGCTGGTATGCCTCGGGCCGCTATGGGATCAGCGCGCCGCGGGCCTGGTAACTCGGGCGGCCTCGGGGGCCGGTTCGTTTGTCAGGCTCGTGCGACGCCGCTCGACGGTGGTGGCCATGTCCTCCCTTGCCGAGCAGAACTCGTGGGTGCGGGGCCGGCCGGCTCAGGCCAGTGCGTGATAGCTGCCGTTGCGGGTCATGATCGCCCAGGCAAAACGGGCGAGCTTGGCGGCCAGGGCGACCGTGACGACGTTGGCGTGCGCCCTGGCCGCCAGCCCCTGCAGCCAGCGGCCGAGCCGGTCGTCGCGGCCCAGCGCCACCCGTTTCAGCGAGCGTGCCGCGTGCACCAGCAGCCGGCGCAGATAGCGGTTGCCGTGCCGGGCTACCCCGAGCAGCTTGGTCTTGCCGCCGGTGCTGTGCTGGCGCGGGATCAGACCCAGCCATCGATGCCAGAGGCATCGATCCGGTCCCGCAGGGATCGGCGCTGCGCCGGCAGCGCCGAAGGGGCGGCGAGGCTGCGGCCATTGCGGAAGCCCGCGGCCGCGCTGCCGACCGCCGCCACCAGGGCGGTGGCCAGCATCGGCCCGACCCCGGGGATCGCCATCAGCCTTTGGCTGGTCGCATCCCGCTGTGCCAGCGCCAGGATCTGCTCGTCCAGGGCGGCGATCGGGTGATCAACGGCGCGCCACTGCGCCCGCAGGCACTCGATCAGCCCGTGCAGCATGGCGCCGAGCTCGTCCGCGTGGTCCTCCAACAGCGCCGGCAGCGCCTTCTCCAAAGTACGCCGGCCGCGCGCCACCGCGATGCCGCGCTCGAGCCGAAAGCCGCGGATCTGGTTGACCAAAGCGGTGCGCATCCCGACCAGCCGGTCGCGCGCCCGATGCAATGCCTGCACGTCGAGCTGGGCCGGCGTCTTGACCGGCACAAACCGCATCTGCGGCCGCTGCACCGCCTCCGCGATCGCCTCCGCGTCGGCCAGGTCGTTCTTGTGCGTCTTGACGAACGGCTTGACGTACTGACCCGGCATCAGCCGCACATCGTGACCCTGTGCCGCCAGGGCACGCGCCAGATGGTGCGCCCCCGCGCACGCCTCCATGCCGACTAGGCACGGCTCCTGGTTGGCCAGCCACTCCACCAGCTTAGCCCGGTCCAGCTTGCGCCGCTGCACCACCTTCCCGCCCGCATCCATCGCCACCGCGTGCAAGACGGTCTTGGCCAAGTCGATCCCGATCGTCGTGAGCATCGTGGAGATCCCCTGCGCTCGTGCTTCTGCCCGCCAGGGACCCTACCAAACGGCCCCGCAGGGGCGGACCATCCCGTTACCCGGCGAGCCTACCCCGGCACGTGTCGCCGCCCTGCGCGCCGCGATCCTGGCCGAGCATGCCGCCTGCCAGGCCGAGCCCGAGCGCGACCCCGAGGTCATGGCCGGGCTCGTGCGCGAGCTCGGGGATGCGTGGGGCACGGTGGCGACCCAAGCAGGGTGAGGCGCGGATCGGGCACCGGCTTCCACCCGAGGCCGACGGGACCGGCGGCGGCTCAGCCGTCGACGACCACGATGTGCAGGTAGCCCGGCCCATGCGCGCCGCTGACGTAGCTGCCCTCGATGTCCGTAGTGCCGCTGGCGCCGGTGATCAGGTTGGCATTGCGCGGCGCCGGGGCGGCGAGCGCGGCATAGTCCTCGAGATGGGGCAGGATCGTGTCCGCCTGGACCGCCACGATGTGGTGCAGCGGCAGGAAGGCGAGCAGGACCGGATTGTCGGGGCCGGAGTGGAAGACGAGCGAGCCCGACTCGGCGATGCCCCAGCGGGCGAGGCCGACGCCGACCGGCTCGTCGGCGGCCGGGTCGGCGTGGACCGCGATGCCGCTCCAGTCGAGTGCCAGCAGCTTCGGCGTCGGCTGCAGGGCAATGCGCGCCGGCAGACCCTGCCGCTCGAGGTAGTGGTGCACCACCCCGGGCAGGTCCGCGAAGCTCGCCACGCGTTCGACGCTTGTGCCCACCGATAGGGTCGCGGCGCGCGCCGTGAAAGCGGTCGCCGGATCGGGGTCCTCAAGGGCTGGGCGGATCGAATCCGGAGCGACCAGCAGGGCACTCGCCTCGGCGGCGATCGCTGCCGGATCGGCGGGCCGGCCGCCCAGCCCCGCGCGGACCGCCGCAAGGATCGTCTCGCGGGTCCCGCTCATCCGGCCCGCCCCTTCTTGTGCGCCCGGTACTGCGCCATGAAGGTGCCGCCCGGCGGAGCAGGAAAATCTCGATAGCCCGTCCAGCCTCCCGCCAGCGGCAGGCTGCGGATCCAGCCGCCCCGGCCGAGGAGGCGCAGGGCGCGGACGCCGACCGCGGTCGCGAGCCGGTAGAGCCGCGGCCGGCGGGCGAGGAAGGCGAACAGGCCTACACCGTAGCGGGTGGCGCTCGGCTCGAGCCCCTCGCGCCAGCTCCGGTCGCGCCAGCCGCGCAGCAGCGTCGGCAGCGGGATCGCGACCGGGCAGACCTCCTGGCAGCGCCCGTTCATGGTGCAGGCGTGCGGCAGGTCGCGCGAGGCCGCAAGCCCGTCCAGCACCGGGGTCAGCACCGAGCCCATCGGCCCGGGATAGACCCCGCCATAGGCGTGGCCGCCGATCTCGCGATAGACCACGCAGTGGTTCATGCAGGCGCCACAGCGGATGCAGCGCAGCATCTGGCGCAGCTCGCCCTCGAGCATCCGGGTGCGACCATTGTCGACCAGGACGATGTACATCTCCTCTGGGCCGTCCAGGTCGCCCGACCGCTTCGGGCCGCAGTGGAAGGTCGTGTACTGGGTCAGCTCACCGCCGGTGGCGGAGCGGACCAGGAGGCGCAAGAGCGCCATGGCGTGGGCCGTGCTCGGCACCAGCTTCTCGATACCGGCGGTGACGATGTGCACCTTGGGCGGGGTGGTGGAGAGCTCGGCGTTGCCCTCGTTGGTGACGGTGCAGATGGCACCGGTGTCAGCGACCAGGAAGTTGGCGCCCGAGATGCCGACCTCGGCCGTAAGGAACTTCGCGCGCAGCTCGCGCCTGGCGCTCTGCACCATCGAGGCCGGGTCCTCGGCCCCGGGCGGGATCTGGTGCGCCTTGTTGAACAGGACCGCGACCTGCTCGCGGGTGCGGTGCATCGCCGGCCAGATGATGTGCGAGGGCGTCTCGCCGGCGAGCTGGATGATGTGCTCGGCGAGATCGGTCTCGACCCGCTCGATGCCGGCATCGGCCAGCGCATGCGGCAGCCCGATCTCCTCACCCAGCATCGACTTGACCCGCGTGACCCGGCGCGCCCCGGCGGCACGGCAAATCTCCAGGGTGATGCGGCAGGCCTCGTCGGCGGTCCGCGCCCAGTACACCTTGGCACCCGACGCAACCGCATTGCGCTCGAACTCCTCGAGATAGAAGTCAAGGTTGGCGATCACATGGTCCTTGATCGCCTTGCCGCGCTCGCGGGCGGCGGCGAAGCCGGGAAACGCCGCCAGCGCCGCGGCGCAGCGCTTGCGCTTCGGCCGTGCCGGTGGTGCGGTCGATCGCGACCCAGTGCGGTCGGCCAACGCGCGGCCTGGTCTTCGAAGTTCGCCAGCGTCGCCGTGGCCATCACGCCTCCTCGCCGATGGCGGGGCCGTCGGCCATGCCGGCTGCGACCTCGATGGTGTGGAAGCAGCGGGTCCGCGCGCCGCGGCGGTGCAGCTTGCCGGCCATGTTGAGCAGGCAGCCGAGATCGCCGGCCAGCAGCAGATCGGCGCCGGTCCGCTCGATCGCCGCCGCCTTCTCCTCGACGATGGCGTTGGAGATCGCTGGATATTTGACGCAGAAGGTGCCGCCGAAGCCGCAGCAGACATTGTTGCCCTCGAGCGGGCGCAGCTCCAGGCCGTCGACCGCCGCGAGCAGGCGGCGCGGCTGGGCCTGGATGCCAAGCTCGCGCAGGCCGGAGCAGCTGTCGTGGTAGGTCGCCGTCGCGTGCAGCGTGCGGCCTTCCGGGCGATAGCCCAGGACGTCGACGAGGAAGCTCGTGATCTCCCAGGTACGCGCCGCCATGGCGGCCGCCCGCGGCCCCCAGACCGGATCGTCGTGCAACAGCTCGGGATAGTGCTCGCGCACGGTCCCAGCACAGGAGCCCGAAGGCAGCACGACATAGTCGAAGCCCTCGAACAGAACGATCACGCGGCGCGCCAGATCGGCCGCATCGCTGGCGTCGCCGCTGTTCAGCGCCGGCTGGCCGCAGCAGGTCTGCGCCTCGGGTACCTCGACCACGCAGCCCGCCTCCTCGAGCAGGCGGATGGTCGCGAACCCGATCCGCGGCCGGATCGCGTCGACCAGGCAGGTGACCAGCAAGCCGACCCGCGGGGGCTTCTTCGACGTGGTCAAGTGCCCGCCCCGATCGGCAGGAACCCGCGGTTCACCATGCCCAGCTCCGAGAGTGCGAACGTTGAATGCCGTCGCGACTGTAGGGTCCGGGCTTCACCCGCGGCAAGAAGGGTGGCTGGCCTGGACCGGAACACGATGGGTCCGGCTACATCGGGCACGTTGCCGCAGGGCTCGGCCGAGCTCGCATGCAACGACCTGTCGATCCTTCCGGAATTCAGAGGGAGACAGGGCAACAGTCCGTTGTGGTGCGGGCTCAATGCGACGGCCCGAGCCCTTGGAACCTTCGCCCGAACAACGCCGCCAGTCCAGTGAACAGGGCCGCGGTGCCGAGATTCCAGCCCAGCACCATTACCGTGGCGTCAAGTGGATGGAACATGGAGAGGGCGGTGGAGGTGATCGCGGACACGGCCACGCTGCCGACCATGATCACCGGAACGGGGCGGACCAGGGCAGCGTGGCGCAGCATCACCAGCATCGCCAGCGACAGCGGCAGGCTCGTCAGGACCAGGGTGGCAAGGCAGCTCGAGGCTGCTTGGACGGTCACCGCGCCCGGCGGCAGACTGACCCAGCCGGCGAAGCACTGATAGCCGATGTTCGCCAGCCATACGACGAGCGGCGGAGCCGGCAGAAGCAGCCAGAGCCTCGACCGATCGGGCAGGCTGAGCATGAACGCGGCGACGGTGGCGAGCACACCGGTGAGCAGGGAGGCGAGCATGCCGGTGGCGAAGGTCGCGTCCTGCATGCGCTCCGCGAACTGCGGCCGCAGGCCGTGGCTGAGCGTCATCAGCCCCATGATCACCGCCGCGAGCAGGAGCCACAGGCCGGCGCGCACCAGAGGCGGGCGCAGGCGCCGGACCGGCGCGACGTTGGTCGCGAGCGAATGGATCAGGTCGGCCGTATCCATCACCTCTCGCCCCGATCCACCAACAGAGCACGCAGGCTTCTGATGGCCCGGTGGGTCGCCACCTTCAGTGACGCGATCGACATCCCGCTGGCCGTTGCGGCCTCCCTCAGCGACATCTCCTGCAGCTTGAGCATCCGTATCGCCTGCTGCTGCGCAGGCGACAGAGCGTTGATGGCACCTTCCAGATGGTGCCGATCGGCGCTGCTGTCGATATCGCGCGCGGCCGGGACATCCTCATGCTCGCCGGTCAGCGGGACCTCATGAGCCCGCTGGCGGCCCTGGCGACGCAGCCGATCGAACGCCCGGCGATCGGCGATACCGACGAGCCATGGCCCGAACGGGCGCAAGGGATCGTAGGTCTGGCGGACGGAGTGGAGCGTCAGCAGAATGTCCTGGACGGTATCCTCGATGTCGCGGGGATCGCGATGATAGCGTGCCGCTCGTGCGCGCAGATAGGGTGTCACCTCCTCAAGGAGGCGACGATAGGCGACGGCATCGCCATCCTGCGCCCGGGCCATGAGGATCGACCAGTCGAGCTCGTGACGCGGCATCTCCTCGGCGTCGCCGTCCGGCGGCCTCGACGGCAGCGCGACCAGCCTCGGTCGGTCGCGACGCTCACTGGCCATGGTGTGCAGCCCGCGATGCCCGGGTGATTGGTGCTCGACTGAGCCAATGGTCAAGCGACGTGGGCCCGGGATCAAGTGCCGTGACGCAGAGCGCCAGGGCGGCCCAGTAGAGGTGGAAATTCGTCCAGCCGTCGGGGAAGACCAGCTGGATCACGCCTGTCATGAGCAGCAGCCCGAGTGCGGCGAAGCGGGTGCCGAGGCCGAGCAGAAGCAGCGCAGGCAGCGCGATCTCCGCCGAGCTGGTGATCAGGGCCAGAATATCGGGCGTAGGCAAATCATAGACCTCGCCGAGGAGATGCAGCTTGAACTGCTCCTCGAACAGGTAATAGGTCCCGGCCGAGATCGACAGATAGCCGTCCCAGCGGGTCAGGCCCGAACGAAGGAACGGAAGCGCCAGGGCGATGCGGGCGACCGGCGGTGCCGCGACGACGCCCAGGCGGCCGATCCAGGCTGCAGCAGCGCGCAATGCCGAAGCCGCGCCACCGACGAAGGGACGCATGTCGGCTATTGTCATCGCAGCCCCGCAAGCCCGGGCGAAACCGGCTCGGGCACAATTTCGACACCGATGCAAGCACCCGACGCCAACAGCCCCGCCAGTGCGCCCGCGAGATCGAACCGGCCATCCGTGGACAGTGCCGCGGTGGTCGCGGCGAGGACGGGCCGACCGTCCGCGAGCGCCTGAACGAATGCGGCACCACCGAGCGGCAGCGCACGCAGCTCGACCTCGGTCGTGGCGCGGAGAATCAGCACATCGTCTCCACCCGAAGCGAGATCGACGGGTGCCGGCACACCGCCCGCGACGCTCATCCGCCAGATCGCTAGCGCCGGGAGCAGGGATCGAACGATGCGCAGGGACGGATGGAGCGCGAGCCGTAGGCGCGGCAGATCATCCGGGGCGATGTGCGCGAAACGCGCCGGATCGAGCGGCCGCGCGTCGGCCGCGTGGTAGGCTTCGAGCCAAGCCCGCTCGATGCGGGCGACGTCCCGTAGATAGGGCAGGCCCCCGGCGGGTTCGAATGTGCCGATGAAGTCCGGAAAGCCGGCGCCATAGTCGAGCATGATTGGCGAGCGCGGCGGCTCCATGACGACATAGGTTCGCGCCATGGCGGCGAAGAACTCGTCGCCGACGAGGCGGGCGACGGCCGGGAACGCATCCTTCAGCGTTGCGGTCAGACCGGCCACGACATTGTTGCGATAGACGTTGAAGCGCCTGACGCTCGGCCTGCCGTCCGGGCCGACGAGGCCGGGCGGGATCACGCGCTCGGAATCGAGCAGCGCGGCCGCGAAACCGGCCTGCCGCGCCGCGAGACCGTACGCTGCCTCGAATCCCGGCGCGCCCATGGTTCATCCTTGTCCGTTGAGCATGATGCTGCCTGGAGTTGCAGCCGCTATGGTCGACGGTCCCGCTGGACCACGTTGCGCCAGAACCGGCGGAGACTATCCACGCCACCTGCCGTGGAGCTCCACAAAGTCGCGTCACCGACGACAAGGTCGCCGGCAAAGGTGCCCGCACGCGATTGCAGCAGGGCGTCGAAGGTCGAGCGCCCGTCCCGGGTGAATGCATGCGGCGGCGCCGACAGGTCGATCGGCTGGCGCGCCAGTACCTCCATCCTGGTCAGGGCGTCGCCGAGCCGCTCGAGCTGGGGCAGATGCGGATGCAGGTTGAAGCTGGCGACTCCGGCGAGCAGCCCCAACCGGTCCAGCCCGGCCTCGATCTCGATCGGCGCCGGCGATCCGTCGGGCGCGGCGGCCGGGCGCAGACCGAACCGGTTCTCGATCGGCACCCCGAGACCGCCGAGCAGTGAGCGGCCGAACCCGCCGAAGCCCTGTTGCGGTGGAATGGTCTTGTCACCGTGGTGGAGGAAGGCGGCCTCCTGCAGACGCCTCCGCTCAGGGCCGAGAAGCTCGTCGACCTCGCCGATGTCGTGGTGCGGGGACACGATCAGGAGATTGCCGGGCCTCGCCAGGAATCTCCGGACGGCGTGCAGCTCCGCCTCGCCCGCGATCTGCGCGGTGCGGAGGGAATCGAAGCTGATGACGATCAAGGTGTCGACGCCGTCGACCAGGTCGTCATCGAGCGGAACCATGCCGCCATCGTCGGCGACCCGCTCGAGCTCACGGACCGGCTGCCCGGTCTGCGCGCTGGCTTGGTCGATGAAGGCGGCAAAGTTGCTCTTCATGATATGGTCGAGGAAGCCCGCGATCCCCTGATCGAACCGGGTGGGGTCCGAGAGCTCCGCAAAGCGCGGATAGAGCATCCGGCGGCTCTCGAAGAGTGCCGGGAAACGATTCTCGATGACACCCAGGGGCGCGCCGGTCTCGCCTGGCCGGCTCCAGGCATAGTAAATCGCCAGTCTGCGGTTGCTCATGCTCGGCTCCGTGGCCACCGCGTGCTCACGCGGCATTGCGAATGGCCTGGTTTCGTGCGGGCATGATCGCCTCGGCCCGTGCCGCTTCAGCGTTCAGCGTGGGCCAGTCGGGGACATCGTTGTCCCACTCGATCAGGGTCGCCATCGGGCCGATCCGGCCGATGGCATGCGCGTAGAGATCCCAGACCGCCCGGTCGACCGGGCGGTCGTGAGTGTCGATCAGCAATGGCCGCTTGTTCTCGTCCTCGTCTCGCGCGTGCCCCGCCAGATGGATCTCGCCCACCTGGCCGAGCGGGAGGCCGTCGAGATAAGCCCTGGGGTCCCAGGCCTGATTGGTCGACGCGACCTGCACGTTGTTGACGTCGAGAAGCAGCCCGCATCCGCTCCGCCTGACGATCTCGGTCAGGAAATCGGTCTCGGAGTAGCTGCTCTCGGCGAAGGCCAGGTAGGTCGATGGGTTCTCCAGCAGCATCCGCCGGCCGAGCGCCTGCTGAACCTGATCGATATGCTCGACGACGCGGCCGAGCGTCTCGCCGGTATAGGGCAGCGGCAGGAGATCGTTCAGAAAGCCGGCATCGTGCGTGGACCATGCCAGATGCTCGGAGAACAGCGTAGGCGCATAGCGCTCGCTCAATGCCTTCAACCGCTGCAGATGCGCGTGATCGAGCGGGCGATCCGAGCCGATGGACAGGCCGACACCGTGCAACGACAGGGGATAGCGCTCGCGAATAGCCGACAGGTAATGGTGTGGCGGGCCACCTGCACCCATGTAGTTCTCGGCATGAACCTCGAAGAAACCTACATCCGGCCGGGTCGCCAAAATGGTCCGATAGTGTTCGGGCTTGAGGCCGACACCGGCGCGGGCCGGCATGCCGCCACTCGATGTGGGCAGCGATCCGCTGGGCATGACAGAAGCTCCTGCTGCCGGGACCGGCGCGACGGCCGGTCCCGTTCCCCGGATCAGGCCTTGGGCGACAGGCTGCCCGGGCCGTTCGGGGTCATGATCGCGGTGCAGCTGCCCTTCGGCACGAGCTTGAAGGCATTGCCCTGCCAGTCGATCGTGCTGGTGCCGGCGCAGGTCGTGCCCGGGCCGGCATAGCAGTCGTTCTGGCCTTTGACCGCCGTGCCGAAGCAGGGCTCGACCTTGCCTGCCTTGACGACCGCGACATGCTCGGCCTGGATCTTCTTCTGGGCAGGCGTGAAGTCCTCGGCACTCGCCGGAACCGCGGACAAGGAAGCGAGGGCGCTGGCGAAGGCGCCAACGACGAGAGTGGACAGCACAGGATTGGACATAGCCTTCTCCGTTGACGGCATCGACCGAAGGCGGCCGTTCTCGCCGCCTGTATCGAGGTTCCGTCCGAAGCCGGAAAAGGTTACCCAGGCTTCGCTACATCACCGCGCCGATCTGCCAGGGCACGAACTCGTGGTCGCCCATGCCCAGCTCCTCGGACTTGGACTGCTCGCCGCCGGCCACCCGGACGACCAGGTCGAAGATCCGGCGGCCGACCTGCTCGACCGTCTCCTCGCCGTCCAGGATCGTGCCGGCGTTGATGTCCATGTCCTCCTCCATGCGGCGGTACATGGCGGTGTTGGTGGCGATCTTGAGCGACGGCGTCGGCTTGAAGCCGAAGCAGGAGCCGCGGCCGGTGGTGAAGGCGATGACGTTGCCGCCCGACGCCACCTGGCCCGTGGCCGAGGCCGGGTCGTAGCCCGGGCTGTCCATGTAGACGAAGCCCTTCTGGGTGATCGGCTCGGCGTATTTGTAGACGCCGGTCAGGTTGGTCGTGCCGCCCTTGGCCGCGGCACCCAGCGACTTCTCGAGGATGGTGGTGAGCCCGCCCGCCTTGTTGCCCGGCGAGGGGTTGTTGTTCATCTCGCCGCCATTGCGCTCGCAATACTCCTCCCACCAGTGGATCCGCTCGATCAGCTTGTCGGCGACCTCCTGGCTGACCGCGCGGCGGGTGAGGAGGTGCTCGGCGCCGTAGATCTCGGGCGTCTCGGACAGGATCGCCGTGCCGCCATGGCGCACCAGCAGATCGGCGCAGTGGCCGAGCGCCGGGTTGGCGGTGATGCCGGAATAGCCGTCCGAGCCGCCGCACTGTAGCGCCAGGCTGATCTCGCCGACCGAGACCGGCTGCCGGCGGAAGGAATCGGCATGCGGCAGCATCTCGCGGATCATGGCGTGGGCGTGCTCGATCGTGCGCCGCGTGCCGCCCTCGCCCTGCATGGTCATGGTGCGGAAGGCCGGGCCCGATTCGATTCCGTAGACCTCCTTCATGAAGGAGAGCTGCATCACCTCGCAACCCAGCCCGATCATCAGGATCGAGGCGAAGTTCGGGTGGGCCGCAAAGCCCCACAGCGTTCGCTGCAGCGTCGCATAGCCCTCGCCGCGATCGGCCATGCCGCAGCCCGTGCCGTGGGTGATGGCGACGATCCCGTCGACGTTCGGATACTGCGCCAGCACCTCGGCCGGGAACCGCTCGGCGATGAACTTCGACACCGAGGCCGAGCAGTTCACGGTCGACAGGATGCCAATGAAGTTGCGCGTGCCGACCTTGCCGTTGCCGCGCACGAACCCGCCGAAGGAGGGCCGCTCGGCTTCCGGCACCATCAGGGTCGGCCGCACGTCCTGGCCCACGGCATAGTCGCGGGCGAAGTCGCGCATGCCGCAATTGTGGACGTGGATGTGCTCGCCCGGCGCGATGTCCCGGGTCGCGAAGCCGATGATCTGGTCGAACTTGCGCACCGGCTCGCCGGTAGGGATCGGCCGCGTCGCCACCTTGTGCCCGGCCGGAATCCGCTGGCTGGTCGTCAGCCCCTCCCCTGCCAGCTCCGCGCCGGGCAAAATGTCGACGCGCGCGACGACGACATTGTCGTTGGGATTCAAGCGGACGGTGAGCGGGGCCGTGGTCATCCTGGTGTGCCTTTCGGTGCCGGAGCGGCAGCATAGCGCGACCACACTTGAACGCCATCGGATCACGGTATTGGGCCAAGCCGCGGCGGGTCGTGGCCAAGGTCGAGTGGCACCAGGGCGAGCTTTACCCACGGGTCGGGTTCATCGTCGCCAACCTAAAGCGGCCGGCGGAGCGAGTGGTCAGGTTCTACAACGTCGAGGCACGGCGGAGCAGTGGATCAAGGAGGGCAAGCTCGCCTTGCGCCGGACCCGGCTGTCCTGCCGCGCCATCCGGGACAACGCCGTGCGCCTGCAGCTGTTCGCGCTCGCCTACAACCTGGCCAACTTCCTGCGCAGCCTCGTGCTGCCAACCGAGGTGGCGCGATGGTCGCTCACGACCTTGCGCGAGAGGCTCGTGAAGATCGGCGCCCGGATCGTGCGCCACGGCCGCTACCTCGGGTTCCAGCTGGCCGAGGTGGCGGTGCCGCGCCCCCTGTTCGCCGCGATTCTGCGCCGGATCGATCGCCTGCGAGGACCGCCCGCGGCGGCGGCCTGACCGGAGCCGACCATGGAAGTCGCCCAAGCCGAGGGGAGAACCATGTGCCGAAGGCTGGAGGAACCCGCCGGAATGACCCGGGAAGACGCACGGGGTGGCCGTTCGTCGTTCACGCGGGCCTCGCCCGCGCCTCCAACGAGCCCTCCGATCGAAGGATACCCCTGCACGGGGCACCGTCGGGCCCGGAGACCGGGGCTATCCGGGGAATCTCGGTCGACATGCTTCAGTAGAAGGGGTGGGCGAGACACACACTTGACAGTTCTGGCGCGCCGCCCCAGGCTCGACAATTAACAAGCGTCCATTCATGCTCTCCGGTGTCGATGGGCGTGCCGGTTGACCCGTGGCGGCGACGAACATCCGCCCCGCTGGCCGACGCCCGGAAGCAGCCACAAGAGCATGCGACGAGGTCGCCAGGATCGACCGCCGGTGCGCCCGCCTTCGTTGGGCGGGCCACGCGCCGGGCCATTGGGCGCCGGCGGGCTGGGAGGGAAAGGTGCCGACGACCGCTGCTGCCGAGTCTCCACACCCCCCCGCCGCC
>JBGAKU010000025.1:0-32896 GCA_044224255.1 Geminicoccaceae bacterium
AGCCGGCGCTACTTCAGCCTGGAAAGCCTCGCCAGGCTCGCTGATACTGAGCCCTATGGGCCGCCTGCCTTGGCGGCCTGATCAAGCCTCGGACCAAACCGGGGACAGGCGCTCCTACAACCACCACCCGGGGCACGGCCTCGGGTCTGGCGAGCGCACCCCTTTGCCGGCGCCTTCTTCTGATTGCCCTTGAGGGCCAAGAGATACTCGCCGCCATGGCTGGTGATCTGCTCGGCAATGTCGGGCCGGCAGGCGAGCGCGTCCAGGCTGACCAGACAGCCGCGCAGGTCCAGGCCGTCGAGCAGCTCGGGCAGCACCGAAAGCTCGCCCCGCTTGGCCTCCGTCGCACGCTGTGCCAGCACCAGCCCATGCTCCACCGCGAACGCGCTGACCAAGTGCAGCGGCGAGCGGCCGTTCTGGCGGTCGAACGAGCGCCGGACCGTCTTGCCGTCGATCGCGATCTGCCGCGGAGCGGCAGGATCGGGCCGGAACACCGAGCGGACCCAGTCGAGAAAGCAACGCTCGAAGCGCTCGGGGTCGATCAGCATCAGTACCCGGCGAAACGTGTCGTGCGAGGGAATGCCGCCCGGCAGGTCGAGAAACTGCGCGAGCCAATCCCGCTTGCAGCGGCCGTAGAGGGCGATGTCCTCGAAGCTTTCCGCCTCACCGATCACGGCGCAGACCGCAATCACCAGGATGTCGAGCAGCTTGTGCTCGACCCGCCAGTCGCAGCGCGGGTCCTCGATCTGGGCGAACTTGCTGATCAGCGCCTCGATCAGGGCTTTCTCCTCCTCGCAAGGGGAGAAGCCTATCCCGTCAACAGGCCAGATTGAGCCCGCCTGATCTCATGCGTCGGCCCTGGTGATGCTCGCGCGATGCCGAGGAGACGGTGGGTGCGGGTGGCGACTTGGCTGCTGACGGCCTGCCAGGCTGCCAGCAGGGCCTCGGCCACGGTCTGCGGCGGCCCCTTTGCGACACGAGGGCCACCGCGCGCGTCATCCCGTCAGGGTGCGGGATCGCGAAGGCGACGGCGCCGCCATAGATGGCACCGCACATCGAGCCGATGAAGCGGCCGAAGGCTACCTTGAGCGAGCCGCCGACATTGGCCTGGGTGACGATCAGCGCCGTGATCACCGCCCTGAAGCCCTGCGGCAGATGGAGGAACGTGGCGAGAGCGAAGGCGGCAAGGCTGGACGCCGTCATGCGCAGCACCTGGATCGCCTCTGGCCGGTGCTGGGACAGCCCGTGCCATGCTCCCATCGCCACCACCCTGTACCGGTCCACGGATTTGAGACACCGCGGTTCGCTTACGCGGTCATGAGCATTGGATCGGTCTGCTCGGCTCGAACCTGGGCTGGTGTTCGGTAGCCATGGCGCTCGATGATCCAGCTCTGGTTGTAGGTCCGCTGGAACGCGCGCAGCGCCAAACGCAGCTCCTCGACGGTGTCGAAGCGGCGGACCCAGAGCAGGTTCTCCTTCAGCACGCGGACAAACCGCTCGGCGCAGCCATTCCCCTCCGGCTCGCGCACGAAGGCCGGCGAGCTCTGGACGCCGAGGAAGCGGAGCTCGGCCTGGAAGTCGTGGCTGACATACTGGCTTCCATGATCGTGGCGGAGCTGCAGGCCGGCAGCGGCACCTTTGGCGAAGCCGCCGAAGCGCTCGCGCACCGCCTGCCGCACTGGCTCGAGCGCCTCGAAGCGATCGGCGCTGCGGCTGGCATGCATGCCGACGCACTCGGCCGAGCCCTCGGCCGGCTGCTGCCGGCCGTCCCTGCGGGCACGGATCATCGGCTTTGCCGATGATGGTCGACCGCGATGACTGCAGCGTGACCGTGAGCGCAGCTCGCGTAAGCTCGCTGCAGGGCCGCCTGGCCCTCGCCGGTCATGACCGAGGTCAGGTCGGTGCCCCACATGACATCGACCCGCTCGGTGGTGATCGTGCCGTCGTGGGCGCGCGAGCCGTGTGGCCGGCCAACACGCTGGTGGGCCAAAAGGCCGTGCTCGCGCATCAGCCGCAGGACGCGGCGCCGACTGGTGCGGATGCCGGCGAAGCGCAGCCTGGCCCACAGCTTGCGGTAGCCCTCGCCGTGGAACGGGCTGTCGGCCAGCAGCTGCCGGATCGTCGCGACCAGGGCCTCGTCCGCCATCGGGCCGAGCGGCCCTGATCTCCGGCGCGGGACCGCTGCTGGGCGGCGGTGCCGGTAGACGGTGGCCCGTGACACGCCCCAAATCCGGGTGACGCGCTCCAGGCCATAGATCCGATGGATGGCAGGCGAGACCTGCCGGCTCACCGTCTCGATCTCCTCAATGCCAAAGGGCGGGTCGTCTCCAGGCGTTCGATCTTGGCCTCGAGCAGCTCGTTGGCTATCGTCAGGTCGCCCACCTTCTCTTTCAGCCGGCCGATCTCAGCATCGCGCGCATCCGCGGGCCGGCTCTTCAACGAGGCTTCGCCGGCGGCCAGGAACGCCTCGCGCCAGCCGCTCAGCTCGGCCGCGGTCACACCCAGGTCGCGGGAGAGCAGCTCCAGGTCCTCGCCGCGCAGCAGGCGGAGCACCACCTCCTGCTTGCGACGCGACGACATCCGGCGCCGGTGCCCGGGCATGGGCCCGGCTGCGCCACCGTGGAGGGTGCGCTCCGCCGGGCCCATGCCCGTCCCAACTGCCTCGTCCATCCTCCACCTCCTTGCAGTCACCTACCTGCAAACGGGTGTCTCGATGAACTGTAGCCCGGGGGACTGATCTGCTGCCCCGCGTGTTCCGAGCTGGTGTCGACCTGACAGAGTCTGACTTCGTTCCGCCGATGGCTGGAGCGTGGGCATGCCGCTCCTGCGGGCTACCGCTGGTATTGCGACACGCCAGTAGACCCACCCGATCGGCCGGCTTGGCTCGCCGTCGCGATCGACGTCATGAGCCGATGCATCAACGGTTAGGGCATTGCTGCGATGCATGCGCGTCGTAGGCCCCGCCGCCTCGCTCTGCAGCGGCGGGTGAGGTGATGGGACTGCGGTTTCTCGTGCCGCTCAGTTCTTGCGCAGCTGGGCGAGCTGGTCGGTCAGCTGCTGCCACAGCGCGGGATCGATCTGCGCGGCATACTTGTCGGCCACCGGCTTCGCCTTCTCGCGGAACTTGGCGAACTCCTCGGGCGACAGCTCGCTGACCTCCATGCCCTCGGACTTCAGCTCCTCGACGGCCTTGGCCGACTGCTCGCGCGCAACGGCACGCTCATAGTCCCGGGCCTCGACCGCCGCGTCCTGCAGGACCTTCCGCTCCTCGTCGTTCAGCGTGCCCCAGAACTTGGCACTGACCATGACCATCTGTGGGTTGTAGGTATGGTTGGTCAGCGTCATGTAGTCCTGCACCTCGTTGAGCTTGGCGGTGAGGATGCTCGGCGCCGGGTTCTCCTGGCCGTCGATGGCACCAGTCTCCAGCGCGGTATACAGCTCGGTGAAGGGCATGGGCACCGCATTGGCGCCCAGCGCGTTGAACAGGTCGATGTAGATCGGCGACTGGATCACCCGGATCTTCAGGCCTGCGATGTCGTCTACGTTCGTGATCGCGTGACGGCCGTTGGTGAGCTCGCGGAAGCCGAGCTCCCAATAGGCCAGACCCACGAGGCCGTTCTCGGGCAGCTTCGCGGCCAGCGCCGCACCCACCGGCCCGTCCATGACGGCATCGGCCTCCTGCGGGCTGTCGAACAGGAACGGCAGGTCGACCAGCACGAAGTCGTCGGCAACGCTCTGGAGAATGCCGGCGTTCATCGTCGTCATCTCGATAGTGCCGCCCTGCAGCGACGACAGCACCTGCACGTCGCCACCGAGGGTGCCGCCGGGAAACCGCTTCACGGTGATCTTGCCACCGCTTTTCTCCGCGACGAGCTCGGCGAACTTGTCCATGCCGAGCGCGATCGGTGAGCCCGCAGCACCGGCGGTCGCGAACTTGATGGTGTGCTCGCCGATCTCCGCATGCGCAGGCGTGATCGCGCTCAGTGCCATAGCGGCCGCGGCCGTAAGGAGTGAGAACGAACGTCGATTCATGGATGATCCTCCCTGGTCGAATGGTTGTCGCTCGGGGTCAGTCCGACAATTGCACGGTGCCGACACCTACCCGTGTTCGCCCTTCGCTGCTTGCTCGTCAATCAAGTGCGCCAGCCGGCGCAGTGCCAGGCCGTAGCCTTGGGTGCCGAAGCCGGCGATCACGCCGTCGGCGCGCAGCGAGACGTAGGAGTGGTGCCGGAAGCTCTCACGCTTGTGCACGTTGGAGATGTGGACCTCGAGCACGGGGAAGTCACAGGCGTTGAGCGCATCAAGAATGGCGACCGAGGTGTGCGTGAAGGCGCCCGGGTTGATCGCCAAGCCACCCGCGATCTCCCGTGCCTCGTGGATCCAGTCGATGATCTCGTACTCGCGGTTGCTCTGGTGGAAGCGCAGCTCGAGCCCGAGCTCGGCGGCCAGCTTGCGGCAGACCGCCTCGACGTCGGCGAGCGTCTCGTGGCCATAGATGTGCGGCTGGCGCTTGCCGAGCAGGTTGAGGTTGGGGCCATTCAGAAAGAAGACGAGGCGGCTCATGGCTCGCTCACTCCGGTGTCCGGGCTCTCGAGCCCGATGCTTGATACGCGCGCCTAGCCGCGCAGCTCCGTCACCGATTGGCCCGCCGAGCGCTCGAGCAGGGCCTGGGCGGCGAGGCGGGCCGGGGCGTTGGCCTCGCCATAGCGGTCATAGCCACCGCGCCGCTCCAGCACCTCGAAGAACAGGCCATTGATGGTGCGGGTGAAGAAATGGAGGAACTCGCCCCCGCCGGCGCGGTCGTAGAGGATGCTTTCGGCACGCAGACGCTCGACAAACGAATCCTCGAGCGCGAAGCGCGCGACCAGATCCTCGTAATAGTTCTCCGGGATCGGCAGCTGCAGTTCGTTCGGCACCCCGTCCGCGACCGCGAACACGTCGCGGCACGAGAATGCGATGTGTTGAGCGCCAGCACCGGCCATGCGCTCGACGAAGCGGCCCGCGGCGGAGGCCTGTGCCTGCGAGGCGTTCAACGGTAGCCGCAGGGTATGATCGCCGTTGGCAAGCGCCCGGCTGACGATCAAGCCGCGCGGATCGTTCAGATCCGCCCTGGCCTCGGGCTGCAAGCCGAGAATCGAGCGATAGAACAGGATCCAGCTCAGGAACTCGATCTGCGGCACGACCTGAGCCACATGGTCGATGGCGATCAGGCCGAGGTCGGGTCCGTTGTCCGCGGGATCCGCCACGAAATCTGCCTCGACGAACGATGGATGCTCCGTCTTGCCGCCCACGAAGTAGAGCAGGCTACCACCCACCCCGCGGACCGCCGGGATCGCGAGCTCGCCCTCCCCGCTCAGGCCGGAGAAGGGCTTGGCCAGCAGCCTGGTGGCGTGGCGCTCGGCCGCCGCGGCATCGTCGACCCGCAACGCCAGGGCTGCCACCGACAGCCCGTGCAGGAGCTGGAAGGAATGGGGAAAGCCCTCGTCCTCGAGGTTGAGAACCAGATTGATGTCGCCCTGGCGATGCAGCTCGACATCCTTCGAGCGGTGCCGATGGGTGCGGCGAAAGCCCAGAGCCTGCAGCATGGTGCGGAACGCGCCCGAGTGCGCGCGGTCGTCGACGAGCTCCACGAACTCGACGCCCCGGACCTGCGGCGGCCGCGTCGCCGGCTCGGCGAGCTGGTCCTCCAGCCACAGGAACGAGCGCATCCCATCGGTTGCCACCTGCCGGGTCGAGCCGGCGCGGAACTCGTCGCTGAAGATCTCGTGGCTGATCGGGCCCGCATAGCCCGTGGCCGCGATCTCCCGCATCATCGCAACGACCGGCAGATCGCCCTGGCCGGGGAAGCAGCGATAGTGCCGGCTCAGAAACAGCAGATCCATCTCGATGCCGGGCGCATCGGCGGTCTGCACCAGCACGATCTTCTCGGGCGGGATCGCCGCGATCGCATCAACGGGACATTTGCGGGCCAAGGCATGGAAGGTGTCGAGGATCACCCCGACCTGCGGATGGTCGGCCCGTCGCACCGCTTCCCAGGCCTGGCGGTAGTCATTGATGTGGCGCCCCCAGCAGAGAGCCTCGAAGCCGACGGTGATCCCGTGCGCGGCGGCGAGGTCACCGAGCTCGGCTAGATCGGCGGCGACCCGGCCCAGATCGTCGATCGCCTCGGGCGCCACGCTGCTACAGACCAGGAGCAGCTTGGTCCCCAAGCGATCCATCAGCTCGAACTTGCGGCGCGCCCGATCGAACGCCCGGCCACGCAGGGGCTCGGGCAGGCCCTCGAAGTCACGGAACGGCTGCAGCGCCAGGATCTCGAGCCCCAATGAGGCGGCGTACTCGCGCACATCCTCGGGTCGGCCGTCGAAGTAGGTGAGATCGTTCTCGAAGATCTCGACACCGTGATAGCCCGCGTCCGCGGCCGCCGCGAGCTTCTCGCCGAGCGTGCCCGACATGCAGACGGTGGCGATGCCTCGCTTCATGCGTTCCTCCATGCCGGTCGTCGGCGGCTCAGCGATAGACCAGGAGGGGTATCGTGCAATTGTTGAGGACGTCCACCGTGTCGCTGCCGAGCAGCAGGCCGGCGAGGCCGCGCCTACCCTGCGAGCCCATGCAGATCAGATCGCAGCCGCGCTCGGTGGCCGTCTTGACGATCCCATCGGCAACGCTCGCCGACCGGATGTAGAAGCATTCGTGCGGCACACCCTGCCGCTTGGCCTCGGCCGCTATCGCAGCCACGAACTCCTCGGCCGCCCGCACCGCGTGCTCGCGCCCGATCATGACCTCGCCCAGGCCCTCCGCCACCTGGTGCTCGGGCACGACGCCGAGACCGGTTACCCGTGCCCCGAGCGTCTTGGCGAGCGCGATACCAGCAGTGAATGCCCGCACCGACAGCTCGGAGCCATCGGTCGGCAACAGGAGATGTCGGTACATCGTGCCTCCGGACTAAGCGAGATTGATGACCTTGCCCGTGGCCGCCGATTCCTTGACGGCCAGGGTCGCCTCCAGCGTCTTCATGGCCTCACGACCGTCGAGCAGCGGCGGCTCCTCGCGGCGAACCACGCGGCAGAACTGGCGCAGCTGCAGGACGAGGGGGTCCTGCTCCGGGGCGATGCGGCGCTCGGCCTGCATCGGTCCCCACCACGCCTTCTCGCTCGAATGTCGCCAGACCTCGAGGCGCGGCACCGACACTGCACCCTCCGTTCCGCCGATCAGGTAGCAGGACTGATCGGTACGCGGGAACGCCTTGTCCTCGCCGGAGGTCAGCTCCCAGCTCCAGGGTGCTGCCACCGTGTCGGAGATCGAGATCGTCCCAAGCACGCCGCTGCGGAAGCGCAGCAGGATCGCGGCGGTGTCCTCGACTTCAAAGCCGCGCACGGCATGGGACTGCAGCGCCTGGACACTTTCCAGGTCCCCACAGATGTTGCGCAGGTCGTCGACAACGTGGATCAGATTGATCAGGACCACCCCGGCGCCGGCCTGTCGGCGCCAAGCCACGTCGAAATAGTGCTTTGGCTTGAGGAACCAGCACAGGCCGTTGACCGCGGTCACTCTCCCGATGGCACCCGAGGCGACGATCGCCTTGGCCTCGCTGATCAGGGGGCTGTGGCGCCGGTGATGTCCTACCAGCATGGGCACGTCGGCCTGCTCGGTCGCAGCCACCAGCTCCCAACCGCTGGCCACGTCGTCCGAGACCGGCTTCTCCATCAGCATCGGAATGCCGGCCTCCACGCAGGCGAGGCCGTTGGCCACATGGAGCTGATTGGGTGTGGCAATGATCACGCCGTCGGGCCGATCCGCAGCCAGCAGTGCGTGCAGATCCGCGAACCATGGCGTGCCATGGCTGCCGGCGAGCTCCCTCGCCTGGTCCGTTGGGTCGACGATGGCGGCAAGCGCCGCCTCGGGCTCACTCAGCACGCGACGGATGTGCTGGCGGCCGATCAGGCCGGCGCCCACCACCGCGAGGCGTACGGTGGTCTTCGTCATCGAACCCACTCTCGCAGTGCCACCCTAAAATTCCCCGCCGGCCGCGGGCAGGACGGCGATCATCTCCTGATGCCGGCCGTTGACGCGCACGATGAAGCTGACACGGTCGAGGTCGCCCTTGTCGTCGTATTTGACGTCGAGAAGGACGCCAGGATGCTCGGCTGCGGTGAGGCTGATGCCCCTCATTGCGCCGGCGACGGCCTCGGGATCGAACGAGCCAGCCTTCTCGGTGGCGGCTTTGAGGACATGTGCGCCGATATAGCCCTTGAGGGCGTTGTGGTCGGCGCCGCGGCGATAGGCGGCCAGAAAGGCATTCTCGAACTCGCGCATGCCCGGCACCAGCGCGTCCGGCGTCAGCCCGACATGGGCGCGGACGCCGTTGGCGGCAGAACCCGCAAGGTCGATGACGCTCTGGCCCGCGAGCGTGGTCTCGCCGACGATCCAGCCGCCATATCCCCCTTCAGCCAGCACCCGCAGGCAGTCCGCCGATTCGCGCTCGTTGAGGTAGATGAATGCCGCCCCCGCACCCGACTGGGCGATCTTGGCGACGACGTCGGCGAAGTCGCGTTGCTCGGGCTGTGTGGTCAGGTCGACGGCAATCTCGATCCCCTCGGCGGCGAGCGCCTTGGTCATCGCCTCGTGCCCACCCCGGCCGAAGGCGTTGTCCACCCAGACCATCGCCACGCGGTCGGCCCGTAGCCCGTCCTTGAGGTAGCGCGCTAGTCGCGGCATCGAGGCCGCCTGCGAGAACGAGGTCCGGAACAGATAGGGGTTGCCCTGCTCGGTGAGAACTGCCGCCTCGGCACCGACCAGGGTCGGGCGCCTTCCAGCGCGGATCTCGTCCATGGTAGCCAGCACCATATCGGAGAATACGGGCCCCATCATCGCATAGGCCCCACGCTCATCGGCCTCCGCGAGCGCCGCCTTCGCGAGCGCGGGCTTGGTCTGGATGTCGAGCGATACGACCGCGATCTGGCGACCGAGAATGCCGCCGGCCGCATTGATCTGCTCGAACGCCAGCCGAGCGCCGTCGTTGAAGTTGTTGCCGGCGATCGCGCCGTCCCCGGTCAGCTCGACCGCGTTGACCACGACCGCGCTGAGCTGGTCCTGCGCTGCAGCCGACCAGCATGCTGCCGTCAGAGCTGCCGCGAGTAGGCGGGCGGCGGTGCGCATGATGCCTCCTTTGCTGGGGCGATGCCAGGCCGGTCGCGGATCGAGGGGTCCGGCGAGCCGCGAGCGGGCGAGGCGCCCGTCAGTTCTTGCGGATGGCGGCGATCTCGGCCTGAGCCTCGGCGACCAGGTCCGCCCCGATGTCGGCCGTATACTTGTCGATCACGGGCTTGGCCTTTTCCTGCATCCTGGCCACCTCCTCGGCCGACAGCTCGTTGACCTCCATCTCGCCCTTGAGCTCCTCGAGCGCCTCCTCCGACGCCTTGTGAGCCGCCTCGCGCTGGTAGGCAGTGGCCTCGAGCGCAGCCTCCTGGAAGATCTTCTTCTCGGTGTCCGAGAGCTTGTCCCAGGTGACCTTGCTGATCGTCACCGCCTGCGGGTTGTACATGTGGTTGGTGATCGTGAGGTAGTCCGTGACCTCGTAGAACTTGGAGTCCTTCACGTTGATCAGCGGATTGGTCATGCCGTCGATCGCGCCGGTCTCAAGCGCCGTATAGGTCTCGGTGAACGGCATCGGCACGGCATTGGCGCCCAGGGCATTCATGAAGTCGACATAGATCGGCGTCGGAATGACGCGCATCTTCAGGCCCTCGAGGTCCTCAGCCTTCTCGATCGGGCGCTCGGAGTTGTTGATGTCGCGGAAGCCCAGCTCCCAATAGGCGAGCCCGACCAGGCCTTTCTCCGGGAGCATGTCGAACAGCTTCTTGCCGACCGGGCCGTCCATCACCGCGTAGGCCTCCTCGCGGGTGTGGAACAGGAACGGCAAATCGAAGATGGCGAACTCCTTGACGTTGCCCGCGAGCAGGCTGGCATTGCCGACATTCATGTCGAGCGTGCCGCCCTGCATGGCCGAGAAGTTCTGCAGATCGGGCCCGAGCACGCCGCCGGGGAAGATCTTGACGGTGATCTTGCCGCCGCTCTTCTCGCTGACCAGCTCGGCGAACCGCTCGGCGCCCATGACCTGCGGGTGGCCCTTGTTGTTGGCCGTCGACATCCGGATAGTCCGTTCCTGGATGTCCTGCGCCTGGCCGGCGATCGGCGCCAGCATCGTGCCGGCGAGCAGGGTCACGGCCAGCAGGCCGAGATCACGTCTCTTCATGATGCGCCTCCGTTAGGTTTTGGATTAGATCGATTGGTGGCTGCTCAGCGCATCCACCGGAGAGGTTCGAGGACGAGTGCCGGGAAAGCGATCAGCAGGGCGAGGACGATCAGCTCGGCCAGCATGAACGGCCACACGCCCTTGATCAGATCGTCCATGCTGATCCGAGACACGCCAGCCACGACATTGAGCACAGTTCCGACGGGTGGCGTGATCAGCCCAATCGAGTTGTTGATGATGAACAGGACGCCGAAGTAGATCGGATCGATGCCTGCCTGCTTGACCACCGGCACCAGCACCGGCGTCAGGATCAGGATGGTCGGCGTCATGTCCATGGCGGTACCGACGACGACGACCAGGAGCATGATCGCGATCATCAGCAGTGTCGGGCTGTCCATCAGCGGCTCGAGGAGCTCGGTGACCTGACCGGGTAGGTCGGCGATCGTGATCAGCCAAGCCGAGACCAGCGAGGCCGCGACCAGGAACATGACCACCGAAGTCACCTTGGCCGCGGTGAGGAACACCGGATAGAGCTCGGTGAGCTTCAGCTCGCGATACACCACCGTGGCGACGAACAGAGAATAGACCGCCGCCACGACGCCAGCCTCGGTCGGTGTGAAGATGCCGAACTTGAGCCCGAAGATGATGATGAACGGCAAGCCCAGCGCCCACAGGCTGTCGACGAATGCCCGCATCCGCTCCTGCCCGCTGGCTCGCGGCGGCATCACCAGCGACTCCTGGCGCGCCGACCACCACCATGCCACGGCGAGGCCCACGCCGATCATGAGGCCGGGAAAGATGCCGGCGAGGAACAGTTTGGAGATCGACAAGCCGCTGGCGACGCCGAACACGACGAAGCCGATGCTGGGCGGGATCACGGGGCCGATGATGCCCGAGGCCGCGATCAGCCCGCCGGAGGTCGCCTTGTTGTGGCCCGCCTTGACCATCATCGGCACCAGCAGGGCCGAGAGGGCCGCGGCGTCGGCTACCGCCGAGCCGGACAGCGCCGACAAGATGCAGGCGGCCAGGATCGCGACATAGCCCAGCCCGCCGCGCACATGCCCGATCAGGGCCAGGGCGAGGTTGACGATCCGCTTCGACAGGCCGCCGGTGTTCATGATCTCGCCGGCGAGCATGAAGAACGGCACCGCCATGAGCGGGAAGCTGTCGGCACCGTTGATGATGTTTTGGGCGATGATCTGCGAGTCGAACATGTCGAGCTGCCACATCAGGCCATGGCTCCGAGCAGCGAGCTTAGGAAGACGGCGATGGTCATTGGCTTGTTCCTACCTACCGGGCCTTCGGCGGTTGGGCCGCGGCAATGGCCGCATCCTGACTCGCCAGCTCTTTCTGCAGCTCTTCGAACTCCTCTTGCTCCTCGGATTCCTTGACCATCACCAGCTCCTCCTCGGAGATCTGGCCAGTCACGACCCGGTAGAGGTCATGCAGGAAGATCACGCCGACCGAGATGCTGAAGATGATCCCGACGCCGTAGAACAGGCCCATCGAGATACCGGCCGACGGCGACTTGACGTGCAGATTGATTATCGTCTGCTCCCAGCTGCCCTGAAGAAACAGCCAGGTCGCAAACAACATCAATATCTGACTGGCGATCAGGCAGGCTTTCTTGCCCAGGACGGGCAACCGACTGACCACCATGTCGACCCCGAGGTGGCCGTGCTCACGGAAGCCGATGATGGCTCCCAGAAAGGTCATCCAAACGAAGAGGAAGCGCGAGAGCTCTTCGGAAACCGTGATGCCACGGTTGAACGCATAACGCAGGACGACATTGCCGAAGACCATCACCACCATCAGCGCCAGGCAGACGACGATGGTGACCTTCAGGAGCTGGAAGTAGCTCTCCACGATCCGTGACATGAGTCCTCCCTCTGATTCTGTGCGATCGACTTCAGCCGACCATCTCGGCGAAGTGCCGCGCCATCCGCTCCGGGTCCGGCTCGCTGCCGGTGATCAGGCGGAAGGCGTCCACGGCTTGGAACACCGCCATGCCACCCCCGCTGAGCGTCCGGCAGCCGATGGCGCGCGCGTTGCGAAGGAGCTCCGTCTCCAACGGAAAATAGATGATCTCGGCGACCCACAGGTCCGGCCGCAAGAGCTCCACCGGTACGGGCGAGCCCGGAAATTTGGCCATGCCGACGGGCGTGGTGTTGATGACGCCGTCGGCGGTCGCGAGCGCCGCCCGCAGATCGGTGCCAGCCTCGGCGCGTCCCGAACCAAAGCGCTCGACCACGGCAGCCGCCACCTCCCCTGCCCGTGCAGGCTCGGTGTCGATGACGGTGAGGCGCTCGACGCCCAGCTTGATCGCCGCCTGGGCCACGGCCGAGCCCGCACCGCCCGCCCCCACCTGAACCACATGCCGGCGCTGGACGTCCGGCAGGCCGCGGCGGAAGCCTTCGGCAAACCCCGAGGCATCCGTATTGTGGCCGATGCGGCGACCGTCGCGCAGGACAACGGTGTTGACCGCGCCGAGGGCCGCAGCGTCCTCCGACAGCTCGTGCAGATGAGGAATGACCGCCTGCTTGCAGGGAAAGGTGATGTTCAGCCCGTTGAAGCCCATGCGCTCCGCGGCGGTGAGCAGCTCCGGCAGGGCCTCGGCCCCGAGCCCCAGCACCTGCAGGTCGATTCGGCGGTAAACGTAGCGCAGGCCCTGGGCCGCACCCTCCTGCTCATGCATCGCCGGCGTCAGCGAGCCCTGGATGCCGTAGCCGATCAGGCCCGCGAGAAGGCTCTTGGGCTGCCCGATCATCGCGCGCGGACCTTGCCGTCCGTGCTTGCGCGACCATGCGCACGATAAGCGACACTAGTCATCGCAGGCGTTGCCTCCCGACGTTTGGCCTTCCCTGATCCAAACGCTAGTCGCAGGCCGGCGGGTGTGGAAGTGATGTTTCCTAGGATCACCATAACTGCGAAGTTATGGTCGGCGGGCTCAGTCCAGCGGCAGGCCGACATAGTTCTCGGCGAGCATGGTTGCGGCGGCTGGCGAGGCGGCGATCAGCTCCAGCTCGGCCAGCTGCCGCCTCAGGTCGAACGGGCTGGCATCCGGGAAATGGTGCAGGAGCTGCGTCATGTACCAGGAGAACCATTGCGCCCGCCATACGCGCCGCAGCGCGGTGGCGGTGTAGGCCTCGAGCAGATCGCTCCCCCGGCCGCGATAATGGGCCTCGATCGCCCGGGCCAGAAGATGGGCGTCTGCCACGGCCAGGTTCAGCCCCTTGGCGCCGGTGGGCGGCACGGAATGCGCGGCGTCGCCGGCGAGATAGAGGCGGCCGTGCTGCATCGGCTCGCAGACGAAGCTGCGCAGCGGGATCACGCCCTTCTGGAAGATCGGCCCCTCCTTCAGGTGGGAGCCCTGACTGCCGACGCGCCGCTGCAGCTCCTCCCAGATCCGCTCGTCGGGCCAGCGGTCGACCGCCTCGTCCGGGGCGCATTGGAAGTACAGCCGCTGGACGGTGGGCGAGCGCGTGCTCACCAGGGCGAAGCCGCGCTCGTGATGGGCGTAGATCAGCTCGTCGCTGGACGGCGGCGCTTCGGCCAGGATGCCGAACCACCCTGCCGGATAGACCCGGAAATAGTCCTGTCGGACGGCGCCTGCCGGGATCGCCGCGCGGCAGATGCCATGGCTGCCGTCGCAGCCGGCGACGAAGTCGCAAACGAGCTTCCGGGTGCCGCTCCCCGCCCTGGTGAAAGCGATTCGCGGCGCCTGGCCACCGAGGTCGAGCAGCCGGACCGCTCCTGCCTCGAACAGAATCTGTCCCCCCGTCGCCAAGCGAAGGTCGATGAGATCCCTCAGCACCTCGTGCTGGGGGTAGAGGGTGATCGCACGCCCGCCGGTGAGCCCACTGAGATCGATCCGGTGGCCGCGCCCCGCGAAGCGCAGCTCGATGCCGTGGTGGACGAAACCCTCCTGGAGCATCCGTGTCCCGGCACCGATCGCCTTCATCAGATCGACCGTGCCCTGCTCCAGGACCCCGGCCCGGATCGTCGCCTCGATCTCCGCTCGCGAGCGCGATTCGAGCACGACCGAGTCGATGCCGCGCAGGTGGAGGAGATGGGCCAGGATCAGCCCGGCCGGGCCGGCGCCGACGATACCCACCTGGGTGCGCATGGGGCATGCCCTCTGGCGCCGGTCAGGTCAGGAGGCGAACCAGGGCCAAGGACAGGCCCGGGAACAGGATGAGCAGGGCCAAGCGGGCGAGATCGCTGGCGATGAAGGGCAGCACGCCGCGATAAATCTTGGTGAGCGGGGTGGCGCCCGCGATCGCCTTGACCACGAAGACGTTGAGGCCGATCGGCGGTGCGGTCAAGCCGATCCCGACGATCACCAGGACCAGGATGCCGAACCAGATCGCGGTCTCCTCCGAGCTCAGCCCGAAGTTGAGCGACATGATCACCGGGAAGAACACGGGCAGGGTCAAGAGCAGCATGGCCAGCTCGTCCATTACGCCGCCGAGCACGATATAGAGCAGCAAGAGCCCGACCAGCACGCCATAGGGCGGCAGCCCTGATTCGACGATCAGCTCCGAGGCCTCGACCGGCAACCCCGAGATCGCGAGGAACGCGTTGAACATCTCGGCCCCGAGCAGGACGATGAAGATCATCGCCGTGGTCTCGGCGGTCTGGCGCAGGCTCTCGGCGATCTCGGCAAGGCCGAGCGTGCGCAACGCGAGGCCGAGCACCAGCATCGCCACCACGCCGACGGAGGCGCCTTCGGTCGGCGTGAAGATGCCGCCATAGATCCCGCCGACCACCACGACCGCGACCAGCAGTGCCGGCCAGACCCGGACCAGCGCGGCGCGGCGCTCGGCAACGGTCATCCGCGGTCCGGCGGGCCCGGTTGCCGGGTTGCGGCGGACCAGCCAGGCGATCACGCCGATGTAGAACAGCGCCGCCAGCAGGCCCGGGACCAACGCCGCCATGAACAGCTTGCTGATGTTCTGCTCGGTCGAGATCGCGTAGACGATCAGGATGATCGAGGGTGGGATCAGGATGCCGAGCGTCCCGCCGACCGCCAAAGTGCCGGTCGCCAGGCCCTCGTCGTAGCCGTAGCGCCGCAGCTCGGGCAGGGCGGCCCGGGCCATGGTCGCCGTGGTCGCGACCGAGGAGCCGCAGATCGCGCCGAAGGCGGTGCAAGCGCCGATCACCGCCATGGCGATGCCGCCGCGCCGAGCGCCCACCACCGCGTCCGCCGCCGTGAACAGGGTGCGGGAAAGGCCGGCCTGGCCGGCCAAGGCACCCATCAGGATGAAGAGCGGGATGACCGAGAGCGTGTAGCTGGAGAACAGGTAGTAGGGCGTGCTCTTGAGCCAGGCGAGCAGCGTGCCGAGGTCGACGAGCAGGACGTAGCCGACCGCACCCACCACGAACATGGCGAGGCCGATCGGCATCCGCAGCGCCATGAGCCCCAGAAGGATCGGGAAGGACAGTCCCCCGAGCGCCGCATCGCTCAAGGCTCACCCATCCTGAAGGTATCGAGAGCGGCCAGCAGCACGACGAAGGCGAGCCAGGCGGCGAGTGCTGCCGAGACCGCGATCGGCCAGCCCTGCGGCAGGCCCAGGACCATGCTGCGCGTGCCGCTACGCAGGGTCTCGAACGCGCCCACGGTCATCATCACCGCGATCAGGGTCGCGACCCCGGCATAGGTCAGCGCCCACATGGCGTCCAGCCGCAGCCGCACCGCCAGCGGCAGCCGTCCGGTGAAGGTGTCGACGAACAGATTGCCGCCGCGCAGCTGGCACAAGGGCATGAAGGCGAACACCGCCACCGCCAGGCCCGTCTGCAGCAGCTCGAAATCGCCCGGCACGCCCTGGCTGGTCAGCCAG
Organism: Geminicoccaceae bacterium; assembly: GCA_044224255.1. GTDB lineage: Bacteria > Pseudomonadota > Alphaproteobacteria > Geminicoccales > Geminicoccaceae > Benzoatithermus. The sequence continues at coordinate 16,093 of JBGAKU010000025.1, forward strand.
CGCCGCAGCACGCTCGCGGTCACCAGCACCGCCATGCCCAGCAGGAGGACCCCGCCGGCCAGGGTCAGCCGGTCGCTGATCCGCCGCGCCAGTCCCACCGGCTCAGGCCTTCTGGTACTTGGCGATCAGGCTCTCCGCCGTCTGCATCAGCTTTGCACCGTCGATGCCCTCGGCCTCCCGCGCCTTGAGCCAGCCCTCGACCACGGGCCGGGTCCTCTCACGCCAGCGGGCCGTCTCCTCCTCGCTCAGCGTGACGATCTCGTTGCCGCGCTTCTCGGCCGCCTCTTTGCCCCGGACCGAGCCCTCGTCGAACGCCTTGCCGGCGAGGATCGCGGTCTCCATGCCGGTGTGGGCGTCGATGATCGCGCGCAGATCGCCCGGCATGCCCTCGTAGCGCGCCTTGTTCATCGCCACGATCATGGTGGCGACGTAAAAGGTGGGCGCGCCGGGGAACTGCGTGTGGTGCGAGACCAGCTCATGGATCTTCAAGGCCGGTACCACCTCCCACGGCACCACGACCCCGTCGATCACGCCCGAGGCCAGCGATTCCGGCACCTGCGGCACCGGCATGCCGATCGGGCTGGCGCCGAGTGCCGTCAGCGATTCGCCGGTGAGCCGGTTGGGGAATCGCAGCTTCATGCCCTGCAGGCTGGCGAGGTCGGTGATCTGCTTGCGGCTGTGGATCACGCCCTGGTCGTGCGCCCAGGCGCAGATCAGATGGACCTCGCCCATCTCGCCGCCGAGCTCGGTGGCCGCGAACTCCTGCACCGCCTGCGCGTTCACCACCGCCGTGGGTGCCGCGATGAACGGCAGCTCGAAGGTCTCCAGCCGCGGGAACCGGCCGGGCGTGTAGCCCGGCAGGGTCCAGACGATGTCGGCCACGCCGTCGCGCACCTGGTCGAACAGCTGCGGCGGCGCGCCACCGAGCTGCATCGAGGGGTAGATGCGGATGCTGATCCGGCCGTCGGATGCCGCCTCGACTTGCTCGGACCAGGGCTTCAGGAACTTCGCGTGGGCCGGTGCCGCCGGCGGGAGGAAATGCGCGAGCCTCAAGGTGACCTCCGCCGCCCGCGCCCGGCCCGGCCGCAGTAGCGCCGGAGCCGCCAACATGCTCGCGGCAAGAAAGCCACGCCGGTCACCGACCATGTCCGCCCCCCTGCTCCTACGCGCGGCCCCAGGCTAGCGAGCTGGGTACGAGAGCGGCAATGAGAAATCGATCAATTACGATAGCCGACAGATTGGTGGAGCAGTTGAGCAGCGCCGTCACGCAGCTCTTTCGCGGCAGCCCGCGTCACCCGCATGAACTCGGCGACGATCGGCGAGGGTCGATCGTCGGCTCGGGTCGTCATCCCCACTGGCCCGAGGGTGGCGGTGACGTCGACCTCCAGCTCGACCAGATCCCCTGCGGCAAGATCGAGTGCCGCCACGCCGTGGGAGATGATCCAGACGGCGTCGGTCTGCTTCAGATAGGCACGGCTGAAATCGCCCGACACGGTCTCGATCCGTCGCTCCAGGCCGCCGATGCCATTCGCGATCAGCAGCCGGTCGGCGATCGGCCGCGTGATGTCCTCGCGGCTGGGCATCAGCACCTCGAACGCCGCGATGCGCCGCAGGTCGAGCGGGTTCTCGCTGAGCAGTGGGTGACCGGGATGCACAACCACGGCCATGCGCTCGAGATAGAGCTGCTCGAAGGCGAGCCCGACCATCTGGTTCGGGTCGGCCAAACGCCCGACCACGACCTCAAGCTCCCGGCTCTTGAGGCACTCGAGCAAAATCCGATTAGGCCCAGTGATCAGGTGCACCGCCGCATCGCGGCGATGCGCGGTCAGCGCCTGGACGGCCTGCGGCATGAGCCGCACCGCGACGGTCGGCAGGGCACCAATCTTGATGTTGCTGTCACCCTGCAGCTTGCCTTGCGCCACGCAGTCGATCGCCTGCTGAAGCGCCACGACGCCGGTGGCGGCATAGTGCTGGAACGCCTCGCCCATGGGCGTGAGCGCCAGGCCCTTGGGCCCGCGCGTGAACAGCCGGACGTTCAGGAACTCCTCGAGCTCGCGCAGCGTCTTGGACACGGCGGGCTGCGTCACCGCGAGCTGATCGGCGGCGCGCCCGACATGCCCGAGGCGGGCCACCTCCATGAAGCATTGCAGATGCCGGATTTTCATCCGCGGATCGATCATGGCGCTCCCCTTGCTCGCCACGTCGGAATTACCACACGGTTATGGCAGTCAGCCAAGTTATCATTTCCGCTGTCTCAGGTGATCGGCCAGATTGCGTCCGTCGGCAGCAACGACAACGCGAAGGGAGGCGGCCAGCATGGCCTTCGATCGCCTAGGCGAGATCGTCGTCCATCACGCGCAGGACGGACCCGCCGACGCTCCGCCCCTAGTGTTCGTGAACTCGCTCGGCACCGACCTGCGGATCTGGGACTCGCTGCTTCCCGGCTTCGCCCGGCGCTTTTGCTGCCTCCGCTACGACAAGCGCGGCCACGGCCTGACGGACGCGACGACCGGACCCTATTCCATTCAAGGCCTGGCCGAGGATCTTGCACGCCTGCTCGACGCGCAGCGCGTCAAGGGTACCGTCGTCTGCGGCCTGTCGATCGGTGGCATGATCGCGCAGGCCCTCACCGCCGCCCGACCGGACCTCGTGCGCGGCTTGATCCTGATGGACACCGCCCACAGGATCGGCACGGGCCAGATGTGGAATGATCGCATCGCGGCGATCCGTGCCGGCGGCATAGCGAGCATCGCCGATGCCATCCTCGAGCGTTGGTTCTCACCCGCCTTCCATCGCGATCGGCCCGAGGAGCTCGCCGGCTGGCGCAACATGCTGGTCCGCACGCCACTCGAGGGCTACCTTGCCTGCTGCGCCGCCATCCGCGACGCGGATCTGACCGACGCCGCCCGCAGCATCGCGGTTCCCACGCTTTGCATGGTGGGCGACCAGGACGGCTCGACGCCGCCGGAGGTGGTCGCCGGGCTTGCCGGCCTTGTCCCGACTTCGCGCCTGGTGACGATCGTGGGCGCCGGCCATCTACCCTGTGTCGAGCAGCCCGACGCCACGGCGGCGGCAATCTCGAGCTTCCTCGTGGAGACCGGTCTTGTCTGAGGAACGATACGAGGTCGGCCTCAAGGTCCGCCGCAGTGTTCTCGGCGAATCGCACGTCGATCGCGCCGAAGCCCGCAAAACAGCGTTCGACGAGGATTTCCAGCGCTTCATCACCGAGGGGGCCTGGGGCTCGGTCTGGGCCCGGCCCGGCCTCGACAAGCGCACCCGCTCGATGCTGGTGATCGCCCTGATGGCCGCACTCGGCCACGAGGAGGAGCTAGCGATGCACATCCGCGCGACGCGCAACACCGGGGCCACGCGCGAGGACGTCAAGGAGGCGCTGCTGATGGTGGCGGTCTATGCCGGCGTCCCGGCCGCCAACACGGCCATTCGGATCGCCAAGGAAGTCTACGCCATCGAGGGAGAGCTGTAATGGAACGCCTCGGCGAGTATCGCAGCCGCAATCGCGACATCCATCCGCCTGCCTATTTCCCCGACTACAAGACCAGCGTCGCGCGCTCGCCGCGCAAGCCGCTGATCGCCCTGCAGCAGTCGCTGTCCGAGGTCACCGGCCCAGTGTTCGGCAACGACATGCTGCATCCTTTGGACAACGACCTCCTGCTCAACGGCAAGGTCACGCAGGAGCCAGTCGGCGAGCGCATCATCGTCCATGGCCGGGTGCTCGACGAGAGCGGCCAGCCGGTGCCCAACACGCTGATCGAGATCTGGCAGGCCAATGCCGGCGGCAAGTACCGGCACGTCAACGACCACTATGTCGCCGCCGCCGACCCCAACTTCATTGGCTGCGGCCGCACGCTGTCGGACGCCGACGGCTGGTACCGCTTCCGCACGATCAAGCCCGGCCCCTACCCCTGGCGCAACCGGCTGAACGACTGGCGCCCGGCGCACATCCACTACTCGATCTTCGGCCATTCCTTCGTCACGCGGCTGATCACGCAGCTCTACTTCGAGGGTGACCCCTTGCTGCGCCACTGCCCGATCTACCATTCGATCCCGGACGTCGGGGCGCGCGAGCGGCTGGTCGCGACCCTGGATCTCAGCGAGACGATCCCCTTGGACACGATCGCCTACCGCTTCGACATCGTCCTGCGCGGCCGGCGGCAGACGCCGTTCGAGAACAAGCTGCAGGGGAACTGAGCCCATGCTGAGCGAGACCGTATCCCAGACCGCCGGCCCTTACCTGCACATCGGCATGATGCCCTCGGCAGCGGGCATCGACGTTGCCTGGGGCAAGGGCTGGAATATCCTGGCCAAGCCGGGAGCGCAGGGCCAACGCATCCGCCTGGAGGGCGTGATCTTCGACGGCACCGACACCCTGGTCCGCGATGCCCAGGTCGAGATCTGGCAGGCCAACGCGCATGGCCGTTACGACCATCCCGACGACCAGCAGGCCAAGCCTCTCGATGAAGCTTTCCATGGCTTCGGGCGCGCCGTCACCGACTTCAAGACCGGTGTCTGGTGGTTCGAGACGGTCAAGCCGGGCTTGGTCGAAGGCCGGCGCGGCACGGTCATGGCGCCGCACGTCAACGTCGCGATCTTCGCCCGCGGCATCAACATTCACCTCAACACGCGGATCTACTTCGCCGACGAAACGGAGGCGAACGCCAAGGACCCCGTGCTGTGCCTGATCGAGCAGGAGAAGCGCCGCGAGACCCTGCTCGCCCGTCACGAGGAGCGCGAGGGCCAGATCGTCTACCGGATCGAGTTCCGGCTGCAGGGTGACGACGAGACCGTGTTCTTCGACGTCTGAGCAAGGAAACGAAGGTGAGCTTGCCGCCGATCGAGTGCGATCTCCTGGTGGTCGGGTCGGGCGCGGGCGGTCTGTCGACGGCCGTCACCGCCGCCTGGCATGGCCTCAAGGTGATCCTGGCCGAGAAGGAGCCGGTGTTCGGCGGCACCACCGCCTGGTCCGGTGGCTGGATGTGGGCACCGCGCAATCCGCTCGCCCAACAGGCCGGCATCGTCGAGGACCCGGAAGGACCCAGGACCTATCTGCGCAGCGCGCTCGGCAACAACTTCGACGAGGCCAGGATCTCGGCCTTCCTCGATGCCGTCCCGCGCATGGTGGAGTTCTTCGAACGGAACACGGCACTCGCCTTCGAGGGCGGCAACCGGATCCCCGATACCTACGGCAACCTACCCGGCGCCGGCACCGGCGGCCGCTCGGTGATCGCCGCACCCTATGATGCCCGCGAGCTGGGCGAGCTCGTGTCCCGCCTCAGCCTGCCGATGCATGAGACGACGTTCATGGGCATGACCATCCAGGCCGGCCCCGATCTCGCCGCGTTCATGAACGTGACTCGCTCGCCGCAGGCATTCGTGCACGTTGCGCGGCGCTTCGGCCGCCATCTTCTCGATCTTGCCCGCTACGGCCGGGGCATGCAGCTCCGCAACGGGATCGCACTCGTCGGCCGGCTGCTCCGCTCGGCCGCCGATCTCGGTGTCGACCTGCGCGCCTCGTCGCGCGTGGTCAGGCTGCTGCAGGAGGGCAACCTTGTGGGCGGTGCCGTGCTGGGAACACCCGACGGCGAGATCGAGGTTCGCGCACGCCGCGGCGTCGTGCTCGCCGCAGGCGGCTTCCCGCACGATCGCGCCCGCTGGCGTGCCGTGTTTCCGACCGAGGCAACGCACTGGACGGTGGCCGCACCCTGCGCGACGGGCGACGGCGTACGGCTCGGCGAGAGCGCCGGCGGCCGTGTGGACGACACGCTGGCTGCCCCCGGCGCCTGGTGCCCGGTCTCGCTGGTGCCCTATCCCGACGGCAGCACCGGCCGCTTCCCGCACATCGTCGAGCGCGGCAAGCCCGGCATCATCGGCGTGCTCGCCGACGGCCGGCGCTTCTGCAACGAGGGCAACGGCTACTACGACTATGTCGCGGCGATGCTGCGGGCGGTGCCGGCCGGGCAGGAGGTCGTGTCCTGGCTGGTGTGCACGCGCGCCTTCCAACGCCGCTACGGCCTGGGCATCGCCTGCCCGGCGCCCATACCGGTGCACGCGCACATCCGCTCCGGCTACCTCAAGACCGGCCGGACCATCGCCGAGCTGGCCCGCAACTGCGGCATCGATCCGGACGGGCTGGAGCGGACGGTGGCCGAGTACAACGCGCATGCCCGCAAGGGCGAGGACCCCGCATTCGGTCGCGGCTCCACAGCTTACAACCGCTACCAGGGCGATACGCGCATCCAGCCCAACCCCTGTGTCGCGCCGATCGAGCAGGGGCCGTTCTACGCTGTGAAGGTGGTCCCGGGCAGCTTTGGCACCTTCGCCGGACTGCGCACCGACGCCTATGCGCGTGTGCTCGACGCACGCGACGCACCGGTGCCGGGCCTCTACGCCGCCGGCACCGACATGGCGAGCGTGATGGGCGGCCACTATCCCGCCGGTGGCATCAATCTCGGCCCGGCCATGACCTTCGGCTACATCGCCGGCCGCCATGCGGCGGGCGTGGAGGGGCACGCGTGACACGCTTCTCGCTCGCCCACCTGACGGTGCTGGACCAACCGCCCGCCGAGGCGATCCGAATTGCAGGCCGCACGGGCTACGACACGGTCGGGCTGCGGTTGATCGCGGTCACCGACACCACGCCCGGCTATCCGCTCATGGACGACCCGGCCGCCATGCGCGCAACCAAGGCCGCCATGGCCGAGACCGGCGTTGGCGTGCTCGACATCGAGTTCGTCAAGATCACGCCCGAGATCGACGTGGCCGCGCTGGAGCCGTTCGTGGCGGCGGGGGCCGAGCTCGGGGCGCGCCACGTCATCACCGCCCCCTACGACCCCGATCTCGACCGGCTCACCGACGGTCTCGGCGCCATCTCCGATCTCGCCGCGCGCTACGGCCTGCGCGTGGTGCTGGAGTTCTTTCCGTGGACGGTCGTGCCGGACCTGGCGACGGCGCTGCGCGTGGTCGAGGCGACGGGCCGGCCCGACACAGGCATTCTCGTCGACACGCTGCACTTCGACCGCTCGCGGAGCAGCCACGCGCTGCTGGAGCGGATCGCGCCCGCGCGGCTGCCCTTCGCGCATCTCTGCGACGCGGCGGTACAGGACACCTACACCACCGAAGAGCTGCTGCATGCCGGCCGGGCCGAACGGCTGCCGCCCGGCGAGGGGCAGATCGATCTTGCGGCCATCCTGCGCCGCCTGCCGCGCGACCAGCCGCTGGCGCTCGAGGTGCCGATGACCGCCCTCGTGCGCGAGATCGGCGCCGATGCGGTCGCCCGACGCGTGCGCGAGGCGGCGGGTCGGCTGCTGCACTCCACTGCCGGCGCCCCGAGCGCGTCGGCCGCCTGACGAACGAAGAGGCCAATGTCGATGTCCGAGACGACACCCTGCATCATCACCGTCGCCATCACCGGCTCGCTGCCGAAGAAGGAGAACAATCCGGCGGTGCCAATCACGATTGCCGAGCAGGTCGAATCGACCCAGGCCTCGTTCGAGGCGGGTGCCACGCTGGCACACCTGCATGTGCGGAACGACGACGGCACGCCAACCTCCGACCCCGAGCGGTTCGCGCGCCTGCTGGAAGGCCTGCGCCGGCACTGCCCGGGCATGATCCTGCAGGTCTCGACCGGGGGCCGCTCCGGTGCGGGCCGCGAGCGCGGCGGCATGCTGAACCTCAAGCCGGAGATGGCGTCGCTCGCTACGGGCTCGTGTAATTTCCCGACTAGAGTCTACGAGAACTCGCCCGACCTGGTCGACTGGCTCGCCTCCGAGATGCTGACCCACAGCGTCAAGCCCGAGGTCGAGGCATTCGATCTCTCGATGATCTTCAAGGCGGCCGAGCTGGCAAACGCCGGCAGGATCAAGGGGCCGCTGCACGTGCAGTTCGTCATGGGCGTGAAGAACGCGATGCCGGTCGATCGCGCCGTGTTCGAGTTCTACGTCGCGACCCTCAAGCGCCTCGCCCCCGATGCCACCTGGACCGGTGCCGGCATCGGCAGGGACCAGCTCACGCTGAACCGCTGGTCGCTCGAGCTGGGCGGCCATTGCCGCACGGGCCTCGAGGACAATGTGCGGTGGGACAAGGATCGGCTGGCCCCCTCCAACGCCGCCCTGGTCGGCCGCGTGGCCGAGCTGTGCGCCGAGTATGGCCGCCATCCGGCGACGGTGGCGGAGGCGCGCTCGCTGCTGAGCCTCCGCGTCGCGGCCTGAGCTCGGGTCATGTATTCCGCCCTACTGAGCGACCCCGAAGTCGCCGCACTTCTCGACGATGCCGCGCAGGCGCGGGCCATGGTCCGCGTCGAGCGGGCACTGGCCGTGGCCGAGGGGCGGCTCGGCGTGATCGAGCCGGGCGTGGCGACTGCGATCGAACAACGGCTCTCCAACTTCGAGCCCGGCCTCGTGGGTCTCGCGCGCGGCACCGCCGAGGCCGGCGTGCCGGTGCCTGCTCTGGTGGCACAGCTCCGGGTCGCGGTCGGTGGGGAGGCGGCCGGGTTCCTCCATTGGGGTGCCACCTCGCAGGATATCGTCGACACGGCCCTGATCCTGCAGCTGCGCGAGGCGCTGGTGCTGCTCGAAGGCCGGCTCGCCGCTCTGACTGCGGCGTTGGCCCGCCTCGCCGACGCACACCGCGCCACGGTAGCCGTCGCCCGAACTCGCTTTCAGCAGGCAGTCCCGACCACCTTCGGCCTCAAGGCCGCCGCATGGCTGGCGCCCCTTCTGCGCCACCGCGCGCGCCTTGCCGGGCTGCGGTCGCGGCTGCTCGTGGTCCAGTTTGGTGGCGCCGCCGGCAATTTGTCGGCCCTGGGCGCACAGGGCGTCGCCGTCATGGAGGCCCTGGCCGCCGAGCTGGACCTCGACTGCCCCGCCCTGCCCTGGCATGCTCAGCGCGACACATTGGCCGAGCTGGCCTCGTGGCTGGCGCTGGTCACGGGCTCGCTCGGCAAGCTCGGACTCGACCTGCTGCTCCTGGCGCAAAGCGAGGTCGCCGAGGTGCGCGAGGCGCGGGGCGGCGGCTCCTCGACCATGCCGCAGAAAGCCAATCCCGTGCTGTCGGAGGCGCTGGTCACGCTCGCCCGCCGTAACGCCACCTTGCTCGCCGGGATGTACCAAGCGATGCCGCACGCGCTGGAGCGCGACGGGGCCGCCTGGCAGCTCGAATGGGCCATCCTGCCCGACATGATCGAGACCACGGGCGCAGCCCTGGCGCACGCCGGTGAGCTTGCCCGGACGCTGGTCGTCGACCCGGCGCGGGCGCGGGCGGTCCTTGACGCTGCCCTCGACTTGCCGCTCGCCGAAGCGGTCAGCTTCGCTCTGGCCGAGCATGTGCCGCGGGCCCGCGCCCAGGAGCTGGTCAAGCAGGCCGCGCGCGAAGCCACCGCCTCGGGCCGCCAGCTGCTGGAGGTTTTGGCAGCTCGGGTCGACGCTAAAATCGACTGGGAACAGATCCGCGCGGAGGCCGAGCATCCGGCCTGCAACGACGCGCTGATCGATCGGGTGCTGGCCGAGGCCGCGACCGCCGCTGGGGAGACAAAACGGAAATGAGCGAGATCCTGTGGCAACCTCGGCCCGAGGCCGTGGCGTCGACCCAGATCATGCTGCTGGCGCAGGAGCGGGGCTTTTCCGGCGCCGATGCCGTCGAGCGGCTGCGGGACTGGTCGGTCGCGCACCCCGAGGAGTTCTGGCAGCGCGTGTGGGACCTGGGCGGCGTGCGCGCGAGCGTGCCGGCCGAGGCCGTGCTGCGCCACGGCGACCGGATGCCCGGCGCCGAGTGGTTTCCCGGCGCGCGGCTGAACTTCGCCGAGAACCTGCTGCGCCGCGATGACGCCACCCCGGCCGTGATCTTCTCCGGCGAGGACGGCGACCGGCGCGAGCTCTCATGGGCTGACCTGCAGGTCGAGGTCCGCGGCCTCGCCGCGGCGCTGGCGGCCGACGGCGTCGGCGTGGGGGACCGGGTCGCTGGCTATCTGCCAAACATCCCCGAGACCGTCATCGCCATGCTGGCGACGGCGTCGCTAGGGGCGATCTGGTCCTCGGCCTCGCCCGACTTCGGTGTCGAGGGCGTGCTCGACCGCTTCGGTCAGATCGAGCCCAAGGTGCTGGTGACGGTCGACGGCTATCGCTACGCCGGCAAGCGCATCGACATCCGCGACAAGGTGGCCCGTGTCGCGGCTGCCCTGCCCGGCCTGCGCCGGACCGTGGTGGTGTCCTTCGTCGAGGCCGCACCCGATCTTGCCGCCATCGGCTCCACCGCCGTCGGCTACGGTGAGTACAAGCGCGCCGATGCCCCGCCGATCGCCTTCGCGCAGCTCCCGTTCAATCATCCGCTCTATGTGCTCTACTCCTCAGGCACGACCGGCAAGCCCAAGGCGATCGTGCACGGTGCCGGTGGCACGCTCCTGCAGCACATCAAGGAGCACCGCTTCCACTGCGACGCCGGGCCGGGCGATCGGGTGTTCTACTACACCACCTGCGGCTGGATGATGTGGAACTGGCTGGTCGGCGGCCTCGCCTGCGAGGAGACGCTAATCCTGTTCGACGGCTCGCCGTTCCACGCCCGCCCGGAGGTGCTGTGGGACTTGGCACAGCGCGAGCGGGTCAAGATCTTCGGCACCAGCGCCAAGTATATCGATGCCTGCAAGAAGTCGGGACTGGCGCCCGGGCGCAGCCACGACCTGTCGGCGCTGCGGGCGATCCTCTCGACCGGCTCGCCGCTGGTGCCCGAGAGCTTCGACTATGTCTACGCCGACATCAAACAGGACGTTCAGCTCGCCTCGATCTCGGGCGGCACGGACATCGTCTCCTGCTTCGTGCTCGGCAATCCGGCGGGGCCGGTGCGCCGGGGCGAGATCCAGATGCGTGGGCTCGGGCTCGCGGTCGAGGTCTGGAGCGACGAGGGCAAGCCGCTGGTCGGCGAGAAGGGCGAGCTGGTCTGCGCCAAGCCGTTCCCATGCATGCCGGTGGGGTTCTGGAACGACCCGGACGGCAGCCGCTACCACGACGCCTATTTCGCCCGCTTCCCCGGCGTCTGGTGCCATGGCGACTTCGCCGAGCTCACGCCCACGGGCGGCATCATCATCCACGGCCGCTCGGACGCCGTGCTCAATCCAGGCGGCGTGCGCATCGGCACGGCGGAGATCTACCGCCAGGTCGAGCAGATCGACCAGGTGCTGGAATCGATCTGCATCGGCCAGGACTGGCAGGGTGATGTCCGCGTGGTCCTGTTCGTCCGGCTGCGTGAGGGGGCGGCGCTCGACGAGGCGCTCGAGCGCGAGATCAAGACGCGGATCCGCACCGGCTGCACGCCGCGCCACGTCCCGGCCAGGATCGTTCCGGTTGCCGACATCCCGCGCACGCGCTCGGGCAAGATCACCGAGCTCGCCGTGCGCGACGCCATTCATGGTCGACCGGTCAAGAATACGGAGGCTCTCGCAAACCCGGAATCGCTCGACCTGTTCCGCAATCTGCCCCAGCTCGCCGTGTAAGCCATGCCCGCGGACACCAATCCGGCCGGCGACATCTTCGGCGGCTGGGCTGCCGGAAACGTGGCCGCGCGCCGTGCCCGTGGCCGTTGTGCGACGATAGCGGTCGAGAAGATAGTCTTCCTGAGCCCCGTCAAGGTCGGGGACGAGGTGACGCTCTATTCGCAGGTCGTAGCTGTTGGACGCACCTCGATGCGCCTGCAGGTGTCAGCCTGGCGCCGGCCGCGCGATTCAAGCGACTCGCTCAAGGTCACCGAGGCCGAGTTCACATTCGTTGCGCTATCGGACAACGGTCGGCCAAGACCGATACCGGACCCGTGGGAACGGACGACATCGTAAGATACAATTCGCGGACAGAAGCACTCAGTCGGATGTGTTTATTCAGCGTCGCCGCATTACTTGGCCGTACGAGCTCAATCCTGTCGAGTTGGTCTGTGCACTCGCTCCAGCGCGGCAGCCGATAGCGGTCGAGTGGCTTGGCCATTCGGCTCACCGATCGTCATTTCATACATCCGCGATGACGACGCGACGGATTGCCTCGAAGGCGATACAACCTCGGACTCGGCTGGAAAATGCGATATCGAGTCCCGGATAGCTACGCGAGGGCGCGGATATCAGCCCGTTGCCAAATGCTCGTCTCAGGGGCTGGGGTGGAGGTGAAAGCTGACGGCGAGCATGGCGGTCTCGTTGCCGCCGACGACCATGAGAACGACAGCCATAGCGCCATTGCGGGTCGCGAGCAGCGGCAAGCAGGCTGATGCCTGGAGCAGGAACTCCCGCGGGGTGCCGGCCCCGAGCAAGAGGCGCATGATCAGGCCGAGATTGTAGCCGGCGACGTGCAACAGGTAGCGCTTGTTCAGGTTCTCGCGGCCGCGCAGCCAGGCCCGGCGCATGCCGCCGCGGTCGAGCACGAGGGCAAAGCTGCGTTCGACCAGCTCGGCCCGGCGCCGAAATGCCTCCTTGGCCACGCCTGAGCGCAACCGGGCGCGGTTGTTGTAGACCGCCCGACGCGCGTCTTCGTCACCATGCCAGCGGGAGACATCCGGCCGTTTCTTCTCGGCAATGCGGCTCTTCCACGGGCCGTCTTCCAGCTCCTTCAAGCCATCGCGACTGTGATAGCCTTTATCCGCCACCAGCTCGGCCGGGTCCTCCGCCGTCGGCGCGGCCTCGACCGTGGCCAGGTTGGCCTTGGCCGTCTGCAACGTCTCCGGCAGGGTCGCGGTGTCGCCCAGGTCGGCGGGGTGGACCTCGGCGGCGACGATCGCCCCGCTATCGAGGTCGACCGCGTGCTCGGGCTTGTAGGCGAGATGGGTGCGCCCGTCCTTCAGCTTGGCGATCCGGGCCTCGGGATCGGTCGGCGAAGCCCACTCGGCGTTCGACAGCCGCTTGCCCTTTCGCTTGCGGTCGAGCCGGACCAGGTCCTCGGCCGTCGGCGTTGTGATGCCGCTTTCCTTGGCCAGACACTGCAGCATCTCACGATAGCCTTCGCCGCTGTCGCGCCGCACGATCCTCCGCAACGCCGCGTTGGCCTCCATCGTCGAGGCATCAATGCCGATCCGCTCGCCCTGGATCAGCCCATGCTCAGCCAGACGCTGTAGCACCCAAGTGAACACGGCCGCATGCACCTCCAACGGCAGCCGCGAACGGGTCTTACTCAGCCACGAATGGTCCGGCACCGGCTCGGTGGTGCCCAGGCGCAGGAACTCGCGCAAGGACAGGCTGTCCGAGCAGCGCCACTCCAGACCGCGCTCGCTGTCGACTCCCTCAAAGTAACCGATCAGATGCATCCGAAAGTAACGACCCGGCGGCAGCGACGGCCGGCCACGCCGACCAGCATAGTAGGGCGCGCACTCCCTCTCGGCGAAATGATCGAACTCGGCCCCGAGCAGGATCGCCTGCAGGCGATCGTAAAAGGCGTGCCCCGGCGAGCGCGGCAGATCCGCCCAGCCCACCATCAGCTCCGTTTGTCGCCCGCCCTGGCGGCCCAGTGCCATGCTCGTCCCCGCGTCGTCATGACTGTAGCGAATCAGCCGAACCCGACTTCGTCAACGCTCTGCTATGTCGCAGCGTTTAGCGGTGCCATTGCCAAACGCATGAATTCTCCTACAGTTTCCGAATGATTAGCCTGCACGAAGAGCTTGGAACCCTGAGAAGCACTCCAATTTATCTCCCGTAAGTAACTGTCGAACGCCGGCGCATCATGTATCGACGATGCCATTTCGAACATAAGCTTCGCCCCATCAGCCCAATCACTGCCGATGCTACTGGGAAGAGTACGCGACGCCACCATGTCACGCTCGTTGACAAAACACGAAACAACCACGACGCCCTTCTTCTTTAGCTGACTGACGATGGGTGCCGGATTGCCATCCGTCGGCTGGCCATCCGAGATAATTATAAGAACTGCAGCAGCATCCTTAGAGGCTCCGGCGAGCTCGTGCTCAAGCCGACGGTCCAGTGCCCGCATAGTAGACACCAGAGGGGTCTCACCGAAAATCAGAGGCTCTATCTCGTCGATGAGACGATTGCTTCCACCAAATAAATCTGCGACCTCGGATATCGAGAGCGTGGTATAGTCATTCTCTGCAAGTTGCGCTATCCACTTGTCACCTACTTCCCGTACTAGAATTGCTTGCAGATCCTTATCTGATGCATTCGCTATCTCCCTGGCAAGCCTTGTCGGGCGCTCAAGCTGCTGTCGTTCTTTCGCCTCCGCGCTGTCTTTGCCGATCTTGGTGCCCAGTGCGCCGGCACCGGCAGCGGCACCGATTGCCAACAGACCCAAGCCACCGGTTAATACGCCAAGAGCAACTCCAGCGGCAAATCCTACGCCGCCTCCGGTCATTGCTCTACTCTTAACTCGCTCCTCTACCTCGGAGAAGCTTGATGGCAAAAGCGCAGCCAAGCTCTGCGCTAGGCCGGGATACCTTCGTAACCGATCCGCCAAACTGCTTGCTTCGTTCATCTTAATCTCGCCCCGAAGCCAACCGAGGTATTTATCAAGATCTTTGATGCCGTTCTCCTTAGCGATATCGGCCAATTCCACAAAAGGATCCGGAAACCGGCGAATTTGTCCCTGCTGGGCATCGAATAGCTTTCTCTTAGTATCGCCAGCTCGAGCCAAAACGGTAAAGAAGTCTGCATAGCCTCGGGCCTGAACACCAAACATATACGCCAAGCAATTAACGGACGCCATAAGCCCACGGTGCCGATAGTTATCCACCATGGCCCTGCTGTCACGAGCGAATCGAGCCATCTGATCGTAAATTGCATCAACACGTGTTGTGCCATTGCTGTTGTTATAGAAACTCTGCTTCATTGATCCAGAGACATCGATCGCGAAAGCAATCAAAATTCTTGGCCCTGCACCATTGTTGGAAGCTGACATTCCATTCGAACTCCGTGCAAGGTGGCCATAGTGAGAGTTTCAGCGAGAAGACCTTTTCGAGCCTGCCTCGGCGAAAACTGCTTCGGACAGACCAACCAGCACCTTTTCCTGTCGTCCTTCGTCAAGATCGACGAGCGGCGCAGCGCCATTGAGGACCTGAAACCGCGAGAGGTTTGGGTCATCTTTGTATCTGCACGGCTTTATGAGGACCGGGAGTACTCTCGTACCAGAACATTTGGCTGAATGGAGAATGGCAGGTAACTCAATTTTCGCAATGAAATCGGAGGCGAGAAAATCAGCGCTCAGGAGGAGAATCGCAACTCGTGCAGCCTCTAGCCGCTTTCTAATGATGGCCTCCCAATCATAGCCGGGCTGAAGTCCTTGATCGGACCACACATCTATGTGACCGTCGCGCTCCAACGGCCTGAGGTGGGTTAACACGCGTGCGAGCCATAGCTGGTCCTGGCGCGCGTAACTGACAAAGACGTTTCGTGCTTTTGCAAGGTCGACGCCGTCCGGCGCCGTTGGCGGTGCCGGGCTAAGCAGGAGCGATAGAAACTCCGATAGGATCTCTGTATGATTGATCTGGGCGAACAGACGTCCCCCACTCTGCAGCTGCCAGCCGTATTCTGACAGGTGAGACCAAAAGGGAGATCCGGGCTGAATGGCGGATGAACATTCAAACATCAGTTGAGCCGCCTCCGACCAACCTGGATCAGGGCGAGGCGAGAGCTTCCGAGGTTCTGATAGATTCACGTTCGTCACGTAGCAGGATATAATCACAACACCTTGATCTTTCAGCCGTTCCGCAATCGACAGAATTTCGTAAGAAGACGCGTCTGTGGGTAGGCCGTCTGAGATTATAAAAAGAAGGGGATTATCGGCGCATTCACGATTGGCAAGAGCACCAGTCAAGCGATGCGCAGCAGTCTCAAGAGCCTTCCGCAATGGCGTGTCGCCGAACATACTCGGCGCGATCTGTTCGATGTGTGCCTTAAAAGAAGCCCGGTGCTTTACCAGTTGGTCTAGTCCAACGAGTGGCTCACCAATTTCCGGAATTGAGAAGAGATCACGGACGCTGCCACCCTGGTCGCCTAGCAAGACCGACAGTGGATTCCCAAAGCCAAAACCCAGAGCGAAGATTTTCGGCGGGCAATTAGCTTTCGGAGGAGCTGTGAAAAGCGCATCGGCACGTAACAGTAGTTCATCGATGGCTTCTCGTACTGCATCGATCCGTGTCTGCAATGTAGGCGATCGACTTTGAATCGATGTCCGCATTGAGAAAGAAACGTCGACTAGCAACCCGATCAGCAAGGGTAAGGGCGATTCGGGCATCGTGCTTCCGGAACGTTCACCCATGCTCCGCCTTGTACAGCATCTTGAGCTGATCCGTCTTCGTTTGGAACGTCACCGGCCCGATGGGAAAGATAGCAAGATGATCATGAGTTGCAAGGCCCTGAATCCGCGCTTGGCGAGCTGCGATTGCAAACAGGGTCGACTCGGGGGCTGGCGCATCTTCGTCCCAACTGGCATCAAGCCTGAGTCATTCACCTGATTGGCCGCGGGCGCAGTCGGGTGGGTCGGCGGCGCCCTGATAGGGGCTGGCTGTTGCAGATGCCGGGCAGGTTCGGAAATGCTGCCCCGCGGTTCAGGGTGGCTTGGCGGCCCTGGCCGGAAGCATTACGAGGCGTTGCGGCAGGAATTCTGAAACTTGCGTCCATACTTATGAACGGATAATATATTATGATTGTTTTGATATTGAAAGAAGCGGCCGATTCCACTTTGTTGCCCGTATCCGCCCTGGCGAGACCAGGATCATCGAGATGGAGCATGCCAACAAGGGCAACGAATACGACTGACAATGCAAACGCCCACTGGGCGAAACGCACCTACGTTACTCCACCCTCCCGCTTGGTGCGTTT
>JBGAKU010000364.1:0-4398 GCA_044224255.1 Geminicoccaceae bacterium
ATCCGGCCCTGCAGCGAGTTGTCGAAGGTCGAGCCGAAGATGATGTTGGCGTCCGAATCCACCTCCTCGCGGATCCGGTTGGCGGCGGCGTCGACCTCGTAAAGGGTCATGTCGAGGCCGCCGGTGATGTTGATCAGCACGCCGCGCGCACCCCGCATCGACACGTCGTCGAGGAGCGGGTTGGAGATCGCGGCCTCGGCGGCCTCGATGGCGCGGCGCTCGCCCTCGGCCTCGCCGGTACCCATCATCGCCTTGCCCATCTCGCTCATCACGGTGCGGATGTCGGCGAAGTCGAGGTTGATCAGGCCGGGCATGACCATGAGGTCGGTCACGCCGCGCACGCCCATGTGCAGGACCTGGTCGGCCATCTGGAAGGCATCGGCGAAGGTCGTGCGCTCGTTGGCGAGCCGGAACAGGTTCTGGTTCGGGATGACGATCAGCGTGTCGACATACTGCTGCAGCTCGGTGAGGCCGGACTCGGCCAGCCGCATCCGGTGCGCGCCCTCGAAGTGGAAGGGCTTGGTCACCACGGCCACGGTCAGGATGCCCTGCTCGCGCACCGCACGCGCGATCACCGGTGCCGCACCCGTGCCGGTGCCGCCGCCCATGCCGGCGGTGATGAACACCATGTGGCTGCCGGAGAGCTGGTCGAGGATCTCGTCCAGCGCCTCCTCCGCAGCCGCACGGCCGACCTCGGGTCGGGCCCCTGCCCCGAGGCCGTGGGTGATGGTGTTGCCGAGCTGGACCTTACGGTCGGTCAGGCCGGCCGCCAGCGCCTGCGCATCGGTGTTGCACGAGACGAACTCGACCCCCTCGAGATGCGAGGTGATCATGTTGTTCACGGCATTGCCGCCGGCGCCGCCGACGCCGACCACCGTGATCTTCGGCTTGAGCTCGTGCGTGATGGGCAGAGAGAGATTGATCGTCATCTGTTCTCCTCCACAGATCGGCCGACCCTGTTGGGCTCGGGCCTCGGCGCCGGTCGGGGGCAAGTATCCGACCGTGCGATGCAAAAAGATCGGGTCAGAAGTTCTCTCTAAACCATTGGCCAAGCCGCGCAAGACGGTTGGAGAGCATCGACACCTGAACCTGGTCGCGCCAGCCGAGCCCGCCATCGTCCCCCAGGACGAGAGCGACCGTTCCGGCGACCGTGGAGCAGCATGGATCCTCCTCGCGCCGGCCCGACCAGGGGGCAGGACGGCCAGTCCGTACGGGCAGGCGAAGCACCTCCTGGACCAGGTCCTCGATGCCCTCGAGCTGGCTGCCGCCACCGGTCACCACGATCGACCGCGGCGGCCGCGTGGCCAAAAGCTCGCCATGCTCGTCGAGCCGCCGCCGGACCAGGGCGAGGATCTCCTCGACCCGCGCGCGCACGATCTCGGTGATCCGGGTGCGCGGCACCTCGCCGGTCGGCATCTCGGCATGGTCGCCGAGACGCGGATGCTCGATGCGGGTACCATCGTCGCAGCTGCGGAATTGGGTGCTCCCGAACAGGTTCTTGATCCGCTCCGCGTGCTGCCGGCTGGTCGAAAGACCGTAGGCGAGATCGCCGGTGATATGGTCGCCGCCATAGGGGACCTGACCCACCAGGTTCAGCCTGCCTCCAGCGAAATGCGCGAAGCCGGTGGTCCCGCCGCCGAAGTCGAGCACGAGGCAGCCGCGCTCGATCTCGTCCTCGGCCAGACAGCCGATGGCGGCGGCGTAGCTCGCGCAGACCACGCCCTCCACCTCGACGTGGCAGCGCTCCAGGCAGGCAAGCAGATTGCGCAGCGGCGGCCCGGCGACGCTCACGAGATGGGCGACGATCGCGAGCCGTTGGCCCGAGAGGCCTCGAGCGTCCCTGAGCGGGCGCCCGCCGTCGATCGTCACCTCGACCGGCACCGCGTGCAGCACCTCACGCTCCGGTGTCGAGGCCTCGCGACGCGCGCGGTCGAGCAGAAGCTGGAGATCGGTGTCGGTGACGCTCCGGCCGTGCAGCGCGGTCTCGACGCGGACGAAGCTCGACTGCGGCCGGCCGCCGCCGACCGCGAGCCAGATCTCGCGCAACGTCTCGCCCGACTGCTGCTCCGCCTCGTGCAGCGCGGCGAGCACCGACGCCTCGGCGGCCTCGGCATCGATGATCTCACCACCCTTGAGACCTTCGGCGAGCTGATATCCCCGCCCGAGGAGCTGGACCCCCTGCCCGGGGCGAGGCTTGGAAATGTAGCAGCACAGCTTGCTCGAACCGATGTCGAGCACGCCGAAAGGCTGGCCGCGCCGCCACGGGCCATTGCCCACCAGCCTGCGCCATGCCGTTCCTGAGGTCTCGGTCATGCGCGAGGCTCCTTGCGTGGCCCGAGCACCGTGTCCGGCAGCTCGAGCGTCAACCAGTCGGGATTGCGCAGGTCGATCGAGGTCACGGCCCGGGTGATCACGCCGGACTCGCGCTGTTCGGCCGCCAGCCGCCGCCACGCGGCCTCGGGTCGGCTGCCAGGCAGCCGGACCTCGATCCTACCGTCGAGGTAGATGTCCCACCTCCGCTCGCCCACCAGCCGCGCGCCCGTGACGTGGCGCGCAAGCTCCGGCTCGGCGGCGATCAGGCGCAGAACCTCGCTCGCGCGCGCCGGGGCGCCTTTACCGAACAGGAGCGGCAGCTCCTTGTAGCGATCGGCGTTCCTGACCTTGAAGATCTCATGCTCATCGCTCACCAGCACCTGGCGGGTCCCGTCCATCCAGCGCGCCACCGGCCGATGCTCCTCCAGGCGGACCCACAGCGTGTCGGGCAGGCGCCGGCCGATGCTCGCCGTGCGCACCCAGGGCAATGCCTCAATCTGCGATTTTAAGCGATCCAATTCAACCATTAAGAGAGGCTTGCCGTGCACGCTCCGCAGGGTGCGGGAAAGGGCTGCCTCGTCGGCCAGCATGCGCCCCTCGCTGTAGACACGGTCGACGACGAATCCGGCGCGCACGCTGGCAGACACGAAGTCCTGCCTGACGGCATTGCCCCAGCGCGCGGCCACGGAGGAGCGCAGGAAGGTGTAGCTCCCGCCCGCAACCACGACGATCGCCAGCACGATCGCCACCGTCTTGCGCAGGCGTTGGACCCACAGGCGCGCCGGTGGCCGGCGACGCGGCGCCGCTCGGGTGGATCGGGTGAGCCGCTTCACCTGTCGCAACGCGCAGACTCCAGGAGACGAAGCACGAGATCGGGAAAGGCGATGCCACGCCAGGCCGCCTGCTCCGGCACGAGCGACAGCGGGGTCATGCCGGGCTGCGTGTTGACCTCCAATAGGTAGAGACCTTCTGCGTCCCGAGTCGGGTCGAAACGGAAATCGGACCGGCTGACCCCGCGGCAGTCGAGGGCCCGATGCGCCCGCAGCGCCCAGTCCCTCACCATCTCGGTGAGCTCGGGCGACAGCGGCGCCGGCACAAGATGAGAAGCCCAGCCCTCGGTGTACTTGGCGCGGTAGTCGTAGAAGCCCTCGTTCGGCCGGATCTCGGTCACGGCCAGCGGCTCCTCGCCCAGCACGCCGCAGGTCAGCTCGCGGCCGGCGACATAGCGCTCGACCAGAAGGCGGCAGGCGGGGTCGAGGTCGTTGCGTTCGGTCAGGGCACGCGAATCCTCGTCGGGCACGATGATGACCCCGACACTCGACCCCTCGGCCGCCGGCTTGACGACATAGGGGGCTGGAAAAGGCGGCTCCGCCAGCAGCCGCTCGAGGCTGATCTCCACGCCCTCGGGGCAGCGCAGGCCGACCTGGGCGAACACACGCTTGGCCATGGGCTTGTCCATGGCGAGCGCCGAGGCCAGGACGCCGGAATGGGTGTAGGGCAGGCCCATCAGGTCGAGCAGCCCCTGCACGCGGCCGTCCTCGCCGTAGCGTCCGTGCAGCGCGTTGAAGACTACGTCGGGGCTGGTCCGAACGAGCACCTCCGGCAGGTCCGCACCGGGGTCGATCCGAGTCACCCGAAAGCCGAGCGATTCCAGGGCATCAGCGCAGGCCGCGCCCGAGACCAGCGAGACCTCCCGCTCGGCGGACCGCCCGCCCATCAGCACGGCAACATGGCGGCTCATGCGGCAAGCTCCAGGCGCTCGGGTCGCCCCACCCGGATGACTTCCCACTCGAGCTCGACGCCGCTGTGCTCGCGCACGCGCTGTCGCACCAGCTCACCCAACCCCTCGACCTCCCCGGCCGAGGCCCCACCGGTGTTGATGAGGAAGTTGCAGTGCTTCTCCGACACCATGGCAGCACCCCGACGCAGGCCACGGCAACCTGCGGCATCGATGAGCTGCCAAGCCTTGCCGCCCGCTGGATTCTTGAAGGTGCTGCCGCCCGTCGCCGCCCGCAGCGGCTGTGCCGCCTCGCGCTCCGCCTTGATCGCCTCCATGCGGGCCAGGATCGCGTCGGGATCGCCCGG
>JBGAKU010000365.1:0-4544 GCA_044224255.1 Geminicoccaceae bacterium
GGAGCGGAATCGTGAAGGTCTATGAGCACAAGGGCTTTCCCAATCCGATGCGGGTACGCGTGGCATTGGCGGAGAAGGGGTTGACCGACCGGGTCGAGTTCGTGCCGGTCGATGTCACCAAGGGCGAGCACCGCACGCCCGAGTTCCTGGCCCGCAACCCCGCCGGCGCCGTGCCCGTGCTGGAGCTCGACGACGGCACCTGCATCGCCGAATGCACCGCCATCACCGAGTATCTCGACCATCTCGACGGTGACCCGGCCCTGACCGGCCGGACACCGAAGGAGCGCGCGGTGATCGCCATGATGCAGCGCCGCGCCGAGGCCGGCCTGCTCGATGCCGTCGGCGCCTATTTCCACCACGCGACGCCCGGCCTCGGGCCGGCGCTCGAGACCTACCAGAACCGCGAATGGGGCGAGCGCCAGCGCGACCGGGCCGTCGCCACGATGCGGCAGCTCGACGGCGTCCTCGTGAGCCGGCCCTATCTCGCGGGCGACCGCTTCACCGTCGCCGACATCACGGCGCTCGCCGGACTCGCCTTTGCCGGATTCGCCGAGATCGGCATCCCGGAGGAATGCGCGTCGTTGCGGGCCTGGCAGGGCCGCGTGTCGCAGCGCCCCAGCGTCGCCCGCTGAGCCTGGAGCGACCGCCATGAACCTGAACGCCGACTTCACCAAGCGGGCCGCCGTCCATGCCGCGACCTTGCCCTGGCAGCCATCGCCCACGGGCGGCGTCGACCGGCGCATGCTGGACCGCATCGGCGGCGAGGTCGCCCGCGCCACGACGATCGTGCGCTACGCGCCGGACAGCCGTTTCCCCGCCCACACTCATGGCGGCGGCGAGGAGTTCCTCGTGCTCGATGGCGTGTTCCAGGACGAGCACGGCGACTTTCCCGCCGGCAGCTATGTCCGCAACCCGCCGACCTCGCGCCATACGCCGGGCTCGGCTCCGGGCTGCACCATCTTCGTCAAGCTCTGGCAGTTCGACCCCGAGGACCGCCATGAGGTCCGCCTCGACACTGCCACGGTGCCCTCCACCACCATCCCCGGCCGCCCGGGCGTGGAGGTCGCACCTCTGTTCCGGGACACGGGCGAGGACGTCCGGCTGGAGCGCTGGACCCCCGGTGCCGCGATCGTCTACCAGCCCGAGGGCGGCATCGAGCTCCTGGTCCTCGAAGGTGGCTTCACCGAAGGTGGCGAGACATTCGTCCCACAGTCCTGGCTGCGCCTCCCGCCAGGCGCGTCGCTGACCGCGACGGCAGGCGCTCAGGGCTGCCGCGTCTGGGTCAAGGAGGGTCATCTGGGTCGGCCTCCGGTGCTTCCGGCGGGTCGGTGACTGGTCCCTTCAACCGGGGCGGGTTGTTCATGATCTCGAGGAAATGCCGCATACCCTCGGCCGTCTCGGGTGTCTCGACGTCGAGCGCGTGGATGGTGAGGTCGAGCCCCAGCGCGGCCAATCGCCGAAGCAGGGACGAGTCCAGGATGAACTGGGCATTGAAATCCACCTTGCAGATCACGCGGCAGCCGAAGCGCCCGCCCCCGGCGCGTATCCCGTCGAGAAAGAGGTTGGGCGTGGCGAGCCGATCGGCGAGCCACGCAAGCGTCGCGGGGAGATCGCCCGCCGGCTCGATCCGGCTCGTCCAGCATCTCCCGTTGCACTGCGCCTCTGCGACCCATCCCCAGTCACCGTCGCCAGCGACCGCCAGCCCCGTCTCGATCTCGCGCGCCGTTAGGCCGGGGTGCTCCAACCACAAGAATGCCTCGAACTCGAACTTTCCGGAGAAAGTGAGGCCGCGTTCATGCCTAGTGATCGGCACTCGCCAGTCGCCTTCTAACTTGCATAAGTGTCCAGGTTGAGATCGATCTCCAGCTCGCCGAGCTTTCCCAGCCAGCCATGCTCCAGGGGCAGAACGGCGAAGATCGTGAAGAACCAGCCGACGAACAGGTCCGCTCCGCCGCCACCGGCACGGATCTCGCGCATGAACTGAGCCTTTCGAGAAAGCCGGTCGAGGAAGCGGCCGACGGCGGTGACGAACTCGGCCGCAGTCATGGCTTCCGCCTCGGCCGCGACCCTGCCGACCACCGGGAAGCTGCAGAACGACTGCTTCTCATACCCGGGCAGCAGCCTGCCCTTCGGCGACCGACGGCGGTCCCCGACCTTGCAGGATCGCTGAGGCCGCATGGACAAAGCGCTTGCGATCAGGCGGGGATCCAGGCTCGGATGCCAGACGCGAAGGCTGGCGTCGAAGCGGCATCCGCCGCCGAACGTGACCTGCGGCGGCCAGCCGTTCGCCATGCCTAGCCTGCGTCGATCGGCAGATACCCCGGCTGCCCGGCCACGCGCTGCATCCAAGCCCGTACGCCCGGATAGCCTGCGAGATCGAACCCGCCCTCGTCGGCCACGTGCGTGTAGCCGTAGAGGGCGATGTCCGCGATCGTGTAGCGGTCGGCGACGAGGAAGGGGTGGTCGGCGAGCCGGCGTTCCATCACGCCGAGTGCCGCGTAGCCGCCCTGCTCCAGGCGCGGCAGCTCCGTGCGGCGCGGGGTGTCGGGCGGCAGCAGGTGGCGGATGAAGCGGGCGACGGCGATGAAGGGCTCGTGGCTGTACTGCTCGAAGAACATCCATTGCAGCACCTGGGCGCGGCCGAGGCGGTCGTCGGGCAGGTAGGGCGTGCCCTCGGCGAGGTAGAACAGGATCGCGTCCGATTCGGACAGGATCGTCCCGTCCTCGAGCTCCAGGGCCGGGATGCGGCCGTTGGGGTTCCTGGCCAGGAACTCGGGCGTGCGGGTCTCGCCCTTCAGGATGTCCAGCTCCACCCGGCGGTAGGGGATGCCGAGCTGGGCGAGCAGCAGCCGGCATTTGTAGCCGTTGCCCGAGGACAGGTAGTCGTAGAGCGTCAGCACCGCGTCATGCTCCAATCCGCAGCAGCGCACCCTCGTGCTCCAGCAGCCAGCGCTTGCGCTCGATCCCGCCGCCATAGCCGGTGAGCGAGCCATTAGCACCGATCACGCGGTGGCATGGCACCACGATGCCGACCGGGTTGGCGCCGTTGGCGAGGCCGACCGCGCGGACGGCCGAGGGGCGGCCGATCTCGGCGGCGAGCCGGCGGTAGCTCCAGGTGGTACCGGCGGGGATCGTGCGCAGGGCGGCCCAGCACTGGCGCTGGAACGGCGTGCCGCCGGCATCCACCGGCAGGCCGTCGATTGCGTCGAGCCGGCCGGCGAGATAGGCCCGCAACGCGCTCGTGGCACCCAGCGGATCCGTGGCCGGCACCGGCCGGGCGCTGCCGAAGCGACGCTCCAGCATCCGCCAAAGCCGGTCCTCGGGCTCGCCGAAATCGACCACGACCAGCCCGGTCTCGCTCGCGATCAGCACGACCGGCCCCGCCGGCGAGTCCAGCCGATCGACGGCGAGCCGGGTCACGGGCGCTCCCAGCTCCCGTTGGCGGCGGCGCGGAACACGGCGTCGATCACCTTCATGTTGGCGAGGCTGTTCTCGAGCGGCACCGGCTGCGGGATGCCATCCTGGACCGCGGCGGCAAACGCGTCGCCCATCACGCCATACTGGTCGCAGGCCGGGATCTCGATCGTCTCCACCGCGACGTCGCCGAGGCCCGGGCCTTCGTACAGGCTGAGCCGGGATGCGACGTCGTTGGGCGCGTTGAACGGCACCTCGACCACCAGCCGCGCCCTGTCGCCGAAGAACTGCATGGTCTGCCGCGGCACAAGCTGAGTGCTGTATTGAAAACCGCACTGGACCGAGCCGTAGTCGAGCATCACCATGCCCAGCCGATCGATGCCGGTCTGCGGGTCGCGCTCGAGGCTCGCCGCGACGCGAGACGGCTCCAGGTCGGTCACGAAACGCGAGGTGGTGATCGGGTAGCAGCCGATGTCGAGCAGCCCGCCGCCGCCCCATTCGGCGACGTTGCGGACGTTGGTCGGGTCGGTCAGGTTGTAGCTGAAGAAGCCCTGGATCGCCTTCAGCTCGCCGATCCGCCCGCCCTGCACCAGCTCGCGCGTGCGCAGCCATTGCGGGTGCGTGCGCACCATGAACGCTTCCTGGATCAGGACGCTGGTCCGGTCGCGTGCGGCGATCAGCTGCTCGCATTCGGCAGCGTCGAGGCCGATCGGCTTCTCGCACAGCACGTGCTTGCCGGCCTCGGCCGCCTTGATCGTCCAGGGGACGTGAAGGTGGTTGGGCAGGGGATTGTAGATCGCGTCGACGTTCGGATCGGCCAGAAGATCCTCATAGCTGCCGTAGCTCCTGGCGATGCCGAGCTGGCCCGCGACCTCGGCCGCGCGCGCCGCGTCGCGCGAGGCCAGCGCCACCACCTCGCAGCGCGCCGACCGCATCAGCGGTGGGATCACCTTCTCGCGCGCGATCTTCGCGGCCCCGAGAACCCCGAACCTCAGCCTTGCCATGTTTTCCTCCCTGCTTCGGCGCGCGGAGAATCGGGAGGCACGCGGCGCATGTCAAATGCGCAGGTCGCAACCCTCGCCGCGGATCGTGGCATCGGCTAGAGGCAGATCGAGCCCTTCCGCAGCCCG
>JBGAKU010000366.1:0-4311 GCA_044224255.1 Geminicoccaceae bacterium
GCACGCCCTCGCCGACGAGGCGGTCGTGGACGATGACGTCGGCGATCTGGAGCAGCC
This sequence comes from Geminicoccaceae bacterium, assembly GCA_044224255.1. Classification (GTDB taxonomy): domain Bacteria; phylum Pseudomonadota; class Alphaproteobacteria; order Geminicoccales; family Geminicoccaceae; genus Benzoatithermus. Next base: position 58 of record JBGAKU010000366.1, read on the forward strand.
GAGCCGCCCGCAGGGTCAACAGATCGGCGTCGCCCGGACCGGCCCCGACGAGATGAACCAGAGGAGGATGCATGGTGCCGTCCTCCGCCGCCGCGCCGTCAGTAGATGTCCTTGCGGGTGTTGTAGACGTTGAACTTGCCCGTGGGCGTGACCAGCCGCGGATCCTTGATCACCTTCTTGAGCTGGCGCGTCTTGTCGTCGACGACGACGATGGCGCTCTCGTCGTCCTTGCCGTTCCAGACCGAGAACCAGATCTCGGTGCCGTCCTTGTTGAACTCGCCCTGGACCACCCGGCGCTGGCCTGACTCGATCCCCGCCCATTCGCCGATCGGCAGCACCTCGTACCCCTTGTCGAGATCGTCGATGTCGAACACCGCCACCGAGGCCGCGATCTCGGCTTCCGGGTTGAGGGTCGTGTCGACGTAGAGGTTACGGCTGTTGGGGTGGGTCTTGACGAACAGGGACCCGCCGCCCTGGCCCTCGAGCACCTTCACCACCTTCCAGGCGTGCTCGGGGTGCTTCTCGGGGTCGGCGCCGATCAGTGTGACCTGCTCGCTGCCGAGGTGCGAGGTTGCCCAGACCATCCCCCATTCCTTGGTGTCGAAATTGGCGCCGCGGCCGGGATGCGGGGTCGTGCCCTGGGTCTCGACCAGGGCCGCGAGCTTGCCCTCCTTCAAGTCGACAATCGCCACCTTATTCCGGGCGTTGGCCGCCACGAAGAAGTAGCGTCCGCTACGATCGACGCCGCCGTCGTGCAGGAAGCGCTCCGCCGCGATCGAGGTGACCTTCAGGTTCTTCAGATCGGTGTAGTCGACGATGTCGATGAAGCCCCGTTCCTTGACGTTGACGATGAACTCCGGGCGGAAGTGCGAGGACAGGATCGCGGCGACGCGCGGCTCCGGGTGGTACTCCTGCTCGTCGTAGAGCATGCCGCGGGTGCTGACGATCTTGAGCGGCTCGAGCGTGACGCCGTCCATGATCACGTATTGTGGCGGCCAGTAGGCGCCGGCGATGGCGTACTTGTCCTCCCAGCCCGGCGCCTTGGAGGTCTCGACCGAGCGCGCCTCGAGCCCGATCTTGATCCGCGCCACCTCGGCCGGTGGGTCCATGTAGAGGTCGAAGACGTTGACCAGCGCGTCGCGGCCGATCACGTAGAGGTAGCGGCCCGAGGCCGACATGCGCGAGATGTGCACGGCGTAGCCGGTGGGGAAGATCTTGACGATCTCGTAGCTGCCACCGTCGATCAGCGCCACCTCGCCGGTATCGCGCAAGGTCACCGAGAACAGGTTGTCGAGGTCGAGCTTGTTCATCTTCTCCGTGGGGCGCTGGTCGACCGGCACCAGCACCTTCCAGGAATTCCGCATCTCCGCCATGCCCCATTCCGGCGGCGCCACCGGCTCGTTGAGCAGGTAGCGGGCCATGAGGTCGATCTGCTGCTCGGTAAGCTGGCCCGAGGTGCCCCAGTTGGGCATGCCGGCCGGCGAGCCGTAGGTGATGAACGATTTCAGGTAGTCGAGGCCGAGCTCGCGGGTGAGATCGGTGGTGAGCGCCTTGCCCGTGGCCCCGCCGCGCAGCACGCCGTGGCAGCCGGCGCAGCGCTGGAAGTAGATCGTGTTGGCCTCGTCGGCCTCGGCCTGGTTCAGGGCGGGGATGCCCTCCTGGGCGCCGGGCGCCGGCAGCGGCTGGTCCTTCAGCACGTCCAGGCTCGGCTCGTACTGCCCGGGTGCCGTGGTGTCGTGCTTCTTCAGGTCGGCGGGAGCGGGGGGCGCCTGCTGCGCCCATGCGACCGTGACACCTGCCAATCCGATCGCCGTGGCTGCCGCCAGGGCCGGGATGCGAAAGACACGATCCGCGTTCATCAGTTTCCACCCCCGTAGGAAATCCCTGATCGGGCGAAGCTTAGGAAGCGGCTGGCGCCCCGCATTGACCGTGGTCAAGGCTCTCTGCGCGCGAGCGACGCAGCCTCGGGGCCAGCGAAGCGGAGCAGGACGATGCGCGTCTGGCTGATCACGACCTTGCTGCTGGCTTGCCTTCCCGCCGTCGGCGCCGAGCCGGCCCCGGATCTGCTGCGCCGCGTCTTTCCCCAGGCCGAGGAGCTCGAGCCGGTCACGGGGCCGCCGCCCTACTGGCGCGCCCGGCGCGGCGACAGGACGTTGGGCGCCGTCCTGTCGACGGCGGCCGCCATCGGCTCGGTCGGCTATTCGGGCAAGCCTTTGGACATCCTCGTCGGGCTCGACACGTCGGGCACGATCACCGGCGCCCTGGTGCTCGAGCAGCACGAGCCGATCACGGCGACGGGAGCCAAGGCCGCGGACTTCGATCGGCTGGTCGCGGGGCTGGTCGGGCGCTCGATCCGCGAGCCCGTGAGCGTGGTCCGAGCCGGCGCCGGCCCCGGCCAGATCGATGCGGTCGCCGGGGCGACCGTGTCCTCCTCGGTGATCGTCGATGCGGTCATGTCGGCCGCGCGCGCCGTGGGACGTGCCATCGGGGCCCTGTCATCGCAGGGCGTCGACCTGAGCCAGTTCGACCAGGCGCGCTGGGACGAGCTGCTCGCCGACGGTTCGCTGGCGACGAGGCGGATCACCGGTGCCGAGGTCCTCGAGGCGTTCGGGGCGCAGGGTGCCAGCCCCGCGGTCGCCGCCGATCCCAGGGCCGTCGTCGCGGAGCTTTATGTCGGCCTCGCCTCGCTCGCCCGTGTCGGACGCAATCTCTTGGGCGACCGCGACTATGCCGCCGCCACGACCCGTCTGCGCGGAGGCGATCTCCTGCTCTTCGTCGGCGGCCGGGGGCTCTACTCCTTCCGCGGGACCAGTTGGCGCCGCGACGGCTGGTTCGACAGGATCCAGGTCGCGCAAGGCGACCGCACCTGGCGCCTGTCCGCCGACGGGCACACGCGCGTCGACGAGATCAAGGCCGCCGGCGCGCCGGCGCTGCGCGAGATGTCCCTGTTCACAATCCCGGCCGGCACCGGCTTTCGGCCGGACCAGCCATGGCGCCTGCAGCTGGTCCTGCCGGGCCGTACCGGTGCCGGGGCGGCCGCGAGCGCGGCCTTCGAGGTGGCCTACGAGATCCCGGCGCGCTATTTCGCCCACCCGGCGCCGGCGACGCCGTTGTGGGAGCGGACCTGGCGGGCGCGCTGGGTGGACATCGCCGTCCTGCTCGCCGCTCTGGCGCTGCTCACCGCGATCTTCTTCGGCCAGAACTGGCTGGCGGCGCGGCCACGCATCCTGCGGCGGGTGCGGCTCGGCTTCCTGATGTTCACGCTGGTCTGGCTGGGCTGGTACGCCAAGGCGCAATTGTCGGTCGTCAACGTGCTGACGTTCAGCGACGCGCTGCGGACGGGGTTCCGTTGGCAGGCGTTCCTGCTCGAGCCCTTGATCTTCATCCTCTGGTGCGGCGTCGCGGCGGCGCTCGTCCTGTGGGGCCGCGGGCCGTTCTGCGGCTGGCTGTGCCCGTTCGGGGCCCTGCAGGAGCTCCTCAATCAGGGTGCGCGCCGGCTCAAGGTGCCGCAGCTCGTCGTGCCGTGGTGGCTGCACGAGCGGCTGCGCAGCCTCAAGTTCCTGGTCTTCCTCGGCCTGTTCGCCGTGTCGCTGGGAGCGTCCGGTCTCTCCCTCCGCCTCGCCGAGATCGAGCCCTTCAAGACGGCGATCGTGTTGCATTTCTGGCGCGAGCCGTGGTTCGTCGCCTGGGCGGTCCTGGTGCTGGGGATGGGGCTGTTCGTCGAGCGTGCCTGGTGCCGCTACCTCTGTCCGCTCGGCGCGGCGCTCGCCCTGCCGGCCCGCCTGCGCCAGTTCGAGTGGCTGCGGCGGCGGCGTCAGTGCGGGGTCGAATGCAGGATCTGCGCCGTTCAGTGCCCGGTGGGTGCCATCCAGCCGGAAGGCGCCATCCATCCCGGCGAGTGCATCTACTGCCTCAATTGCCAAGTGAACTACGCCGACGATCGGGTCTGCCCGCCGCTGATCGAGCGCCGCAAGCGCGCTGAGCGACGTGCGGTCGCAGGGAGCGGCACTGCCCTCGGTTGAGCAGATGTTGCCATCGCTGCTCGACGCGTCGACTGTGACAGAGTCGAGCGGAAGCAGGGAGGGCGGCGTGGCAGGCGAGACCGATCCAGGCACCGTCAACTTGTCGGCCGAAGATCGCGAAGGGTGGACTGTTGGCAGCCCTATGCGGCAGCCGCGACACCGGTGATCTCCGCCCAAAGCTCGAAGGCCCTGGTGCGTGCGGCTCGGTATTCGGTGGCGGTGACGTGCTCAC
>JBGAKU010000026.1:0-32653 GCA_044224255.1 Geminicoccaceae bacterium
GCGAACAGCGCCACCGCCTCGACCAGCGCGAACCCGATGATCGCGAAGGGGAACACGCGCTGCTGCACCGACGGGTTGCGGCCGACCGTGGCGATCAGGGTCGAGAAGATGTTGCCGATGCCGATGCCGACGCCGAACAGCGCGATCACCGCGAGGCCGGCGCCAATCATCTTGGCTGCGTCGAGTTCCATGGATGCTCTCCCGAGATGAGGCGCTCGTCTGCGCCGGGTGGACTACCCAGCGACGTGTCCAGGGGCTGGCGAACCTACGCCCTCAGTGCATGTGGATCGCGTCGTTGAGGTAGATGCAGGTAAGGACCGTGAAGATGTAGGCCTGGAGGAAGGCCACCGCGAACTCGAACCCGATCAGCACCACGGTGATCGCCATGGGCGCGATGCCCGGGATCACGAAGTAGGCGCCGAGGCTCAAGATGAAGCCGGCGAACACCTTCAGCATCGTGTGGCCGGCCATCATGTTGCAGAACAGACGGACCGACAGGCTGATCGGACGGACGCAGTAGGACAGGATCTCGATCGGCACCAGGAGCGGCAGCATCGCCTTCGGCGCGCCGGTCGGCACGAAGAAGTGCAGGAAATGCGCGCCGTGGTACCAGAAGCCGATGATCGTCACGCCGACCCAGACGGCGATCGCCATGGCGAAGGTGACGATTATGTGGCTGGTGAAGGTGAAGCTGCCGGGGATCATCCCCAGCATGTTGCCCATCAGAATGAACATGAAGATCGTGAACACGATCGGGAAGAAGCGCATGCCCTCCTTGCCCGTGGCATCGCGCAATATCCCCGCCACGAACTCGTACGTCATCTCGACGGCGGACTGCAGCCGGCCCGGCACCATCGCGTGCTGGCGGGTCCCGGCCATGATCAGCAGGTAGGCGCAGCCGACCGCGATCGCCATCCAGAGCGAGGAGTTGGTGAAGGACAGGTCGGCGCCGGCAACGTTGATGGGCACGAGCGGCGCGATCTGGAATTGGTGCAGCGGATCTGCCACGGGCCTGCCTCTCTTCTGTCGTCGTCGCGGGCGCCTAGGCGCCGTTCTGCATCCGGCGCAGATGCCGGTAGGCGTTCAACACCCCGGCCGCCGCGCCCAACATGAAAAACACGACCAGCAGCAAGGGTGTGGTGCCCAGCCACCGATCGAGAGCCCAGCCGATCAAGACGCCGAAGCCGACGCCGGCCACCACCTCGATACCCGCCTGCAATCCCGTCCCGTAGTCGAGCCGGGGAGGCGGTTCGTCCCCGCCGGGTGGCTTCGCCTTGTCTGGCCGAGCCTTCCCGAGCCGGGCGTCGAAGTCCTCGAACGAGGGCGGTCGCTGCGGTTCCGACATGGGCCTCCGTGCCCAGCCGCCCGGGCGCGCGGACCCTAGGTGCGTGCCCGCGAAGGTGTCAAGACGGCCACAATTTCCGCGGCACTATGCCGTAGCGCGCAGCTCTAGTGCCTGCTCGAGCGCGACGGACACCAACCTGGACACACCGCGCTCGGCCATCGTCACCCCATAAAGCCGGTGCATCCGCGCCATGGTCAAGGGATGATGGGTGACGACAAGAAACCTCGTGCCCGTGGTCTGCGCGATCTCGTGCATCAACCCGACGAAACGGTCGACATTGGCATCGTCGAGCGGGGCGTCGACCTCGTCCAGCACGCAGAGCGGCGAGGGCTGGGCGAGGAAGAAGGCGAACACCAGCGCCAGCGCGGTCAGCGTCTTCTCGCCGCCCGACAGCAGCGAGATGCTGGACAGCTTCTTGCCCGGCGGGCTCGCCTCCAGCTCGAGGCCGGCACGCAGCGGATCGTCCGCCCCGGCGAGGCGAAGATGCGCCTTGCCGCCACCGAACAGCGTGGTGAACAGGCGGCGGAAATGGCCGTCGACCGCCTCGAACGCGGCCAGCAGCCGCTCGCGCGCCTCCTTGTCGAGCGTGCCGATCCCGGCGCGCAGCCGGGTCACGGCCTCCTGCAGCTCGGCCTCCCGGCTGCGGGTCTCGCCCACCGTGGCCTCGAGCTCGCCGGCCTCGGCCTCGGCGCGCAGATTGACTGCCCCAAGGCGCTCCCGGGACGCCCGGAGCCGCGTCAGCCGCTCGTCGAGCGCCGCCGGATCGGCGGCGGCCACGGCGTCCCGCATCTGCACATCGGCCAGCAGTGCCAGCGGCTCCTGCTGCAGCCGCTCGCGGACGGCCGCCACGCTGGTCGCCAGCGCCTCATGGGCATGCGCCCGCTCGCTCTGCGCCACGGCGAGGCGCTCGCGCAGCGAGCTCAGCGCCTCGTCCGCCGCGGTCAGCTCGTCGGCGCGCCGGCGGGCAGCGGTCTCGCGCTGGTCGAGCTCGCCCCGGGCTGCCGTCGATTCGTCCTGGGCCTGTGCCAGCGCGCGCTCCAGCTCGGCCAGCGCCGCGGGATCGGAGCGGCTGTCGGCCCTGGCGCGCGCCCGGTCGTCGTCGAGCCGGGCAGTGCGCGCGCTCAGCTCCTCCGCCCTCGCTTGCGTCTCGACGAGCCGGGCCTCGGTCTCGATGCAGGCTCGCGCGACAACCTCCGCGCGTCCCGCGAGGCGGAGCGATTCCTCGCGGCAGGCGGCAAAGGCAGCGCTGGCGGTCCGGCGCGCGCGCTCGGCCTCGCCGCACTCGGCCTCGGCCGCCGTGCGGCGCCTCGGCGCGCTCGCGCTCCAGGGCATCGGCACGGGCACGCAGATCGGCCTCCTCCGCCACGACGCTGCGCGCGAGGGTCGCCACCTCCGCCCGGGCGCGCTCGACCTCGCCCGCCAGACGCTGTGCGGTCGCCTCGACCGTGCGTTGCGCATCGCCCGCCGCGGCCAGAGCCTTCGTCGCGGCGTCCGCCTCGGCGATCGCACGCTTCAGCGCGGCTTCCAAAGCGCCGACCTCGCCGCGCGCCGTCACCGCCGCCGCTTCTGCGACGCTGCGCTCCGAGGCGAGCGCAGCGCCATCGCCGAGCGAGGTGGCATCGCGCTCCAGCTCGGCCTGCTCGGCCTGGAGCGCCCGCTCCTCCTCGTCGAGCTGGATCGCCTCGGCCGCCCGGCGCTGCGCCTTCGCCTGCGCCTCCTGGAGTCGCTGGCGCGCCCGGATCTGGCCGGAATCCGCGGCCCGCCAGCGGGTCTCGTTGTCGCCCAGCGCAGCCCGGGCCGAGCGGACCGCGGTTTCCGCGGCCTCGGCGGCGGCTTCTGCCGTCGCGACCTCCTGGCCCAGCCCCGTCAGCTCGTCGCGCGCAACATGCAGACGAAGCTGGTGGCGGATGCCGGCCGCCGTCTGCGTCTCGGCGCCGGGCGCCTGCACGTAGCCGTCCCAGCGCCAGAGCCCGCCATCCCGGCTGACCAGGCGGTGCCCGGCCACCAGGGCGGGCTGGAGCCGGGCGGCGTCCTCGGCCTCGACCAGACCAGTGCGGGCCAGGCGCGCCTGCAGGACCTCCGGCGCACCGATCAGCGTCGCCAGGGGAACCGCGCCCTCGGGCAGTGCGGGTGCCGCAAGCGCGGCGGCGCAGGCACCCCAGCGACGTTGCGCGTCGGGGTCGGTGCCGGCGAGCAGCTCGTCGCCGAAGGCCGCGGCCAGGGCGATGCCGAGCTCCTCGGGCACGTCCAGCCGGTCCAGCAGGGAATCGGCGCTTCCAGGCGGGATCAGACCCTCCAGCACCCGGATCTCGGCCGCGAGCGCGTCCGCGGCGCGGCGCAGCTCGCGCAGGCGCGCCGCAGTCTCGCTGCGTGCGTGCTCCTCGCGCGCCAGGGCGTCGCGCGCCGTGTCGAGCGCGCCGTCCGCGGCAGCAAGCTCGCTCTCGGCGGCCGCCAGCTCGGTCTCGCAGGCGGCGGGGTCGGCGCCGTTGCCATCGGCGTGGAGCGCGCGGCGCCGGGCCAGGGCAGTCGACCGCTCGCTCAGGCGCGCGCGAGCGCGCTCGCTCGTCTCGAGGCGTTCGGTCCAGCGGGCGAGCACCGCCATCGCCTCGCGCAATCGCAGCTCGGCGGCCGCCAGCCGCTCACGGCCGTCGCCGCCTCGCGCTCCGCCGTGACCGTCGCCTCGCGCGGCCTCCTGCGCCGGAGCAGGCTCCTGCGGTGCCCGCGCCGGCGCGCTCGATCTCCGCCCGTGCCTCGGCCAGGCGCGCCTCGCTCGCGGTGAGCGCCCCCTCCACGGCGGCGAGGCGCTCGCGCGAGGCGGCTGCGGCAGTGCTTAAAAGCTCCGCATCGATCGCCTGATCACGGCGCCGGATGGTCTCGCTGCGGGCCGCCACCGCGTCGTGGCGGGCCACCGCATCGGCCGCCTCGCCGTGCAGCACCCGCAGCCGATCCTGCGCGCCTGTCAGCGCCGCCGCGGTGCCCTGGTCCTCCTGCTCGAGCCGCAGCAGCTCGATTGCGGCCTGTTCGCGCCGCCCTTCGAGGTCGGTGCGCTCGGCCGTCAGCGCCTCCATGCCGGCGATCAGCTCGGCCACGGTGGCTTCGGCGCGCTCGAGATCGCGGGCGGCTTCGTCCCGCTGCCGCTCGAGCGTGGCCAGATGCTCCGCCTCGCGCCCGGCGACGGCACGCAGGGCGCCGAGCCGCTCCTGCAACCCGGTCGCCTCGGCCTGCAGCGCGGCCGCCCGCTCGCGCTGCGGCGGCAGCTGGGCCATCGCTTCCGCGCTCGCGCGGCGCAGCCGCTCGGCCTCGGCTTCCTTCGCCGCGCGCGCGGTCTGCAGCTCGGCCAGCGCCTCGTTGGCCGACGTGGCCCGGCGGGAGGCCTCGACATGGCGCGCGAGCAGGAGCTGCGCCTCGGTGGTCCGCAGATCGGCCGAGATCTGCCGGTAGCGCTGGGCCTGTTTGGCCTGCTTGGCGAGCTCGGCGAGCCTGGTTTCCTGCGTGCCGAGCAGGTCGAGCACCCGCTGCAGGTTGGCCTGGGTCGCCTCGAGCCGCAGCTCGGCCTCGCGCCGCCGCGCCTGCAGGCCGCCGATTCCCGCCGCATCCTCGAGCAGCTTGCGCCGCTCGGCCGGCTTGCTGTCGACGATGAAGCCGATCTGACCCTGGCCGACGATCGCCGGGCTGCGCGAGCCCGCGCCGGCATCGGCGAACAGGATCTGGACGTCGCGCGCCCGCGCCTCGCGCCCGTTGATGCGATAGGTCGAGCCGCTGCCGCGGCCGATCCGCCGCGCGATCTCGAGCTCCTCCGCGTCGCCGAGGCCGGTCAGGCCCTCGGGCCGCCCGCGCAGCTTGAGGCGCACCTCGGCCACGTCGTGCGCGGGGCGACCGGACGAGCCGTTGAAGATGACGTCGTCCATCTCGTCGCCGCGCAGGCCCTTGGCCGAGCTCTCGCCCATGGCCCAGCGCAGCGCCTCGACGATGTTGGACTTGCCGCAGCCGTTCGGGCCGACCACGCCAGTCAGGCCGGCCTCGAGCTGCAGCTCGATCGGGTCGGAGAACGACTTGAAGCCGCTGACCCTAAGCCTCGTAATTTCCAACGGCGGCTACACTACATCTTGGGGCAAGTGCATTCCCCATAGCAGATGCCGCCCTGCCGGTGAAGCCTACTGCGGGAGCAGAGGGTCGATCAGCTCCGCAAACTTCTCGATGCTCTGGTCGCCCGAGTGGGTCTTGTCGCCGATGATGAAGGAAGGCGTCGATTCGATGTTGTACTTCTGCTGCCCGTCCAGCCGGGCCTGCAGGATCGCGTCCTCGAGCGCCTTGTCGGCGAGGCAGGCGTCGATCTTGTCCGCGCCCAGGCCGCCGAGCTGGGCGAGCTGCCGCAGCGCCTGCTCCGGGTTGTTGGACCGGGCCCAGGTGGCCTGCTGGGCGAAGAACACCTGGACGAATTGCGGGTAGCGGTCCGGCCCCGCGCAGTGGGCGATCACCGACGCCTTGAGCGCCGTCTGGTCGAGCGGGAAGTCGCGCAGGACCAGCCGGACCTTGCCGGTGTCGATGTAGCGCTTCTCGAGCTCGGGCAGGGTGTTGACGTGGAACGAGGCGCAGTGCGGGCAGGTCAGCGAGGCGAACTCGATGATCGTCACCGGCGCGGCGGCATCACCGATGGCGGGCTCGCCGAGGTCCACGGCGTGGGCCAGTCGGGGTGCGACGGCCAGGGCGAGCAGGACGATCGCGAAACGCAATGACGAGAGCAGCATCGACCGAGAACTCCGGGTGCGAGCATGTCCTGACCGGAGGCTGCTATAAGGGCTGCCGTCAGCGGCGGCTACCCGCCACCGTCCGCCCCAGTGCCAGCAGGGCGACGCGGAGGGGGTCGCTGTCGATAACGTGAACGTCGCGGGCGAGCGCCGCCTCCTCGGCGGCATCGAGGCGACGGACGGGGCGACGCGGCGGCTCGGCCGCGACCGGCAGCGGCATCTGCAGTAGGCGCAGCTGGCGGACGACGCGCCGGCCGAAATAGGCGTTGATCCGCTCCAGGATCTGTGGCGTCGCGTGCTGGATCTCGAGGGCGGCGGCACCGCCGACACGCAGGAGGAGGATTCCGCCGGAGCGCCTTCCCGGCGCGTGGTCGATGCGCAGCGGCTGGCAACGGCGGGCCAGGGACGGGCCGACGATCGTCGCCCAGTCCGCGAGCAGGCTGGCCTCGGCGAAGCCGCGCCGGCGCGCCGCCGGATCGAGAATCCCGGCGAGCAGCCGTGCCACCTGCAGCCCGGCCTGGCCGCTCCGCCCTTGCCGCGTGTCCTGTTCCGCCGCCACCTGTGGTCACGATCCGTTCCTGATGGTCTGTCGAATAGCATGCAAGGTCCGCCCGAGCCAACCGATGCCGATCTCGTGCCCGTCGCCGCCGAGCTGCGCGCGGCACTGCTCGGCTGGTACGACGCGGCGCGGCGCTCGCTGCCCTGGCGCGCGCTGCCGGGGGAGCGGGCCGATCCGTGGCGGGTCCTGGTCAGCGAGCTGATGCTGCAGCAGACCACCGTGGCGACGGTGCGCGCGCGCTTCGCACCGTTCCTCGCCCGCTTCCCGACGCTTGCGGCGCTGGCGCGCGCACCTTTGGACGATGTCCTGCATGCCTGGCAGGGGCTCGGCTACTATCGCCGCGCCCGCGCGCTCCATGCCTGCGCGCAGGCGGTGCTTGAGCGCCATGCCGGGCAGCTGCCGCTCGACGCCGAGCGGCTCGCCGAGCTGCCGGGGATCGGCGCCTACACCGCGGCGGCGGTGGCGGCGATCGCGGGCGGGCGGCCGGAGGTGCCGGTCGACGCCAATGTCGAGCGCGTGCTCGCCCGGATGATGGCACTCGACCGCCCGGCCGAGACCGCGCGCCCCTGGCTGCGCCGGGTCGCGGCCGGCCTTGCTGCGCCGGCGCGGGCCGCCGATTTCGCTCAGGCGGTGATGGAGCTCGGCGCCCTGGTCTGCACCCCGCGCCGGCCAGGCTGCCTGACCTGCCCCTGGCACCCTTGGTGCCGGGCCGCCGCGAGCGGCGAGCCCGAGCGCCATCCGCCGCGGAGCGAACGCAGAGCCCGGGCCGTGCGGTTCGCCACCGCCTACGTGCTGGAGCGCCCCGACGGCGCGGTGCTGTTTCGGCGGCGCCCGGAGACTGGGCTGCTCGCCGGGCTGATCGAGCTGCCGACGAGCGAGTGGTCGGCCGAGCCCCGGCCCGGAAAGCCGCCGGCAGATCTGCCGCCGCTCCGCGATCTCGCGGCATCGCCCGGAATGGTCCGCCACCTCTTTACCCACATCGATCTCACCGTGACCGTCCTGCGCGGCAGGACGGCCGGCGGCGACGGGATCTGGGCCACGCAGGGACGGTTCGGCGAGCTGGCGCTGCCGACCCTGACCAGAAAGCTGCTGCGGCACGCCGGGCTGGCGGCCTGAGCCGGTCACAGGCGCCAGGCGTCGGCCAGGTGCAGGGGTAGGCGCCAGGGCACGATGGCGACCAGGTCGAAGCGCGCGGAGCACGCCGCAAGGTCGCCGTGACGCTGCAGGAACGCCTCCGCGGCCCGCGCGATCCGTGCCCGCTGGTCCGGTCGCAGCGCCGCCAGCGCCTCGTCGCGGCTGGCTCGGCGCTTGACCTCGACGAACAGGACGAGGTCGCCACGCCGTGCCACCAGGTCGATCTCGCCGACGGGCGTCGCGTAGCGCCGGGCCAGGATGCGGAAGCCGCGGGCTCGCAGCACCCATGCCGCGACCGACTCGGCGATTCGGCCCGCGCGCTCCCGCCTCTGCCGGTTCACGAGGCTGGTCGCGCCAGCATCAGCGCTCGGCGGTAGAGCTCGTTGGCGCTGCGGCCGGTCGCGGCCGCCACCGCCGCCGCGGCCCGGCGCGGCTTGGCCTCCCGCATTGCCTCGCGCAGGGCCTCGTCCACGGCATCGTCGTCGACCGCCTGGGCATCCGGGTCCGGCGGGGCGATCACCAGCACGACCTCGCCGCGAGGCGGGCCTGCAGCACCGTAATGCGCCGCGAGCTGCTCGAGGCTGCCCCCGCGGTGCTCCTCGTGGAGCTTGGTGATCTCGCGCGCCACCGAAGCCGGCCGTGCGCCGAGCACCTCGGCCGCGTCCGCGAGGCACTCGGCCAGCCGTTGCGGCGATTCGTAGAGGACCAGGGTCGCCGGCACCCGGGCCAGCTCGCCCAGCACGCGGCGTCGGGCGGCGCTCCGCGGCGGCAGGAAGCCCTGAAACAGGAACCGGTCGGTCGGTAGCCCCGAGGCGACGAGCGCTGCCAGCGCCGCCGACGGGCCCGGTACTGGAAAGACCGGTACGCCCTGCTCGCGGGCAGCGCGCACCAGCTTGAAGCCGGGATCGGAGATCGCCGGCGTGCCGGCATCGCTGACCAGGGCGACGCTGGCGCCGGCGGCGAGCCGTGCCAGCAGCTCTGGCCGGGCGGTCTCGGCATTGTGCTCGTGATAGAGCGCCAGCGGCCGGCGCAGGCCGAGATGGGCGAGCAGCCGGCTGGTCACCCGGCGATCCTCGCAGGCCAGAATGTCGGCCGTCGCAATGATCCGCTCCGCGCGCCGGCTCAGATCCTCGAGATTGCCGATGGGCGTGGCCACGAGATAGAGGCCCGGGGCGAGTTTACCCGCACCTGGGGGTGCACTAGGGTTCTGCTGGCCGGGAGTGTCCGGGCTGGGCCTCGGGCGCCCGTGACCGCCGGCCGGGGAGGAGGGGCGCGTGCTGCTGCGTGTCAAGTTGGGCCTGATCGTCCTGCTGCTTGCCGCTGGCTGCGCCGGACACGAGGAAACCACGCCGCCGCCGCCACCGCAATTGGCACCGCAGGCCGTCGCCCCGGCTCCCGGTGCCGTCGATACGCTGCCCGTGCCGCCGGTCCACAGCGGTCCGGCCAAGGTCGGGCTGCTGTTGCCGCTGACCGGCCCGGGCGCTGGCATCGGCGCCGATTTCGAGGACGCGGCGCAGCTCGCGCTGTTCGACGTCGGCCAGACCGATCTCGAGCTCCTGCCGCGCGACACCGGCGACCAGCCCGGCACGGCGGAGCAGGCGGCGCGCTCGGCCCTGGCGGATGGAGCCGAGCTGCTGCTCGGGCCGCTTTACGGGCGCTCCGCGAGCGCCGTCGGCCCGATCGCCAACATGATCGGCGTTCGCGTGATCTCGTTCTCGAACGATGCCGGTATCGCCCGTCCCGGCGTCTATGTCCTGGGTTTCCGTCCCGAGGAGCAGGTTGCGCGGGTCGTGAGGTACGCGGCCGCGCAGGGCCGGACCCGCTTCGCCGCCCTAGCACCCGGGGACGCCTACGGTCAGCGCGTGCTCGCGGCATGGCGGCAGGCGATCGCCGAGGTGCCCGGGGCGACCGCGGAGCTGGCCGTGACCTACCCGCCGGACGGCGAGATGCCGAGGAGCCAGGTCCAGCAGATCGCGGGCTTCGGCCGCCCCGGCGGGCTGCCGCCCGAGCCGGCGCCCACGGAGCCGCTCCTTCCGGGCGAGCCGGCGCCTCCGCCGCCTCCGCCGCTGACGCTGCCGCCGCCGGGGTTCGACGCCCTCCTGATCGCGGACGGCGGCACGCGCGTCAGCGAGATCGCGGCCCTTCTCGCCCACTACGACATCTCTCCGGCCAATGTCGCCGTGCTCGGCATGATGCGCTGGCAGGACGACCCTACGCTGCTGAGCGACCCGGGCCTGCAGGGCGCATGGTTCGCCACCTGGCCGCCGTCCGAGATCGCGAGCTTCGAGCGTCGTTTTGCGGACATCTACGGCCGCAACCCCACCCCGCTCTCGGTTCTCGCCTATGACGCGACCGCGCTGGCGGTGCTGTTGGCGCAGGGCCAGCCGCGCTTCACCGGGCCTCAGATCACCGATCTCCAAGGGTTTCAGGGTGCCGCCGGCATCTTCCGGCTCCTGCAGAGCGGCTTGGCCGAGCACGGTCTGGCGGTCGTCGAGATCACCGGTGGCGGAGTCCGATTGCTCGACGCCGCCCCACCACGCTTCGAGGCCGGCATCGCGAGCCGCTGACGCGCTGGAACGCAGGCACCGCGCGGCCTTGACACGTCACATGGCCGCGCTTATGAAGTAACTGGTTAGTTCAGTTACCGTCCACGACAGCAGGGGAGGCTGCGACGGTGCGCAAGAGCCTGGGAACGCAGTTCTGGGAAGCGAAGCTGGCCCGGCGCCGGATGCTGCAGGCGTCGCTGGCCGGCCTTAGTGCCGCCAGCATGGGCATGCCGCTGGCACGCGTGTCCTTCGCGGCCGACAAGCCGCAGCTCGCCAACTCGCTGCGCTCCCTGACCAACCCCTACCATGCCTCGTTCGCCAAGGGCGGCGAGATGTTCGCCAAGTCGGTCGACTGCGCCTACGAGGTGCTGGTGACCGAAGGGAACAGCGAGAAGGGTATCGCCGACGTGAAGGCGCTGCTCGCGCGGACCGGTGGCAACCTCGCTTTGTGCATCGACCCCAACGACTCCCCCGACGCTCGGATCATCGTCGAGGCCTGCGCCAACGCGAAGGCCAGCGTCGTCACGATCTGGAACAAGCCCGCCGACCTGCACCCCTGGGACTTCAATCCCTACTACGTCGCCCACATCTCGTTCGACGGCATTCCCTACGGCAAGCTGATGGGCGAGACCCTGATCCGCAACATGGGCGGCAAGGGCGGGATCGTGGCACTGGGCGGCATCTTCAACAATGTGCCCGCGATCGAGCGCAAGGCAGGCCTCGACGAGGCGCTCAAGGCCAATCCCGACGTCGAGCTGCTCGACTTCCAGGTCGCGGACTGGACCGAGACCAAGGCGTTCGAGATCACCGGCGCCTGGCTCACCCGCTTCGGCGACAGCATCAAGGGCATCTGGGCCGCCAACGACAGCATGGCGATCGGCGCGCTCGAGGCGCTGCGCGGCGAGGGCCTGGCTGGCAGCATCCCGATCACCGGCATCGACGGCATCAAGCAGGCGATCGACGCGATCAAGGCCGGCGAGATGGTCGGCACCGTCGACTGGGATCCGATCTGGGTCGGCGGCATGGGCCTGTCGATCGCCTATCACGGCCATACCGGCGCCATCGACGTCGCGGCCGAGCCGCAGCTGCACCGCGAGTTCTATGGCACGGGCGTCCCGGTCACTGACCAGACGGTCGACGACTTCATCAAGAACTATGTCGAGGCCACGCCGACCTACGACTGGAACGATCTCTGGGGCCGCGTCTCCGGCCAGATCCGCCAGGGCTAGGGCATAGGGGGCGGGGCTGCCGCACGGTCCCGCCCGCCATCACAAGGAATCAGCGAGCATGAGCGCTGCCGCCGCTGTGGCCCCGCGCCGGGACTGGCGCGCCCGGCTGCGACCCTGGGCGCCGCTGCTGGTGCTGGTCGCCCTGTGCGCGGTGATCGGCGCGATCGCCCCGGCGTTCTTGAGCATCCCCAATCTGGTCCGCATCCTCAATGCGGCGGCGATCCCGCTGATCGTGGCGCTCGGTGCCACCTTCATCGTCATCATGGGCAGCGTCGACCTCTCGCTCGAGGGCGTGGTCGCGATCGGTGCCGTGGCCACGGCCCTGCTCGTCGCCAACGATTCCAACGCCATCGCCCTCGGCCTGTTCGCGATCCCGTTCGTGCTCCTGCTCGGCGCCCTGTTCGGCCTGCTCAACGGCCTGATCCATGTCGGCCTGCAGATCCCGTCCTTCATGACGACGCTCGGCATGGGCTTCGTCGGGATCGGCATCGCCACCCTCTTGCTGACCGGCGAGCGGGTGCGGATCACCGACCCGCTGATCCGCGACCTGGCGCTCGGGCGCGTCCTCGGCATTCCGGGTGCGGTCTGGATCGCGGCGCTTGCCACGCTGGCCGCCTGGGTGGTGCAGGAGCGGACGCGGCTCGGGCGGTGGATCTACGCCGTCGGTGGTGGCGAGGACATCCTGCGCCTGACCACCGTGCCGGTGCGTCGGGTGCGGATCATGGCGTTCACCCTCGCCGGCTTGTTCTACGGCCTGGGCGGGGTGATGAGCGCCGCCCAGCTCGGCCAGGGCCACGCGCTGATGGGCCAGGGCCGGCTGTTCACCGCGATCACCGCCGTCGTGGTCGGCGGCACCTCGCTCGCCGGCGGCCTGGGCGGCGTCCAGAACACCGTGATCGGCGTGCTGGTGGTCGTGGCCCTGGCCAACGGCATGGTGCTGATGGGCGTGCCGCCCTACGTGCAGACCGGCGTCCAGGGGCTGCTGATCATCGCGGCCGTCGCCCTCTCGCTCGACCGCTCGCGCATCCGGATCGTCAAATGAGCGCGCCCGCCGCCCTCGAGCTGGAAGGCGTCGACAAGCGCTTCCCCGGCGTCCATGCGCTCAAGGCGGTCAGCCTGGCGGTCCGGCCGGGCGAGGTCGTCGGGCTGGTCGGCGAGAACGGCGCCGGCAAGTCGACGCTGATGAAGATCCTCTCCGGCGTCTACCAGCCGGACGGCGGGCGCATCCTGCACGACGGCAACCCGATCGTGCTGCGCCATCCCGCCGAGGCCGCCGCCAACGGCATCGGCATGGTCCACCAGGAGCAGTCGCTGCTGCTCAACCTCTCGGTCGCCGAGAACATCTTTCTCGGCAAGGAGCAGCCCTTCCTGCGCGCCGGCCTGATCGACCGCGGTAGGATGCACGAGGCGGCGGCCAGGCAGCTCGCCAAGGTCAAGCTCGCGGTGGACCCCGGCGCCCTGACCGAGAGCCTGTCCTTCGCCCAGCGCCAGATGGTCGAGCTGGCCAAGGTGCTGACCCTGGAGGAGGAGCGCTCCGGCCATCTCGTCATCATGCTCGACGAGCCGACCTCGGTCCTGGAGCAGGCCGAGATCGACATCCTGTTCGCGCGCGTCCGCGAGCTGCGCGCCCGCGCCTCGTTCGTCTTCGTCTCGCACCGCCTCGACGAGATCATGGAGCTCAGCGACCGGATCTACGTCATGAAGGATGGGGCGGTCGTGGCCGAGATGCCGGCCGCCGAGGCGACCAGCCACCGCCTGCACGAGCTGATGGTCGGCCGCTCGCGCAACGCCGAGTACTATCGCGAGCAGCTCCAGCAGCCGCATCGGTCCGAGGTCGTCCTGTCGGCGCGCGGGCTCGCGCTCGAGGGGGCCTACCACGACGTCGAGTTCGAGCTGCATGCTGGCGAGGTGCTGGGCATCGCCGGCGTGATCGGTTCCGGCCGCGAGGAGCTGTCGCGCACCTTGGGCGGCCTCGCGCCGGCGACATCGGGCGAGCTGACGGTATTCGGCAAGCCGCACCGTCTGGCGAGCCCGGGCGAGGCAGTCGGCCTCGGCATCGGCTACGTCCCGCGCGAGCGCCGGGTCGAGGGGATCATCGGCTTCCTGCCGGTCTTCGCCAACATCACGCTGGGCAATCTCGGCGCGGTGATGCGGCACGGGCTGCTGGATCACGGGGCCGAGCGCCGGACGGCCGAGAGCTGGGTCAAGCGCCTGACCATCCGCACACCCTCGATCAACGCCCTGGTGATGAACCTCTCCGGCGGCAACCAGCAGAAGGTCGTGCTGGCGAAGTGGATCAGTGCCGGCGCGCGCATCATCGTGCTCGACCACCCTACGCGCGGCCTCGATGTCGGTGCGAAGGAGGAGGTCTACGAGCTGGTGCGCGGCCTTTCCGCCGAGGGCGTGGCGGTGGTCCTGACCTCCGACACGCTCGAGGAGACGATCGGCCTCGCCCACCGCATTCTGGTCATGCGCGACGGCGTGGTCACCGCGCGCTTCGACGCCATGCCCGGCGCCAAGCCCGACCAGCTGGCCCTGATCGAGCACATGGTATGAGCCCCGCCACCGCCGCCCGCCTGCGCGACGTCGCCCCCATCGTCACCCTGGTGCTGCTGGTGCTGCTGATCGGCGCCGTGGCGCCGGGCTTCCTGGCGCCCGAGACCCTGTTGGTCCTCGCCTCGGACACCGCCACCCTGTTCATCATGGCGGCTGGGGTCACCTTCCTGATCCTGCTCGGCGGCATCGACCTTTCGCTCCAGTCGATGGCCTCGATGGCCAGCGTGTTCACCGCCCTGCTGCTGCCCGTGGTCGGCTGGGCCGCCTTTCCGCTCGCCCTGGCCGCGGGTGCCCTGCTCGGCTGGCTGAACGGCCTCGCCTACACCCGCCTCGCCATCCCCTCCTTCATCAGCTCGCTGGCCATGGGCGGCGTCGCGGCGGCGATCGCCCTGGTGGTCTCGGGCACGCGCTCGGTCCCGATCAGCGAGCCCGATCGGATCGCCTATCTGTGGTGGATCACCGGCCGTCTGTTCGGGGTACCGGCCGAGATCTGGATCGCCCTGATCGTCCTGCTCCTGTGCCTGTTCATCGAGCGCTACACCGCCTTCGGGCGCTGGAGCCTTGCCGTGGGCGCCGGCGAGCCGGCGGCGATCGCCAGCGGCGTGCCGGTCAACCGCGTGAAGGTGTGGGCCTGCATCATCTCGGCGGCCCTGGCGGCGTTCTCCGGCATCGTTCTCGGCGGCCGCCTGGTCAGCGGCTCGCCCACGCTCGCCAACGAGTTCCTGCTCCCCGCGGTGGCCGCCGTGATCGTGGGCGGTACCGCGCTGACGGGCGGCGTCGGCAGTGTCTGGCGCACGGCGATCGGCGCCTTGATCGTCTCGGTCGTGCGCGTCGGCATGACCTTCATGGGCGTCAACGTCTTCGCCCAGCAGATCGTGCTCGGGCTGGTTCTGATCGCCGCGGTCTGGATCACGATCGACCGGAGCAAGATCCCGGTCGTCAAGTGACCCGGTCGGGTTCCTTCAGGACGTAGCGGAGGATCGTGTCCTGGATCACCTCGTGCCGCCGCGTCAGCGCCTCGGGCGTGTTGAGGTCGGTGTCGTAGATGATCGAGGTCGTGTAGCGGTTGGTCAGGTAATAGTAGGCCAGGGCGGTGATCGAGATGTAGAGCTGGACCGGGTCGATGCCGGACCGGAACAGCCCCGCCGCCTCGCCGCGCTGCAGCACCTCGCGGATCATCTCCATGAACGGCACGTGCATGGCCTTGACGCGCTTGCTCTGCTTGAGGTGCACGCCGCGGTGCAGGTTGGCGCTGTTGAGCAGACGCAGGAACTCGGGGTTCTTGACGAAGTAGGTCCAGGTGAAGGTGACGAGCTTCTCGATCGCCGCCACCGGCGCCAGGGTCTCGAGCTTGAGCGCGCGCTCCTTGCCGCGGATGTCCTCGTAGGCGGCCTCGAGCACGGCCAGGAACAGCTGATCCTTGCTCGCGAAATAGTGGTAGATCATCCGCTTGTTGATCTTGGCCCGCGCCGCGATCTCGTCGACCCGGCCGCCGGCCAGGCCCTTGCGCGCGAACTCCGCCTTGGCCGCCGCCAGGATGCGGGCCTGGGTCGCCACCGGATCGCGCACGCGACCGGAATCGTTCGCCGGCGCCGACGCCGCCTCGGGCAAAGCCATCGCCCGCGTCCTGCCTGCAGTCGCCGCCATCACCATTCCCTGGCCGTGATCACCGGCCCATTTGTATCTGGTTAGTTACTTGCCGTACAGGTCCGACCGCATGACGCGCAGCCTCACCCAGCTCTCGCTCAATACCGCCACGCTCGGCTTCCAGTGGCCACTCGACCGGGTGATCGACGCCTGCGCGGCCCAGGGTATCGGCGGGATCGCCCCATGGCGACGCGACTTTGCGGCGCTCCAGCCGGCCGAGGCGGGCCGGCGCATCAGGGATGCTGGGCTGGCCGTGACCAGCCTGTGCCGCGGCGGCTATCTCGTGCATCGCGACGCGGCCGAGCGCACCCGGGTGATCGATGACAACCGCCGCGCCGTCGACGAGGCGGCGGCACTCGGCGCGCCCGCTTTGTGCTTCGTGGTCGGCGGCCTCCCGGTCGGGTGCAAGGATCTGGCTACGGCACGGGCCCAGGTGGTCGACGTGCTGCGCGTGCTGCACGAGCACGCCCACGGCACAGAGGTTCGCCTTGCGGTCGAGCCCTTGCATCCGATGTATGCGGGCGACCGCTCCTGTATCAACACGCTGGCCACGGCACTCGACGTCTGTGATGCGGTCGCCCCGGATGTCGGGGTCATGCTGGATGCGTACCACCTGTGGTGGGACCCGGAACTCGCGAACGGCCTTGCCCGCGCGCGGCCCGACCGGCTGCTCGGCTGGCAGGTCTGCGACTGGCTGGTGCCGACCAAGGACCTGCTCAACGACCGCGGCATGATGGGCGACGGCGTGATCGACCTGCCGCACCTCGACCGGCTGGTGACGGCCGCGGGCTATCGCGGTCTCGTCGAGGTCGAGATCTTTTCCGACGACTGGGGCCGCCGCGATCCGGCCGAGACCCTGCGGGTGTGCGCGGAGCGCTGGCTGGCGCTCTGACCCACGGCGACCGGTGCCGCGGGCCTTGCGGCCCGCGGCGTCATGGGTCAGCTACCGCAGACGGTGTAGATGAATACGGACACGGTCGAGGCTGTATTGTTCTTGAACCCGCAGCGCCACGTGTTGAGGCTGAGGTTCGGGAACTGATTGATGATGGTCACCTTCGGATTGTAGGATGGATGGCAGGCACCGGAAAGGACTCGAGATCCTGACGGGCACACGGTCCCCTCCAGGTTGCCTGGGGCGCCGCCCGCTACGATGCTGTAGCTCTTGACCGTCAGCGAGGTCAGCGGCGCGACCCCGGGGGCTACCGACGGCACCCCCGAGTTGCGACCGACTTGGCCCGCCACAGCGCCTGCATGAGCGGCCTCGGGCTGGATCAGCAGCGACGAGAGGGCGACAGCGGCCGAAAACGAGAGAACACGCAGAGAAGATCGCATGGTTTCCTCCAAATTCGTGATGAAGCTGAACTGCCTTGATCGAGGCAGGCCACCAGTTCTACTCTCTTGGTTGGAAGAGAGCGTGCAGTTGAGAGAATCGGATCACCATAGATCGGAGATCCGCGACGATGCACCAGCGGTGCATCTTGCGCCGAGAGGGTCCTGCCTCTCTGCTACTGTCCATCCTGCCGTGATCTATAGATGAATGTTGTGGGAAATATCACCCTTGGTTGCATTACTCGAATCCGGCCCGAGCCAACCAAGCCTCACAGCCGCGGCAGCGCCAGACCGCCGTCGACCAGGACGCTGTGGCCGACCGTGTAGGGCAGATCGCCCGCCGCCATGGTCGCGACGCAGCGGCCGACCTCCTCGGCCTCGCCCCAGCGCGGCATGGGGGCACCCCCCTCGGCGAAGAAGCGGTCGTACTTCTCGCGCGACGGCTCGGTCATCTCGGTCCGGATCACGCCCGGCCGCACCTCGTAGACGCCGATTTCCTCCGGGGCGAGACGGACGGCGAACAGCTTGGCGATCATGCCGCTCGCGGCCTTGGACACGCAGTACTCGCCGCGGTTGACCGAGATCACCTCGACATTGGAGGAGGTGACGAACACGATCGCCCGGTGCCAGGGCCCCTTCGGCGCTGCGAGCAGGTGCCTCGCGAAGGTCTGGGTGAGGAAGAATGTGCCGCGCGCATTGACCGCGATGCAGCGGTCGAAGCTCTCGGGCGCGACGTCGAGCAGGTCGCCGCGGCTGAGCACCGAGACGCCGGCATTGTTGACCAGGCAGTCAAGTCGGCCGAATGCGGCGACCGCTCGCTGAAGCAGGTCGGCGTGCCCGGCGAGGTCGGCGATGTCGCCATGCGCCACGGCCGCGCGCCCACCCGCCGCCTCGACCGCGGCGACGGCGGCTGTCGTGTCCTCGGCGGCGGAGCGCTCGTTGACCACGACGTCGTAGCCGCGCTTGGCCAGCGCCACCGCGCAGGCGCGGCCGATGCCCCGGCCGGCGCCGGTGACCAGGGCTGCGGGTCGCTCGCTCATGCTGTCTCGCTCGCCTTGAGCAGCTCGCGGGCGATGATCGTCCGCTGGATCTGCTGGGTGCCCTCGTAGATCTGGCAGATCTTGGCGTCGCGGTAGAGCCGTTCCACCTCGAAGCCCTTGATGTAGCCGCTGCCGCCGAAGATCTGCACCGCGTTGGCGGTCTGCGCCACCGCCACGTCGCCTGCCATGCACTTGGCCATGGAGCAGGCCATGGTCGCGGCCTCGCCGCGGTCGAGCTTGCCGGCGGCGTCCCAGGTCAGCAGGCGTGCCGCCTGGATGTCCTTGGCCATGTCGGCCAGCATCCACTGCAGGCCCTGGTTCTCGACAATCGCCCGGCCGAACTGGCGGCGCTGGCGGGCATAGCCCAGGGCCGCCTCCATGCCGGCCTGCGCGATGCCGATCGCGAGCGCTGCGATCCCGACCCGGCCCTTGTCGAGCACGCTCATCATGATGTGGAAGCCGCGCCCTTCCGGGCCGAGCAGCGCATCCGCCGGCAGCTCGACCCCGTCGAAATGCAGCGCCCCCACGGGCGAGGCGCGCTGCCCCATCTTGTGCTCGCGATGGCCGCGCGAGAATCCCGGCCGGTCGGCGTCGACCAGGAAGATGCTCATGCCGCGGTGCCCGGCCTCCTTGTCGGTGCGGGCCAGCACCACGGCGAAGTCGCACACCGGCGCGTTGTGGATCCACAGCTTGCCGCCGTCGAGCCGCCAGCCCGTGGCGGTGCGCGTGGCGATGGTGCGGATGCCCGAGACGTCCGAGCCGGCATCGGCCTCGGTGATCGCGTAGGCGCAGCGGCGCTTGCCCTGGAGCAGAGGCCGCAGCCAGCGGTCGCGCTGGGGGTCCGTGCCGTAGCGGGTCAGCAGCGTGCCGATCAGCTCGACCAGGCCGCACTGGTCGGCCACCGAGGCGTAGCCGCGGCTCAGCTCCTCCATCACCAGCGCATAGGCCGTGCTGTCCATGCCGGCACCGCCCAGCTCCGCCGGCACGGCGATGCCGAACAGGCCGAGCTCGGCCATCTGGTCGTAGATCTCGCTCGGGAAGCGCTCGCTCTCGTCCAGCTCGCCCGCCACCGGGCGGATCACCTCGTCGGCGAAACGGCGGACCATGCCCCGCACCTGCGCGTGATCCTCGCTGAGCATCGCCTGCCTCCTTGACGGCTCGACCTAAGTATGTAACTAGATAGTTCATTAATGCCTCCGGGCGCCCGGCCCGTCAATGGGTTTCGGGTGCGGGGCAGGACAGGGATCGGTCATGGCATCTGGCCACGCTGAGGGAAAGCTGACCACGGCCGAGGAGGTCGCGGCTTCGATTCCGGACGGCATCACGGTGGCGCTCACCGGATCGGGCGGCGGGCTGATCGAGGCCGACGCGATCCACGCCGCCATCGAGCGCCGCTTCCTCGCCACCGGCCATCCGCGCGGGCTGACCGTGATCCACGCCCTGGGCCAGGGCGACGCCAAGGAGCGCGGCCTCAACCGCTTCGCCCACGAGGGCATGGTGGCGCGGGTGATCGGCGGGCACTGGACCTGGTCGCCGCGCATGCAGGCGCTGGCCGAGGCGGAGGCGATCGAGGCCTACACCCTGCCCGCCGGGGCGATCATGCTGCTGCTACGGGAGATTGGCGCCGGGCGCCCCGGGTTGATCACCCATGTCGGGCTCGGCACCTTCGCCGACCCGCGCCACGGCGGCGGCGCCTCGCAACCGCCGGGCACCGAGGCCAACCAGCCGCGCACCGAGCTGATCACGGTCGGCGGCCGCGAGCTGTTGCGCTACCTGCCCTTGCCGATCGACCTCGCCATCGTTCGCGGCAGCCTTGCCGACCCGGCCGGCAATCTCAGCCTGGTCCACGAGGCGGCCGATCTCGATGTGGTGGCCGCCTCGCTCGCCGCCCACAACGGCGGCGGCCGCGTCGCGGCCCAGGGCGGGCGGATCGTGGCGCGCGGCACCCTGCCCGCACGGCAGGTGACGCTTCCCGGCGTGCTGGTCGACGCTGTGGTCGAGGTCGCCGACCAGCCCCAGACCTATCTCGGCGCCTACGATCCTGCCATCAGCGGCGAAGTTGGTGGCCGACCCGACTTCCGGCCCGCGGCCGAGCCGCCGCCCTTCGGCGTGCGCGCGATCATCGCCCGCCGTGCGGCGGACGAGGCCCGGCCCGGTGCCTCGGTCAATTTCGGCTTCGGCATTCCCGGTGCCATCCCCGGCATTCTCGCCGAGCGTGGTGCCTTGGACTCGCTGTGGATCACGGTCGAGCAGGGCATCCACAATGGCGAGCTGCTCGACGGCGAGATGTTCGGTGCCGCGCGCTATCCCGAGGCGATCGTCAGCTCGACCCGCCAGTTCGACTTCTACAGCGGCGGCGGGATCGACCTGGCCTTCCTCGGCATGGGCGAGCTCGACGCGGCCGGCAACGTCAACGTCTCGCGCCTGGGCAGCAAGGTGGTCGGTCCGGGCGGGTTCGTCGACATCGCGCAGAATGCCAAGAAGATCGTGTTCTGCGGCACCTTCGACGCCAAGGGTACGGACTATGGCTGGGCCGACGGCAGGCTGGCCATCCGCCGGCACGGCGAGGTCGCCAAGCTCGTGCCCGAGGTGCGCGAGATCACCTTCTCGGCCGACTATGCGCGCGCCGTCGGCCAGGAGGTGCTCTACGTGACGGAACGGGCGGTGTTCCGGCTGGTGGAGCGCGGGGTGGAGCTGATCGAGCTCGCTCCCGGCGTCGAGCTGGAGCGCGACGTGCTGAGCCGGATGCGCTTCTCCCCGGCGGTGAGCGGACGGCTCGGCGAGATGCCGGCACGGCACTTCATCCCCTAACCTCGACGGGGTAGGGAGACGGCAAGACCAGGGGAGGCAGGCAGAGTGTACGACTACGTCATCGTCGGCGGTGGGAGCGCCGGTTGCGTGCTGGCGGCCCGGCTGTCGGAGATGCGCGACGTCCGCGTGCTGCTCCTGGAGGCCGGCCCGACCGACAAGAACCGCTATATCCACTGGCCGGTCGGCTTCTCGAAGATGACGTCGGGACCGTTCACCTGGGGTCTCCACACGACACCCCAGCGCCACGCCAACGACCGCACGATCCCCTTCGCCCAGGCGCGCGTGCTCGGCGGCGGCAGCTCGATCAACGCCGAGGTCTACACGCGCGGCTGCCCCGAGGACTATGACCGCTGGGCGAACGAGGAGGACTGCCCGGGCTGGTCCTTCGCCGAGGTGAAGCCCTACTTCCTCCGCTCGGAGGGCAACGACACCCTCGCCGGCGAGGATCACGGCACCGACGGCCCGCTCGGCGTGTCGTGCCTCACCCCCAACCTGATGACCAAGGTCTTCGTCCAGGCCTGCCAGCAGGCGGGCATCCCCTACAACCCCGACTTCAACGGCCCACGGCAGGCGGGCTCGGGCGTCTACCAGACCACGATCCGCAACGCGCGGCGCTGCTCGGCCGCGGTCGGCTATCTGCGGCCGGCGCTGGCGCGTCCCAATCTCAAGGTCGAGACCGACTGCCTGACGACGCGCCTCCTGATCGAGGGCGGTGCCGCGGTCGGGGTCGAGTATGTCCGGATGGGCAGCACGCACACGGTCCGGGCCGAGCGCGAGGTGATCGTCACCGCCGGGGCGATCGGCTCGCCCAAGCTGCTCATGCTGTCCGGCATCGGCCCGGCCGATGCGCTGAAGGCGCTCGGGATCGCGCCCACCCACGACCTGCCTGGGGTCGGCGCCAACCTGCAGGACCATTACGGCACCGACGTGGTCTACGAGCTCAAGGGCAGCTGGAGCTTCGACAAGTACCAAAAATGGTACTGGGCGCTCTGGGCGGGGATCGAGTACCAGCTCTTCGGCAAAGGTCCGGTCGCGTCCAACATCGTCGAGGGCGGCGCCTTCTGGTGGGCCGACCGCTCTGCGGCCACGCCCGACACGCAGTTCCACTTTCTCGCCGGCGCCGGCGTCGAGGCGGGCGTCCCGCCAGTCCCGTCCGGTTCGGGCGTCACCCTGAACTCCTACTATCTGCGGCCCCGCTCGCGCGGGCGGGTCGCACTGGCCAGCGCCGACCCCGCGGCAGCACCCCTGGTCGACCCGAACTATCTGGCCGAGCCCGGCGACCTCGCCATGTCGATCGAGGGTGTGAAGCTGATGCGTGAGATCATGGGCCAGCCGGTCTTCGCCCCCTACATCGCCGGTGAGCATCTGCCGGGTGCCGCGACCCGCACGGATGCCGAGTGCGCCGAGTACATCAAACGGCAGGGGCGGACCTGCTACCACCCGGTCGGCACCTGCCGGATGGGCTCGGACGACGGAGCGGTAGTCGACCCGCAGCTACGGGTCCGCGGGATCGAGCGGCTGCGGGTCTGCGACAGCTCGGTGATGCCGAGCCTGGTCAGCTCGAACACCAACGCGCCGACGATCATGATCGGCGAGAAGGCCAGCGACCTGATCCGCGGCAACCGCTTGGCGGCCGCGGCATGAGCCCGCTCATCGTCACCCGCGGCGAGTGCCGGATCCCGGCGATCGGCTTCGGCACCTACAAGCTGGACCCGGGCCTCGGCACGGAGGCCGTGGCGACCGCCCTCTCGGTCGGCTACCGCCACATCGATGCCGCGCAGCTCTACGACAACGAGGCCGAGGTCGGCGAGGCGCTGGTCGCCTCCGGCATCCCGCGCGACGAGCTGTTCGTCGCGACCAAGGTCCGCGCCGACCGCAACGCGCCGGACGACTTCCTCCGCTCGGTCGAGCAAAGCCTGCGCGACCTGCGCCTCGACCGGGTCGATCTGCTGCTGGTCCACTGGCCGGTGTTCCCGCAAGGCCTGCCGGCGACCATCGGGGCCCTGCTCGAGGCTCGCGAGCGCGGCTGGACCCGCTTCGTCGGTGTGAGCAACTTCAATCGGCCACAGCTGCGCGAGGCGCAGGCTGTCGCCGTCGGCACGCTGGTCACCAACCAGGTCGAGTACCATCCATTCCTCGACCAGACCGCGATGCTGGCCGAGCTGCGTGGCCAGGGCATGTTGCTCTCCGCCTACTCGCCCCTGGCCCGCGGCCGCATCGCCCAGGACCCGGTAATCACGCAGATCGCCGCCCGCCACGGCCGCAGTTCTGGTCAGATCACTCTGCGCTGGCTGGTCCAGCAGGGCGACGTCGTGGCCGTCCCCAAGGCGAGCGGCGCGGAACGGATGCGCGCCAACCTGTCCGTCTTCGACTTCGCCCTGGACGCCGCAGAGATGGCCGCCATCGCCGCCCTCGGCGCCGCCGGCCTGCGCCTCGTCGCCCCCGCCGACCTGTCGCCCGACTGGAACCGCGAGGCTTAGCACGACGGCCGCATTTTCCCTGAGTTAGAACGCTTCCGGCCAACTGCGTGCGCCGTGCATGATGGCCAGCACGTCGATGTGTCCGTCGCCGACCCGATAGGCGACGATGAATGGTGTCGCCGGGATGACCAGCTCGCGCGTTCCGCTGATGCGGCCGGGTCGCCCTCGATCGGGAAACAAAGTCAGCCCGTCGATGGCCTTGCGAATGCGGATCGCCATCGCGGCGCCGGCTCCTGGGCTCCGCTCGGCGATGTAGCTGCGTGCTTCGTCAAGATCGGCGAGCGCCTGCCGGGTGTAGCGAAGCTTCACGAGCTCCAGCGATCGAAGGCGGCGGCGACCTCCTCATCGGAGGCGAACTCCCCGGCATCGGCTTGGCGGATGCCTTCGCGGATATGGGCGAGCTGCCAGCGATGCACCTCGAGATAGGCGCCGATGGCCTCGTTGAGCACGTAGCTGCGATCCCGGTCGAGCGCCTTGGCCACGGCATCGAGCTCGGCTCGCTTCTCTGCGTCGAGGCGGAAGGTCACGCTTTCACGGGGCATCTCAGATACCGTCACAGACTCGTCGTACGATGCAAGATGACAGCTTGCATCCGAGTGCCGGACTTTGGCAACTACCAAGGCCCCGCCGAACGAACCAACATGAGTGGGCTCATCCCCTGTCGGTCCGTTCGTTACTCACCCACCGAATAAGTCAGGATCACCCCGCCCGTCGTGAGTGGCCGCGCGCTTTCCAGGCGCATCCTGACCTGCTGATCCTGCGGCTTGAACAACGGATTGCCCCCGCCCAGTACCATCGGGACGACGCAGAGGCGGTATTCGTCGACGAGCCCGGCGGCGAGCAGCGAGGCGAGCAGGTCGGCACTGCCGAACACGTAGATGTCCTTGCCGCTCTCCGCCTTGAGACCCCTGACCGCCTCGACCGCATCGCCCTTCAGGAGCCGGGTGTTGTGCCACGCCGCCTCGTCGAGGGTGCGGGTCGCCACCGCCTTCTCGATCGAGTTCATCATGTCGGCCACCACCCCGGTCGCAGTGGACCAGTAGCCGGCCATGCCCTGATAGGTGCGCCGCCCGAACAGCAGCGTGCCGATCTCCTTGCCCTGCTCGAGCGAGAATGCCTGGAGCTCATCGCCCCAGACCGTCTCGTGGAAACCGAGGTCCCATGGGGTCCGGCCCTCGAAACAGCCGTCGAGCGTCATCATGTTCCAAACCACCAGCCGCCTCATTGCACGCTCCCTTGCTCGTCGCGTCCTCAACCAGTGACGCGTGGCAACCGGTTGCAACATGCCTGGACCAATCCGCGAGCTGCTCTCGGACGAGGGCGGCCCCGGGCAGGTGAAAGGCCTTCATGGAGGAGCTGCGCGCGCAACACCTGGGTACGCCCAAGAGACCCAGCGCGCGTTCGGTCCTCGCCCAGCCGCGCGGCGCCTTCGAGAAGGTGCTGGTGGCGGTCGAGGCGGAGGGCGGCCGAGGCGTCGGCCAAGGAGACGTTTTGATATTGGGTGACGCCCTCTCTACAAAACCGCGTCCTGCAGACTTGCCTCCTGTTGCCTCACCGGCCGCACGGTTGCGATGATCTCCGCTTCGCGCCGCCTCACCTGAGCGAGATCGTGGTTCGACTGCATCCTGAGCCATGCCTCGGCTCCGCCACCGAACACTGCGGCGAGGCGCACGGCCATCTCCGCCGAGATACCCGCCTTGCCGTTGACGAGATTGTTCAGTGTCTGTCGCGTGACGCCGAGGGCCTTGGCACCCGCAGTCACGCTCAGCCCCAGCGGCTCCAGGCACTCCTGCCGGACCACACGGCCGGGATGGGGAGGATCGAGCATCGCCACGGGCGTTCTCCTCACTAATGGTAGTCGATGAGTTCCACATCGAGCGCGGCTCCGTCCTCGAAGCGGAAGATGATGCGCCAGTTGGCCCGTACCGTGACGCTCCAGAAGCCCTTGAGGTCTCCCTTCAGGGGATGTAGCTGGAATCCCGACAGACCCATGTCTTCTACGGTGTCCGCCGCTTCGAGCCTCGCCAGAATGTTCTCGATCTTCTCCACCTGCTCCGGTGCGATCCGGTTGCGATCACCCGTTTCATAGAGCCGCTTCAGCCGGCGGTCCTTGAAGCTCGCGATCATCTGCCCCTTCTATGTACAATGACAATTGTCACTTGTCAAAACATCTCTCCTAAAGCCATTGACCAACCGGCTTCGGACCGGGATGTGTCATATGCGGCATGATCGAATTCCTTGATTGAGCGATGGTTATAATAATAACCTAATGGTTGCATTTCATGGAGAATCGTCATGCCCGCCACCCCTTCATCTGCCCAGTCCGAAACCTCCCGCCTGAACGGCGCGCTGTCCGCCGGCCCGGTCACCGAGGCGGGGAAGGCGCGCTCCGCCCTCAACGCCGTCCGCCACGGCCTGTCGGGCCGGACATTCTTCCTGCTGCCCGACGAGGACCGCGCCGAGTTCGCCGCCCACGAGGCGGAGCTGCTGGCCACCTACCGTCCGCGCGACCATGCCGAGCGCGAGGCCGTGCTGGCCGTGGTGAGGGCGATGTGGCGTGAGATCCGTGGCGACCGGCTGGAAGCGCAGGTGCTGACCGACCTGTTCGCGGCTGGGAGGATCGAGGACCAGGCCCAGCGCGAGGCGGCCCGGGCGCGAGCTGGCGGCGTTGCGGGCGAGCCTGCACCCCCTGCACCAGCTCGAGCGTGACCGTGGCAAATGTCGATCGCCCGCTGATGCGCTAGAGTGGGTCGGCAAACCGTGCCGCCGCCGCGGCGAGGAGGGATCGTGAGCGTTCGGATCGCCGAGATCGCCGACGGCATCTACCGGCTGTCGACCTTCGTGCCCGAGATCGCTCCGCCCGCGGGCTTCACCTTCAACCAGTTCCTGGTCCTGGGCGACGAGCCGCTGCTGTTCCACACCGGCCTGCGGCGCATGTTCCCTTCGGCCCGCGAGGCGGTTGCCCGCATCATCCCACCCGAGCGCCTGCGCTGGATCGCGTTCGGGCACTACGAGGCGGACGAGTGCGGCGCCATGAACGAGTGGCAGGCCGTCGCGCCGCAGGCCCAGGTGGCGCACGGGCAGATCGGCTGCCTCGTCTCGCTCAACGACATGGCGGACCGGGCACCACGAATCCTGGCGGATTCCGAGGTGATCGATCTCGGGGGCGGCCGCCGACTGCGCTATCTGGACACGCCGCACATCCCACATGGCTGGGATGCCGGGGTGATGCTGGAGGAGTCGAGTGGGACGCTGCTCTGTGGTGACCTGTTCACCCAGATTGGCGATGGCCCGGCGGTCACCGAGAGCGACGTCGTCGGTCCGGCGGTCGCGACCGAGGACATGTTCCGCTATTCGAGCCTGAATCCCGGCATGGGCGCGACAATCCGCCGCCTCGCCGAGCTGGCGCCGCAACGCCTCGCCCTGATGCACGGGCCGACCTTCGCGGGCGACGGCAGCGTGGCCCTACGAGCACTGGCCGACGACTATGACCGGCGGGTCCGGGAGGCGATGACTGCCTAGCTAGGAACGGGCGAGTCCTGGCGGATCAGGCCCTCGCGCTTCAACTCGTCCCAGAGTGCTGCCGGCACCTCGGTGCGGAAGACTGACAGGTTCTCCTCCATTTGCGCCACGGTGCGCGTGCCCGGGATGTTGGTCGGGATCGCCGGGTGGGCGAGGACGAACTGCAGGGCGACGGCCTTCAGCGGCACGCCGTGCCGGGCGCACACCGCCTCGATCCGCCGGGTCCGCTCCAGGATCGGCTCGGGTGCCGGGCCGTAATTGTACTTGGCGCCGGGGACGGCACCGGTGGCGAGGATGCCGCTGTTGTAGCCGCCGCCCAGGACCACCGCCGCACCGCGCTCCTCGCAGAGCGGCAGGAACTCGTCGAGGGCCTCCTGCTCCAGAAGCGTGTAGCGGCCAGCGAGCAGGAAGCAGTCGAAGTCGCGCTGACGCAGCGCCTCCAGGCAGACCTGCCATTCGTTGACGCCGACGCCGATCGCCTTGAGCACGCCTTCCGAGCGCAGCCGGTCGAGCGCCCGCCAGGCCCCGTCCATGGCCTCGCGGAAGCGGCCGGGCTGATGCTGCGGGCCGTGGGTGAACACGTCGCAGTCATGGATGAAGGCGATGTCGATGTGCTCGAGGCCAAGCCGCTGCAGGCTGTCCTCGATCGAGCGCATGGCGCCATCGTAGGAATAGTCGAAGCGCATCCTGAACGGCAGGCCGTCGACCCAGGGCGCGAACTCGATCTCCTTCCGGGGTGCGGCGGCCAGCAGCCGCCCGACCTTGGAGGAGACCACATACTCGTGCCGTGGATACCAGCGCAGGCCGGCGCCCAGCCGGGCCTCGCTCAGGCCGTGGCCGTACATGGGTGCCGTGTCGAAGTAGCGCACGCCGGCGTTCCAGGCGGCGTGGATCATTGCCGCCGCCTCCTCCTCGGCCACCGGCCGGAAGATGTTGCCGATGGGGGCGGCGCCATAGCCCATCAGCGTCACGTCGAGATCGACACGTCCGAACCTGCGCTTCTTCGCCGGGTCCATCTGCTCTCCTCCCTGATCGACGCGCTCAGCCGCGATGCACCATGAGGCGGTTCTCGCCTTCCTGGGCGGTCTCGCCATGCTGGTTGAGGACGGTGAAGCCGAGCCGGACGATCCCCCGTTCCGGCCGGCGCGTCGGCCGCAGCCCAGCGACCTCGATCCGCACCGTGATCCGGTCGCCGGGATGGATCGGCCGGCAGAATTCCCAGGTCCAGCCCAGGGACGCGATTGCGGCGAGCTGGACCGCAGCGCGGTTCTTGAGCCCATCCACCAAACCAAGGATCAGCAGGCCATGCGCGATCCGACTGGGAAAGCCCAGCTCCTGCGCCGCCCGGTCGTCCATGTGCGGCGCGAAGAAGTCGCCGGTCATGCCGGCGAAGGTCAGCAGGTGCCAGTCGGTGACCAGCAGGCCGTCCGTGGTCCAATGGTCGCCGGGCTGCAGCGCGTCGAAGTGGTACTTGCCGGGGGCGAGCGCCCTGCCGGCCCTCTCAGGCAATGCCATGGAGCGCCATCAGCGTCGTGATCCGGGCCGCAGCGAGCTCCGGGTCGCGCAGGAGACGTGCTTGATCGGCGAGGCGGAACACGTCGGCATAGTGCAGGGCCGAGCGGGCCGACTGCATGCCGCCGACCATGGTGAAATGGTCCTGATGGCCGTTCAGCCACGCCAGCAGGACGACGCCCGCCTTGTAGTACTGCGTCGGCGCCTCGAAAATCTTGCGCGACAACGGAACGGTGGGCTCGAGCGCCGCCTCGTAGGCTCCCCGCTCGCCGTGCCCGAGGGCGGCAAGGGCCGCCGCGGCCGCCGGGGCGATCGGGTCGAAGATGCCGAGCAGGGCGTGGCTGTGATGCTCGTCGTCGCCCGCGATCAGGCGCGCGTAGTTGAAGTCGTCGCCGGTGTACATCTTGACCCCGGCGGGCAGGCGCCGGCGCAGCTCGACCTCGCGCCGCTCCTCCAGGAGGGAGATCTTGATGCCGTCGATCCGGTCGCCATGCTGGCCGATCAGCTCCATCACGGTCTCGGTGGCAGTGTCCAGATCGTCGCTGCCCCAATAGCCCGCGAGCTGGGGATCGAACATGTCACCGAGCCAGTGCAGGATCACCGGCGCGGAGGCCTGCCGGATCAGGCCGCCATAGATCTCGAGATAGTCGTCGCGCGAGCGGGCGGCGCGCACCAGCGCCCGGCTGGCCATCAGGATGGCGCGGCCACCGCCGCTCTCGACCACGGCGAGCTGCTCCTCGTAGGCGCGCCGCACTGCGTCGAGGTCCGCCCCGGCTGCGAGCTGGTCGGTGCCGACGCCGCAGGCGAGATCGGCCCCGGGCACGGTGCGCGCCTCGGCCAGCGAGCGGCGGATCAGCTCGGCCGCGGCCGGCCAGTCCAGCCCCATGCCGCGCTGCGAGGTGTCCATCGCCTCGGCGATCTTGAAGCCCAGGCTCCAGAGATGGTGGCGGAAGGCCAGGGTCGCGTCCCAGTCGACGGCCGCCTGCTGCCAGGGTGCCGCATCCGCGCGCGGATCGGCGACGACATGCGCCGCGGCATAGGCGATCCGGGGAAAGGCCGCCGTCTGCACCTGCGGGAACGGCGAGGGCGGGCCGAGCCGGAAATCCTCGATCCCGCGCGCGGCGGTCGGCAGGCGGACGGTGGGCATGGCGGGGCGCCTCCGGAAATGAAGTAACTATCTGGTTACATCATTGCGAGACGCTGTCAAGCCGGGCATGGGCCGGTCGCGGCCGCTCAGCGGAGCTGGGCCACGTAGCCTCTGGCGCGGGAGGCGGCCGGGAACGGCGTCGGCACCATGACGCAGCCGATTCCCCGGGCCGGGAATCAGGGATTGTAGAGTGCGACGAAGGTCTCGGTCGGCACGCCGAGATGGGCGATGATGCGAGTCCGGCCGTTGATGTCCAGGTCACCCGAGCGGATGGTGGGCCCGGCAGGATTTGAACCTGCGACCAGACCGTTATGAGCGGCCAGCTCTAACCGCTAAGCTACGGGCCCGCGACCGCCGCGTGATACGCGTCCGCGCGGCCCGCGCCAAGTGGGCGGTCGGTCCGCCCGTGTCCAGAGGAGTTCCGCCGTTGACCACCAGCGAATGGAAGAGCCGCACCCTCGAGGGGCGCACGCTGCAGCCCGAGACGCTGATGATGGGCTACGGCTACTCGCCGACGCTGTCGGAAGGGGCGCTGAAGCCGCCGATCTTCCTCACCTCGACCTTCGTCTTCGCCAGCGCCCGGCAGGGCAAGGACTTCTTCGACCTCACCGCCGGGCGGCGCGAGCCGCGGCCGGGCGAGAAGCCCGGGCTGGTCTATTCGCGCTTCAACAACCCCAACTTCGAGATCCTCGAGGACCGGCTGGCGGTCTGGGACGAGGCGGAGCGCTCGGCCGTGTTCGCCAGTGGCATGGCCGCGATCGCTACGGTCATGCTGGCGCTGCTGCGGCCGGGCGACAGCCTCCTGCACAGCCGTCCGCTCTATGGCGGCACCGAGACCCTGATCCGCAACCAGCTCACCGCCTTCGGCATCACGCCCGTGGGCTTCACCGACGGCTGCGACCCGGCGCAGATCGAGGCGGCGGCCGAGGAGGCGCTGGCCAAGGGCCCGGTCGGCCTGATCATGCTCGAGACCCCGGCCAACCCGACCAACGGCCTGGTCGATCTCGACGCGGTCGCCGCCACCGCCGCCCGGATCGGCGAGCGGCAGGGAAGGCGTCCGCCCATCGCCGTCGACAACACCATGCTCGGGCCGATGTACCAGCGGCCGCTGCGCCACGGCGCCGACCTCGCCGTCTACTCCCTGACCAAATATGCCGGCGGCCACAGCGACCTGGTCGCCGGCGGGGTCAGCGGCGGTGCCGAGCTGGTTCGTCGGATCGTCCTGCTGCGCGGGGCGCTGGGCACCCAGCTCGACCCGCATTCCTGCTGGATGCTCCTGCGCTCGCTGGAGACCCTGGGCATCCGGGCCGAGCGGGCCACCGCCAACGCGCGGATCGTGGCGGAGTATCTCCGCACCCATCCGCGCATCCGTGCCGTCCACTATCTGGGCTTTCTGGACGACCGGGACCCGCGCCGGCCGGTGTTCGACCGGCAGTGCACCGCACCCGGATCGACCTTCTCGTTCGACATCGACGGCGGGGAGGAGGAGGCGTTCGCCTTCCTCGACCGGCTGCAGATCATGAAGCTCGCGGTCAGCCTCGGCGGGACCGAGACCCTGATCAGCCATCCCGCCTCGACCACGCATTCGGGCGTGCCCAAGGCCTTGCGCGAGGAGATCGGCCTGACCGACGCGCTGATCCGGATCTCGGTGGGCATCGAGCACCCGGGCGACCTGATCGCCGATCTGGAGCAGGCGCTCGCCTGAGCCGCCCCGTCAGACGGCTCGCGCCCGAGCCTCACTGATGATGTGCCGCAAGCCGACTCTCGATGCGTGAGATCGTCTCGGGTTGAGCGGCGGGATTGAATGGCAATCCCAATATCCACCGGACCGAGTCGGCGCGCTCCGGTCGATCCGGGTGAGGCGATTCCGATTCCTCCAGCTCGTCGAGGATGCCCGCATTCTTGATCGTAGCTGGCATTGGCAACGAATTGATGGCTGCCACAGCGTCAACAAAGTCTTCGTCGAGCGCAATGGCAAGGCGCAGAAGCCAAGCCCAAACCCTCTCATCCTGTCTGTCCAACTCCCTCGGCCAGAGCTGGCGGACCAAGTGGTCCAGTCTTGACCGCCACAGTGCATCACGCCGCTCGGGCAGGCCCTCATCCTCCACGACCCGCCAGAGGAACCATGCCGCTGAACGAAGCATGTCCAAATCGCAGGCCCGGAGGAGTCGCCGTGCCTCGGCGTCCGAGAACGGCTCCGGAGCGATCCCAAACAGCAGGGCATCGACAAGAACCTTGGCCAGCTCTCGCCGACCTTGATCTCCCAACAGGCTCAGCCTGGGGGCATCGAACGCCGCAAGGAACGAGGGGTGCAGCGCTGGCCAGAGGGTGGCGGGAATGCGGGCCGATCCCGCCAGATAAGACCGCCATGCAAGACCTGCCTGCGCTGTATCGGTATGCCAGTCGAACGCAGGCAGCAGACGCAGCTCGGTCCAATGAGGCTCGACATCGTGGAGGAACGGCAGCCACCGACCGAGCCGGCGGAGTGCCGCTCTGAACGTCGCGGCGTCCGCTGCCAGTCTATCGAGGCGGGCACGGATTTGGCCCCTACATGCGGGATCACCGTCCAATCGCTCGCGTTCGAGGCCGAATAGTAGGACGTGAATCAGATCGTCGATCGGCAGGATCATCGACAGGTCGGTGTCCTGACGTCCTCCCGGTTGGTCCGTCGCAGACGCGACGGGGCCGACCAATCGATCCCATAAGTCCAACAGCTTGTGCCAGAGGGCGCCTTCGCACCATGATTGCTCGCCGGCCTTCGCAGCAAAGCCTGCAAGCGACGACGCGAGATCGGGCCTGCGTTCGATCAAGTCGGCCGCAAGGTTGGCGAAAATGCCGACCGCTTGCCTGGCAACATCCTCCTGAGCGGAGGGCGGAGATACCTTCCATACGATCTCGAGCAGCACCCGGGCCGGAGTCCTCTCATCAGCCAGCAGACGCTCGAACAGCCCGAGCGCGCGCGACAGACCCAGACTCACCGCGAGTACCCAAGCTCGCTCGCAAGCGCTGCTCGTATCGGTCCTCAGGCGTTCGACGAGGTTATCGTCG
>JBGAKU010000367.1:0-4280 GCA_044224255.1 Geminicoccaceae bacterium
CGCTGAGCGTGGCGGAGAACGTCTTTCTCGGCCATCAGCCGGTGACCGGCACGGGCATGGTCCGCTGGCGGGCGATGGCGCGCGAGGCGAAGGAGCATCTCAAGCGGCTCGGCATCGAGGTCGACCCCGCACAGGAGTGTGGCCGCCTGCCGCTCGGCCTGCAGCAGCTGGTCGAGCTCGGCCGGGTGCTGTTCAGCGGCGCCCGCATCATCATTCTCGACGAGCCGACCTCGGCGCTCTCGCCGCCCGAGATCGAGCGCCTGTTCGCGGTGCTGCGCCGGCTGAAGGCCGAGGGCACCAGCTTCGTCTTCATCTCCCACTTTCTCGACGACGTGCTCGAGATCTCCGACCGGGTGACCGTGTTCCGCAACAGCCGCCGCATCGCCACGGCGACGGCGGGCGAGGTCGACAAGCACTGGCTGATCGAGCGGATGATCGGGCGCGGCCACCAGGAGCTCGAGGAGGTGCTGGAAGGCGAGGTCAGCCTGCAGAGCCCGCCCGCGGCGAGCCCGATCCTCGAGGCGCAGGGCCTCCGCCGCAAGGGCGCCTTCGCCGATGTCTCGCTCACGGTCCGCGCCGGCGAGGTGCTCGGGCTCTACGGCTTCATGGGCTCCGGCCAGCTCGAGGTCGCGCGTGCCCTGATGGGCAAGCTCGTCCCCGAGGCGGGGTCGATCACGCTCGGCGGCGCGCCGGTGCGGCTGACGAGCACCTCGCGCGCCAAGCGGGCCGGCATAGCGCTGGTGCCCGAGAGCCGGCGGGCCATGCTGTTCGCGCAGGAGCCGGTCTACAAGAACATCACGATCAGCATCCTCGAGCGCATCGGCCGCGTATTGCTGCGCCCGCGCGAGGAGCGGCGGATCGCGCAGGGCCATGTCGACCGGCTGCGGATCCGGCCTTTTTCGGTCGAGCCCGAGCTGCGCAAGCTGTCGGGCGGCAACCAGCAGAAGGTGGCGCTGGCGCGCTGGCTCACGCATCTGCCGAAGGTGCTGGTGCTGGCCGAGCCCACGCGCGGCATGGACGTCGGTGCCAAGGACGACGTGGTCAAGATCGTGCGCGGGCTGAAGGAGCAGGGTGTCGCCGTGGTGGTGGCCTCGGCCGAGCCTGAGACCATCCTCGCGCTGGCCGACCGGATCATGGTGCTGCGCAAGGGCGTGGTGACCCGCGAGTTCAAGGACGAGACGGTGAGCAAGGACCGCCTGCTCGCGGCGGCGTGAGGTAGAGGATGGCAAGCGAAGCACCGACCGCCGCGACCGCGCTGCCCACCGGCCGGGGCTCCTGGCTGGCGGCACAGCTCACCAACCTGGCCCCGCTGGTCACGCTCCTGTTCCTGGTGGCGGTCTTCAGCCTGCTGAGCCCGTCCTTCGCGACGCTCGACAATTTCGCCAACGTGATGCGGCAGGTGTCGATCACCGCGATCATCGCCACCGGGCTGACCTTCGTCATCCTGACCGCCGAGATCGACCTGTCGGTGGCGGCCGTCGCCAACACCGCCGGCATCGCGGTCGCGTTCTTCACGCTGCAGGAATCCTACGTCAACATCGCCAACCTGCCGCTGCCGGGCTTCCTCGCCATCATCCTGGCCTTGCTCACCGCCTTGGCACTCGGGGCGATCACGGCGTTCGGCGTGACGATCATCGGCATCCCGTCCTTCATCATGACGCTGGCCATGCTGCAGATCGGAGCGGGCATCTGCGCCATGCTGGTGCGTGGGCAGATCGCCTATGCCGTGCCCGACTCGATCAAGTGGCTGGGCTCGGGCTCGATGGGGCCGTTCCCCTCGGTGGTGGTGGTCGCGGTGCTGTTCCTGCTCGTCGGGCACCTCGTGCTGACCTACACCCGCTTCGGCCGCTATGTGTACATGGTCGGCGGCAACCGCGAGGCGGCCGAATATGCCGGCGTCAACGTCAAGCTGGTGATCGCCGCAGTCATGGTGATCTCCGCGGTGTGCGCGGGCATTGCCGGCATGCTGGGCGTGGCCTATTTCGGCAGCGCGCAGCAGAACCAGTTCGACGACTTCCTGCTCGATTCGATCTCGGCGGTCGTGGTCGGCGGCACCAGCCTGTTCGGCGGGCGCGGCGGCATCCCCAACACCATCCTCGGGCTGTTCGTCCTGGGCGTGCTCAACAACGGCCTTGACCACATCGACATCGACAGCTTTCTGAAGATCCTGATCCGCGGCCTGATCCTGCTGCTGGCGCTGATCATCAACGTCTATGCCCAGAGGCTGCGGGAGCGAGCATGAGCGAGTGGATCACCACGGACGAGATCGCCGCGTTCCAGCGGGACGGGGCGGTCTGCGTCCGCGGCGCGTTCCGCGACTGGGTCGAGGTGATCGCAGCCGGCATCGAGCGCAATCTGCACGAGCCCGGCCCCTATGCCGCGCAGAGCGTGCGGCCGGGCGAGCCCGGCAGCTTCTTCGACGATTACTGCAACTGGGAGCGCATCCCGGAATTCGCGCGGATCGTGCGCGAATCCCCGGCTGCCGAGATCGCCGCCGCGGCGATGGGCTCGGTCACCGCGCAGTTCTTCCACGATCATGTCCTGGTCAAGGAGCCCGGCACCCAGAAGGCGACGCCCTGGCACCAGGACGGCCCCTACTACTTCGTCGATGGCCGCCAGACGGTCAGCTTCTGGATCCCGATCGATCCCGTGACCGACGCGACGTTGCGGGTGATCGCGGGCTCGCATCGCTGGGAGAAGTGGGTCCTCCCGGTGCGCTGGCTCGACGACGGCAGCTTCTACGCCGAGGCCGGCGACTACCTGCCCGTGCCGGATCCCGAGCGCGACCCGAGCCTGCAGGTCCTCGAATGGCCGCTCGAGCCGGGCGACGCAGTGCTGTTCGACTTCCGCACCGTCCACGGCGCGNNGCAACCCGTCGGCGACGCGTCGGCGCGCTTTGTCCCTGCGCTGGGTCGGCGACGACGCGCGCTATGCGGAGCGGCCCGGCCGCACCTCGCCTCCCTATCCAGGCCATGAGATGCGCCCCGGGCAGCGGTTGCGCGAGGACTGGTTTCCCGTGCTCCGGCCCGGTCTCAAACCCGCTTGAGCTGCTGCACCCACGACGTTTGTGGGTGAACGCCTAGCTCGCCCCACAGGTGGCAACGATAGATCTACCACGGATTGAATTATCTCCGTTATGTCATCTTTCAAGGTGAAAAATCTCCAGAAAAACGATTGACTTCGTTACAGATCATGGACAGTTGACCGTGACCCTAGTAGCTATCGCCATTTCTCAACCGATGGTGGCAGGTGACTATGCTTCTACGTGCATGGACCACGGCGGCGGCTCTGCTCACTTTCATGGGCCAGTTCATGAGCCAGCCGCTGGCGGCGCCTCCGAACTTTGTGGTCATTCTCGCGGATGATCTCGGCTATGGCGAGGTCGGCGCCCGGCATGTCGGCGACGTGGCCACCCCCAACATCGACGCCATCGCGCGCGCAGGCGTGACCTTCACCGACGGCTACGTGACGGCCAGCCTGTGCGTGCCGAGCAGGGCGGGGCTGCTGACCGGCCGCTACCAGCAGGAGTTCGGGATCTACGGTAACCCGGGCAAGTGGCCCTACCCGAGCAGCTTCGGACTGCCGGCAAGCCAGACGACGCTCGCCGAGGCGCTGAAGGCACAAGGCTACGCGACCGGCATCATCGGCAAATGGCACC
Organism: Geminicoccaceae bacterium; assembly: GCA_044224255.1. Lineage (GTDB taxonomy): Bacteria > Pseudomonadota > Alphaproteobacteria > Geminicoccales > Geminicoccaceae > Benzoatithermus. The sequence continues at coordinate 3,659 of JBGAKU010000367.1, forward strand.
TCGGGATGAAGCCTTCGGACAATCCACTGGGCCATGGGTTCGACGAGTTCTTCGGCGTCATGGACACCGACCATCCCTACTTCGGCGAGATGCCGGGCAATCCGATCCTGCGCGGCAGGACCCCGGTGCCGGCCTCGGGCTACCTGACCGATACCCTGGCGACGGAGGCCGTCAGCTTCATTACACGGCGTGCGGGCGAGAAATTCTTCCTCTACGTGCCCTTCACGGCTGCCCACAGCCCACTCCAGGCGAAGCCCGAGGTGCTGGCACGCCTCGGCCACATCGCCAACGAGAAGCGGCGCCTGTTCGCCGGCGTCCTGGTTTCGCTGGACGAGGCGGTCGGCAAGATCACGGCCGCACTGCGCACCGCCGGAGTGGCCGACAACACGATCGTCGTGTTCCTGGGGGACAATGGCTGCGGTAACTGCCGCAACGCGCCGCTGCGCGGTGGCAAAGGCTCGAACTACGAGGGTGGCATCCGCGTGCCGTTCGTGCTGTCCTGGCCTACCGCCCTGTCAGGCAACCGGCGTTACGCGCAGCCGGTTGTCTCGACAGATCTGTTCGCGACGTTCGTCAAGCTCGCCGGCGGTACGCCGCCCGGCACCGTCGACGGAGTCGATCT
>JBGAKU010000368.1:0-4261 GCA_044224255.1 Geminicoccaceae bacterium
AAGGAAGGCGAGGCCGCCGCGGCGGTTTCGGCCGGCAACACCGGTGCGTTGATGGCGATGGCGAAGTTCGTCCTGAAGACGCTGCCCACGATCGATCGGCCCGCGATGGCGTCCGTGCTGCCCGGCCGGCAGCGGCCGGTCGTGGTGCTCGACCTCGGCGCCAACGTCGACTGCACCGCCGAGAATCTGTTCCAGTTCGCGGTCATGGGCGAGGTCTACGCCCGGGTGATGCTGGGCGTGGCCAAGCCGCGGGTAGGCCTGCTGAACGTCGGCACGGAGGAGCTCAAGGGCGACGACGTCGTCCGGGGTGCAGCGGCGATGCTGCGCGAGAGCTCACTGCCGATCGACTTCCGCGGCTTCGTCGAGGGGACCGACGTCACCGAGGGTGTGGTCGACGTCGTCGTGACCGACGGCTTCACCGGCAATGTGGCGCTGAAGATTGCCGAGGGCACGGCGGCGATGTTCACCTCCGCCCTGCGCGACGCCTTCCGTGGCGGTGGGCTGCGCGCCAAGCTCGGCTACCTATTGGCCAAGCCGGCCTTCGACTCGTTGCGGCAGAAGTTCGATTCGCGTCGCTACAACGGTGCCATGTTCCTGGGCCTGAACGGGGTCGTCGTGAAGAGCCATGGCGGCACCGACGCCCTCGGCTTCTCCGCGGCGATCGCGGTTGCGGCCAATCTGGTCAGAAACTGCACGAATCAGAGGATCATCGAGGAAATGGGCGCATCCAGCCCGGCCGAGGCGCCGACCAAGCACGCGGCAGCGTCCTGATCGTGGGGACGAGATCGATCGTGCTGGGCGTGGGCGCCTACCTGCCCGCGCGCGTCATGAGCAACGAGGAGCTGTCGCGGACCGTCGACACCTCCGACGCATGGATCCGCGAGCGAACCGGGATCGGGCAGCGATATCTGGCCGCCGAAGGCGAGACGACCTCGGATCTTGCGACCGCGGCCGCCCGCGAGGCTCTGGCCCAGGCCGGCGTCCGCCCGCAGGAGCTCGACCTGATCCTGGTCGCGACCGCCACGCCCGACCATACCTTTCCCGCGACCGCGACGGCCGTGCAGGCCAAGCTCGGCGCAGGCAGCTGCATCGCGTTCGATCTGCAGGCGGTCTGCGCCGGCTTCGCCTATGCGCTGGCGACCGCCGACAATTTCCTGCGGGTCGGCCAGGCACGGACGGCGCTGGTGATCGGTGCCGAGACCTTCTCGCGCCTGCTCGACTGGACCGACCGCGGCACCTGCGTCCTGTTTGGCGACGGTGCCGGCGCGCTGGTCCTGCGTGCCGACGAGCAAGCGGGCGGGCCGCGCGATCGCGGCATCCTGGCGACGCAGCTCGCCGCCGACGGGACCCACTATCGTGACCTCTATGTCGACGGCGGCCCCTCCAGCAGCGGGACGGTCGGCCTTCTGCGGATGAACGGCCGCGAGGTGTTCCGCTGCGCGGTGGGCGAGCTCGCCGACGCGGCGCTCTCGGTGGTCGACCGGGCGCATCTGGCACCAGGCGACATCGACTGGCTGGTGCCGCATCAGGCCAACAAGCGGATCATCGACGCCGTCGGCAAGCGGCTGCAGCTGCCGGCCGACAAGGTGATCGTGACCGTCGAGCAGCACGCGAACACCTCGGCCGCGTCGATCCCGCTTGCGCTCAGCGTCGGGGTCGCCGACGGGCGGATCCAGCCGGGCGATCTCGTCGTCGCCACGGCGATGGGTGGCGGCTTCGCCTGGGGGGCGGCCGCAATCCGCTGGTAGGCCGCAACGTCGGCATCTTGACGGAAGCCTTTGCGCTGCTTAGCTTTTTCTGCCACCGGCTGGGTAGCGGAGCGTGGCATGGCAGGCAAGACGGTCACCCGGGCCCAGCTCGCCGAGTCGGTCTATCAGGAGGTCGGGCTGTCGCGGAGCGAATCGGCCGATCTCGTGGACGCGATCTTGGGCGAGATCTCGGAGTCGCTGCTGCAGGAGGGCTCGGTCAAGATCTCCTCCTTCGGTACCTTCACCGTCCGTCACAAGGGCCGGCGGGTGGGCCGCAACCCGAAGACGGGCGAGGAGGTGCCGATCCTGCCGCGCCGGGTGCTCGTGTTCCGCGCCTCGCAGGTGCTCAAGGAGCGCGTCAACGCGACCGCGGACAGGCATGAATGAGCGAGGTGCTGTCGCCCGATCTGGCCGACGAGAGGGTGGAACGCCCAGGCAAGTCCTCGGCCGCGTTCCGCACGATCAGCGAGGTCGCGGACGACCTCGACGTCGCCCAGCACGTGCTGCGGTTCTGGGAGAGCAAGTTCGCCCAGGTCCGGCCGCTCAAGCGCGGCGGCGGCCGGCGCTACTATCGGCCCGAGGACGTCGACCTGCTGCGCCAGATCCGCAGCCTGCTCTACGACGAGGGCTACACGATCAAAGGCGCGCAGAAGCTCCTGCGCGGCCGTCGCACCAGACCGGCAGCCGGGGAGGACGCGGCAGCGCCGCGCCGGATGCCGGTGCGCCCGGCACCAGTGCGCACGACCCCCGAGCCGGACTGGCGCGGCACGCTTGCCGAGCTGCGCGCCGAGCTGCTGGCGATCAAGCAGCTCGCGGTGCGGGCACGGCACGGGGGCTGAGCGACAGCGCCGCGGCGAGCAGGGGCAGCAGCCAGACGACCCTGGCCTGATAGCGCGGGTGCGGCCCCGACAGAGCGCCGCAGATCGCCGCGTTGAGCAGCAGCGCCGCCAGCACGAACAGAACCATCTGCCGCTCGCGCGCGGCAAGCCGCCCACATCGCCACAGGGCCGCGAGCACCGCGAGGGCGAGCGCCGCGCCGCCGTAAACGATGGCGCTGAAGGTGCCCAGGCCCCATGCTGCCGCCGGCGCGAGCGGTTGATAGACGAAGGTGTAGTCGGTCGGCGTCACCGCCGCTCCACGGCCCAGGACGAAGTCGTCGAGCCCGAAGCGGGCTGCCTGCGACGCAGCGTTGACCAACGCGGCACGGATCTCACCGAGGGGGTCGGCCCATAGGGCCTGGAACAGGATGGCCCTCTCCTCCGCCCGCAAGGCGGCGCGGGTGGCGAGGTCCATGGCGAAGTAGCTGTCCTCCTTGCGCCAGAGGAACTCCTGCGCGGTCGGCGCCAGCCGGTCGAGATGGGCGCAGATCGCCCAGCCGGCGGCCGGGCAGGCCTCCGCCAGATAGGCACGGGCAGGCCCGTCCTCCCAGGCGCGCGCCAGCAGGAAGGGCGGGCTGTGCGGCGTGGCGCTCGGCTCCCCGAAGCCGAGCCAGCCCAGAGCGACCAGGAGCCCCGCCGCAGCGATGCAGGGCACGCCCAGCCGCACGAGGCGCCGGCCGCGCTCGGCAAGCGTGCCCGGCACCAGGGCGGCAAGCGGTGGCAGCAGGACGCCGAGCAGAAGCTGCGAGGTGTGGAAGGTCAGCGTCGCCACATACAGGGCGATCAGGGCGGCGCGTTCCGCCGGACGCAGCGACGGCCAGGCGAAGACCAGCAGCGACGCGGCGAGAACCAGCAGCCCCGCAAAGAGGTCGGGCATCAGGTAGCTCGCGAACCAGGGTAGCGAGGTGAGCGCGGCCATGCCGGCGAGCAGGAGCAGGCGCGAGGCGGGCGGCAGCCCGAGCAGGCGGACCAGTGCGAGCTCGACCGTTGCCGCGGCGGCGAGCGCGTTGGTCAGAGCGAGGAACCAGAAGCTGCCCGCCACCGCGGTGCCGTAGGTGACGAGGCTCCAGGTCGGCGAGCGGATCGCGGGATCCCGGGCCAGCATCCGCCCCGCGGCGCCGATCCAGCCTTGGGCGACCTCCGCCGGCGGCGGCCCGATGCCCGCCGCAGCCAGCATCAGCCGAGCATAGGCCTTGCCCTGGAGAAAATAGCCATAAGTGTCCCAAAACAGATAGGGATGCCAGTTCAGGATCGAGGGCCACAGGAGCAGGACCGCCCCGGCCAGGATGATGCCCGCGCGGGGCCGGTCCGCTCCCTCAGGGCCGATCACGCTGCAGCCGCAGCTCCCGTCCGAACTCGATCATCGCCAGGACGAAGCCGCTGAAGGCGAGCTGGATGCCGATCGCGATTGCGGTCACCGCCGGCACGACGATCCGAACGCTCTCGTGGGGCGGCAGATCGCCGAAGCCGGCCTCACGCCAGCTCTCGACGGCCCAGAGCACGTAGCCGACGCCGAGAAGCAACAGGGCGGCACCGGTCAGCAGGCCGAGCTCGACCGGCCCACGCCCCTGCAGGCGGGTCAGCAGCGGCGTGGGGGGCGCGAGGCCGAGCCCAATGGCGGCGGCCTTGGCCAGG
>JBGAKU010000369.1:0-4255 GCA_044224255.1 Geminicoccaceae bacterium
ACCATGATCGGAGGTTCGCTGCCCAAGCCGTCCACTGAGACGTGTGGGTCGGGCAAAGTCGGGAGGGGCCTTGGGAGAAGCCATGGACCATAGCCACGCGCAGGCAGGCAGGCCGAGGCTTGGCTGAAGGGCCGTTCCTGCGATCGAAGCTGCCCGCCCGGGCCGGTGCCTCACCGCTCGACCAGCGCGACCGGTTGCTGCTGCTGGCAGCCTGCCTCGGGTGGGAGCGACCGGCCGACGATGGTGCCCTGAGGCTCCGGATCGAGGCGGCGGGTGCCGCTTGGCCGGATCTGGTGGCTCTGGCCAACAGTGACCTGCTGGCACCAACCCTATGGTCACGACTGCGCGCCAAGGGTCTGGAGGGCTCGCTTCCCGACGCCGCGGCCGCCTATTTGCGCCGCAGTCACTCGGTCAACATCGTCCGCAACGAGCGCATCAAGACCCAGTTCGTGGATGCGATACGGGCGATGAACGCGCGCGGCGTGGAGCCGGTGATCCTGAAAGGCGCGGTCGACCTGTTTGTCAGCCGCTACGACGATCCCGGGGCCCGCATCCTGCGCGACGTCGACCTGTTCATTCCGCGCGACGCGATACCGGATGCCCGTGCGGCGCTGCTGGATGCGGGCTACCGCGAATTGCCGCCCGAGCCGGGCAAGTTCGTCACCTACTTCGTCGAGTTCACCCGCACCGGCGCCATCGTTCCCTACGACGTCCAGTGGTTCATCAGCGGCCAGCGCGATCTGCTCGGGCCGGACGAAGCATGGCGGGATTCGATCCTGCGCCGTGACGGAGATCTGCGTGTCCGCACGCTCTCGGCCGAGCACCAGATCGTGCACAACCTGCTGCATTCGGAGCTGCAGGATCGCGGCGCCGACCTCGGCTTCGTCTGGCTACGCCAGCTTCTCGACCTGGCGGCTCTGGTGCGGCAGCTCGGCGTCGCCGTCGCCTGGCCAGAGGTACAGGCGCGTTTTGTCCGCGCCGGCGTGGGCAGCGTGGTTGCCAAGCGCCTGTACCTGGCACATCGACTGCTGGGCCTGGCCATGCCCGACGGGATCGCGCCCACCCTCGCAGGTACCTTGCACCATCGCCGGGCATTGGCGCAGCTGCGCTGGCCCTGGCTGACCTGCTCGCTGCGGCTCTGGGCGACCATGACCAGCCCTATCGATCCGCGCCTGCTGGATCTGGTCTACAGCGGCGAGGACGCGCGGCCGCCCCGTGGTCTTCTTCGGGTCCGTCACGTCGCGCGGCTGATGCACCGCTACGGCGCGAACCTGCCAGCCGTTATCCGCAAGCGGCACATGAAGTTCGACCGCGCATGAGCTCGACGACAGGCATATGTCCACCCGACGGGGCGACGGGCTTCGCCGCCGCCTCGGCTGCGTTCGGCCGGGCCACGCAGGCGGTCGGGGCGGTCCACGAGCAGCACATCCGGCTGGCAGGGCGAGTCATGCGGGTGCGCGTGGCCGGAAATCACTTGGCCGAGGAGCTGCTCGCTTCTTTCGTGCACCTGCGCATCGAACCGGCGGAGCCCTTTTTTCGGCTCGATCTATGGCATGAGGAGGAGACCGGCGTCGGATTGGACCGCCCGGGTCTTTCGCCAGGACTCGGCACCTATGGCGTGGTTGTCGTGTCGGAGGACGGATCGGTGGTCGCGGAACACCGGCCGCACGCCTCCGCCCTGCTGCAACGGCAGGAGCGTCGCATCGTCGCCTGGGTGTCTCGCGCCGGCCGGCTGCACCTCGACGAGCGCGCTCGGCCGTTCCACAAGCCGCTCGCGGTCGCCCTCGCCGACGACGGTGTGCAGCTCATCCACGCCGGGCTCGTCCAGTCCGAGGGACGGGGAGGGTTATTCGTTGGCATGGGCGGCTCCGGCAAGTCGACCTCGACCATCTGCTGCCTGCTGGAAGGCCTGCCCTATCTCGGCGACGATTTCGTCGGCCTTGCCGTGAATCCCGGCGGAGGCTTCGCCGGGTACAGCCTCTACTGCACGGCCCTGATCAACCCCGGGCACATGCGCCGCTACCCGCTTCTCGAGCCTGCCTGCCTGCCGGGCCACCACGTGGAAGAGGACAAATCGGTCGTCTATTTCGGGGGCTCCGAAGGGGTGAGGCTGGCGAATGAGACGAGCATCGACGCGATCATCCTGCCACGGGTCACCGTCCCTCGCGAAGACACGAGCTTCCGGCCGGCCTCGATGCGCGACGCGCTGCTCGCCCTGGCGCCGAGCTCCCTCTTGTTCCTGCCCGGCGGCGGCCCGCGGGCAATGGATCGGCTCGGCGATCTGGTGACGCGCGTTCCGGCCTACTGGCTCGAGCTCGGCGCGGACGTGCGCCAGATCGCACCGCGGGTGCGCGAACTGCTGATGCAACAGTGAGTGCCGCGATGCCAGCCGCGATCAGCTGCATTATCCCCGTATTCAACGGCGAGGCCTTTCTCGGCGAGGCGCTCGCCAGCGTATTCGCCCAGACGCTGCTACCGGCCGAGGTCATCGTGGTCGACGACGGCTCCACAGACGGGACACGGGACGTAGTCGATCGCTTTGGCGAGCGGATCCGCTATGTCTACCAGGACAACAAGGGACCGGCAGCCGCCCGTAACAAAGGCATCGCGCTAGCGACTGGTTCGCTGCTCGCCTTCCTCGACGCCGACGATCTCTGGCTGCCGCAGAAGCTTGCCCGTCAGGTGCGGCGATTCGCGGAACGCGGCGACCTCCAGGTATCCGTGACCCAGGTGCGCAACTTCTGGATCGAGGAACTGCGTGCGGAGGCGGAAGCCATGCGCGACCATCCTCTCGCCGCCGCTGCCCTACCCGGCTACGTGCCGCAGACCATGTTGGCACGTTGTGAGGTGTTCGCCCACGTCGGTCGGTTCGACGAGACGCTGCGCATCGGCGAGGACACGGACTGGTTCCTGCGGGTGGCGGATCTCGGGACGGCCGTGGAGCTGCTGCCCGAGGTGCTGGTCATGCGTCGGCTCCACCGAACCAATCTCACGCGGGCTGGTAACGTGCTCCAGAGCAATCTCGCCAACGCGGTATGGCGCTCGCTGCAGCGGCGTCGCGCGGCGGCGGGCGGAAACGCAGGAGGCTAGGGTAATGAGCGACGAAACCACCGTGCGCGCCAAGCCAGACGAGGTGGCGGCCAAGGTCATCGAGGGCGAGGCGGTGTTGATCAATCTCGCCACCGGCATCTACTACAGTATGCGCGGCTCGGGTGCTTATGTCTGGTTGCAGCTTGAGCCTGGGTCGAGCGTCAGTCGCCTGAGCGCTTCGCTGGTCGACCGCTATGGCATTGACCTCGAGCGGGCACGGCAGGATGTCGAACGCTTGGTCGACGAACTGCGAAGCGAGGGACTGGTCGCGTCGAGCGACGTTCCTGCGGCGGCCGGTGGAACGCCCACGGTTGGGCTCGCGGCCACCCCGGAACCCTATGAGACGCCAAGGCTCGAGAAGTTCGACGACATGGCCGACATGTTCGCGCTCGACCCGCCTTTGCCGGAGCTGCCGTCGGTCGGCGGCAGGTGACGTCGATAGCCGCGGGGACCGGCCCTTCGGTCAGCTGTGTCGTCCCGGTCTACAACGGCGAGGCATTCCTCGAAGAGGCCGTCACCAGTGCCCTCGACCAGACCAAGTCGCCACTGGAGGTGATCCTGGTCGATGACGGCTCGACCGACGCTACACCGGAGGTGGCGGCCCGTCTCGGATCGCGTGTCCGCTATGTCCGGCAGGAGAATGCCGGGCCGGCCGCAGCGCGCAACCGGGGCATCGAGCTGGCGTGTGGCGATCTTGTCTCCTTCCTCGACGCCGACGACCTTTGGCATCCGGAGAAGCTCGAACGACAGGTGGCGCGCTTCGTGGCCGAGCCGCAGCTCGAGTTGCTCCTCACTCACTTCAAGAACTTCTGGGTCGCCGAGCTCGCCGAGGAGGAGGCGCGCTTCAAGGACCATCCGCTTGCTCGCGCCCGCCCGGGCTACACCGCGCTGACCATGCTCGTCCGCCGCGAGGTCTTTAACCGGATCGGGCGATTCGATGCGGCCACCCGACACCGCGACGTGGCGGCTTGGCTGATGCTTGCCACGCATGCCGGCATTCGCACCGAGTTGATGCCGGACGTTCTGGCCTACCGGCGGATCCATCTGGACAATCTGAGCCGCAGGCGCGGTGCCGAGGATGCGGCCGAACTCCTCGCACTCGCCAAGGCGATGCTGGACCGGCACCGCGGTGGCTCGTCGTCGCCATGACCGGGTCGGGAGCTCG
>JBGAKU010000027.1:0-31889 GCA_044224255.1 Geminicoccaceae bacterium
TGGGCGGGACCTTGGCCGTCGCGGTCGCGCAAGTCCTGGAATCGCAAGGGCAGGCGGTCGAGTTCTGCTGCCTCGTGGACCCCTACGTGCCGGGCGAGGGCGCTGAAGCGGCCGAGGGGGCCGATTGCCCGCCCGAGCTCGAGCCGCTGCTCGCCGTCGCCACGCATCTGCGTGCTCTGGCGGCGGCGATGCCGTCCTTGCAGCCGATCGCGGTGCGGCCGGTCTCCTGGTGGATAGCCGGCCGCGAGCGGTCGCGGCACCTGCTGAGCCAGCAGATCGGCAGATCGGGCGAGTTCCATGTGCTGCCCGGGACGCACCGGGAGATCCTGCGCGAGCCGGCCCTGCTGGGCAGCGTGGCGGCGCTCCTGGCACCGGCCCTGGAGGTTGCCTGAGCTGTGCCGCTCGATCCCGACATTGCGGAGTTTCTCGAGCTGATCGAGCTCGGTCGGCTCAGCGGCAAGCAGCGGCCGCTCCATGAGATGTCCGTTGCCGAAGCCCGAGCTGCCTTCGCCCGGACCGCTGCGATCTTCGAGGGCGAGGGCGGGGACTCGCTCCCGGTGCACGAGCTTCGGCTGCCCACCCGGGACGGGGCGGAGATCGTGGCCCGCCTCTACGCACCGCACGAGCCCACCGCTGCCCGACCGCTGCCCGTCCTGCTGTTCCTGCACGGCGGGGGCTATGTCCTCGGCGATCTGGACTCGCACGACGGCCTGTGCCGCGATCTGGCTCGGCGCTCCGGCTGGGGCGTCCTGTCGCCGGACTACCGGTTGGCGCCCGAGCACAAGTTTCCGACCGCATTGCACGACGCCCTCGATGCGGTCCATTGGCTCGCAGCGGAGGGTCCGGCGCACGGCCTCGATCCTCGCCGCTTCGCGGTCGCGGGCGACAGCGTCGGCGGCTCGCTGGCGGCGGTGCTCGCGATCCTCGCCGCGCACGAGCCGGGGACGATGCCCCTCGTCCCTTTGCGGCAGATCCTGATCTATCCGGTGACCGATGCCGCGGCTGCCCATGCCTCGCAGGAACGGTTCGCGATCGGTCATCTGCTCGAGTCCGCGGCGCTGGACTGGTTCTACGGCCACTACCAGAACGATCCGGCCGACCGCTTCGACTGGCGGTTCTCACCCCTCCGGGCGGCCGACCTCTCGGGAGTGGCTCCGGCCTACATGGTGCTGGCCGACCACGACCCCCTGCTCGATGAGGGTTTGGCCTACGGACGCAGGCTGGAGGAGAGCCACGTACCGGTCGACATCGCGGTGCAATCGGGCATGATCCACGACTTCCTGCGCATGCCGGCCATCACGACCGGGGCCACTCGCGCCCGCCAGACGATCGTTGATATCCTTTCGACACTCCAGAAAGGATTCGAGAGATGAAGGATGGCGACGAAGCACATTTTCCGCTGGCCGATCTGCCCACGCCGGAGCGCGCGCACAACGCCGTCATCGGTGCTCTCGTCGACGTGGTGCTGACCCTGCCGGATCTTCCACCCGACGTCGTCGCGCGCCTGCGCCCGCTCCGCGAACCCGGGCTCGGCTTCGGGGAGGTGGTGCGGATCGCGCGCGAGGTCTCGATGGCCTGTCGCGACCATCAGGCCGAGCTGGGCCGAGCATGAGCCGCGGGGTCGGTGCGGCGATCAGGTTCCGGCACCGACGGGCGGGAGGCATGCGGTCTCGGCGTCGGTGAACAGTCGGCTGCGGGTCAGGAAACGAAGGCCTTCCGGTGCCTCGAGCGAAAAACCGGCACCGCGGCCGGGAACGACGTCGATGATCAGCTGCGTGTGTGCCCAGTATGCGAACTGCGCGGCGCCCATGTAGAAGACGCAGCCCGCGATCGCGCCGAGCTGGACGTCCTGCTCGCCGATCCGGAACTCGCCCGCCGGGTAGCACATCGGGGCGCTGCCGTCGCAGCAGCCGCCGGACTGGTGGAACAGCAGCTCGCCGTGACGCTCGCGCAGGCGCTCGATCAGCGCAATGGCGGCGGGGGTGGCGATCACGCGCTCGACCATGGGGCCCTCCGGCTGGCAAAAGAAAGGGGTGCCGACACGCGGCACCCGAGTGAGGATCGCGTCAGGGAGGCTGAACGCGATCAGAAGAAACCGAGCGCCTTCGGGCTGTAGCTGACCAGGAGGTTCTTGGTCTGCTGATAGTGGTCGAGCATCATCTTGTGGGTCTCGCGCCCGATGCCCGACTGCTTGTAGCCGCCGAACGCCGCGTGCGCCGGATAGAGATGGTAGCAGTTGGTCCAGACCCGGCCGGCCTGGATGTTGCGGCCGAAGCGGTAGGCGCGGCTACCGTCGCGTGTCCACACGCCCGCACCCAGCCCGTAGAGCGTGTCGTTGGCGATCGCCAGCGCCTCGTCCTCATCCTCGAAGGTCGTGACCGACACCACCGGCCCGAAGATCTCCTCCTGGAAGATGCGCATCCGGTTATGGCCGGCGAACACGGTCGGCTGGACATAGTAGCCGGTGGACAGCTCGCCACCCAGCTCGGCCCGGCCGCCGCCGATCAGCACTTCGGCACCCTCCTGGCGGCCGATGTCGATGTAGGCCAGGATCTTCTCGAGCTGGTCGTTGCTGGCCTGGGCGCCGATCATGGTCGTGGGATCGAGCGGGCTGCCCTGCTTGATCGCGGCCACTCGTGCCACCGCCTTCTCCATGAAGCGGTCGTAGATCTTCCTCTGGACCAGGACGCGGCTCGGGCAGGTGCAGACCTCGCCCTGGTTGAGGGCGAACATCGCGAAGCCCTCGAGCGCCTTGTCGAGATAGTCGTCGTCCTCGGCCATGACGTCGCTGAAGAAGATGTTGGGCGACTTGCCGCCCAGCTCGAGCGTCACCGGGATGATGTTCTCAGCCGCGTACTGCATGATCAGGCGGCCGGTCGAGGTCTCGCCGGTGAACGCGACCTTGGCGATCCGCTTGTTCTGCGCCAACGGCTTGCCGGCCTCGACGCCGAAGCCGTTGACGACGTTGAGCACGCCCGGCGGCAGGAGGTCGCCGACCAGGTCCATCAGCGCCATGATGCTCATCGGCGTCTGCTCGGCGGGCTTGAGCACGACGCAGTTGCCGGCCGCCAGCGCCGGGGCCAGCTTCCACACTGCCATCAGCAGCGGGAAGTTCCAGGGGATGATCTGGCCGACCACGCCCAAGGGCTCGTGGAAGTGGTAGGCGACGGTGTCGTGGTCGATCTCGGCGAGGCTGCCTTCCTGCGCGCGGACGCAGGCGGCGAAGTAGCGGAAATGATCGATCGCGAGCGGCACGTCGGCGGCGGTGGTCTCGCGGATCGGCTTGCCGTTGTCGAGGGTCTCGACCAGCGCCAGGAGGTCGAGCCGCTCTTCCATCCGATCGGCGACCTTGTTCAGGATCGCGGCGCGGGCTGCGGTCGAGGTCCGACCCCAGGCAGGAGCGGCGGCGTGCGCGGCGTCCAGCGCCAGCTCGATGTCCTCTGCGGTCGAGCGGGCGATCTCGCAGAGCTTGGCGCCGCTGACCGGCGTCGGGTTGTCGAAATATTGACCGCGCACCGGGGCGACCCACTTGCCGCCGATGAAGTTGTCGTAGCGCGTCCGCAGAGCAAACTTCGCGTTCAGATCGGTGAGAGTTTGATGCAGCATTTGCCAGATCCTCCCCAAAAGTAAGGTGTGGGTTTGACTAGCTCGGTGCAGGCCGGAGGCGCAGCCGGACTTTGGTCGTAGCCGGGCTGGGCTAGGGCCGGACCGCCACGCCCCACGGCATCCGGCCGACCGGGGTCGACTTGACGACCTCGAGGCTGGCCACGTCGATCACCGACACGTCGTTGGTGAGGCCGTTGGTGGTGAACAGGGTCCCACCATCGGGCGTGAGGTCGAGCTGCCAGACGCGGCGGCCGACCAGGAGATATTTCTCGACCTCGTAGGTGGTGGTGTCGACCACCGCGACCCGGTTGGCAGGGCCGAGCGCCACGAACGCCTGCCGGCCATCGCGCGACAGCCGCAGCCCGACGGGCTGCACCAGCTCCTTCGGGACACCGGGAATCTCGAAGGTGATCTCGCGGAGTGCCGTGTGGCTGGCGACGTCGATGACCGACACCGCGCCGCCGATCTCCGAGGTGACCCACAGGAGCTTGTCGTCGGCTGAGAAGCGCGCATAGCGCGGTCGCTGCGCCACCAGGGTGTTCGCCACGATCTCGTGGCTCGTGGTGTCGATCCAGTGGACCATGTTGGTGGTCTCGGACGTCGTCACCGCCATCCGGCCGTCGTGGCTGACCGCCATGCCCTCGGGCTCGATGCCGACGTCGATCTGGGCGACGACCCGCCGCTCGTCGGTATCGACCACGGTCGTGATCGCGTCGTCCTCGTTGGCGATGTAGAGCAGCCGCCCCCCGGGCGCGAGATCGAAGAACTCCGGGTCGGCGCCCGACGGCAGATCGGCCACGATCTTGCGCGTGGCGACGTCCAGCACCTGCACGGTGTCGTCATCCGAGGCGCAGATATAGAGCTTGGAGTAGTCGGGCGAGAACACGATGCCCCGCGGGCGCTGCCCAACGGGAATGGTATCCACGAGCTGCAACGTGGCGACGTCGATCACCGAGATCGTGTTGTCCCGCTCGTTGGAGACCCAGGCGGTGGGGCCGGTCGCCGACGCTTCGGTCGAGGCGGCCGCCAGCACCAACGCCAGCGCGGTCAGGCATCGTCCACGCATCCTCGTCCTCCCCTGCGGTGCAAGGCCCGAGGCTCGTGTGCGCCGAGCGCCGCCGCGGATGAAGCGGGACCAAGGTCGTAGCGGCGCGGGCCGGCACCCCGACCAAAGTGCGGCTCAACGGGCCGAGACGATCCAGGCTAGCTCCCCGGCCAACGCAAACAGCCGAGATCGGAGGATGGCCGATGCCCAGGAAATGGCGGGCGCTGACGGTAGCTCTGCTCGTCGGAGCCGCGGCGGAAACCGCGTGGGCCCATGGGGACGTCGTGCCCCACGCGGTCGACACCACCGGGCTGCCCAATCTCGGTGAGGACCTGCAGCCCGAGAACCCCTATCGCGGCACCCCGGACTATAACCTCGCGCAGCGGATCGGCGACAAGGCGTTCAATCAGAACTGCGCCCGCTGCCACGGCCTCGGCGCGGTGTCGGGCGGCATAGCACCCGATCTGAGACTGCTCATCCCGGTCGACGACGACGGCTACTTCGTCAGCCGCGTGATGACCGGCTCGATCAGGAACGGCGTGACCTACATGCCGCCCTTCGAGGGGGTGCTCAGTCAGGAGGCGATCTGGGCGATCCGGTCCTGGCTCGACACCGTGGCCGAGCAATGAGGCTGACCCGCCGCGTGGCGCTCGCCGGCCTCGCGGCCGGACTGCCGAGCGTCGCACGGGCCAGGATTTACGCCGACACGGTCAACACGGTCGGCGAGAGCCTCGACGAGATCCGGGCCAAGGGGCGCCTCAGGGTCGCCGTCTATCAGGACTTCGCCCCGTTCTCTGCGACGCGCGACGGCGCGCTGGTCGGGATCGACTGCGACATCGCCCGCCTGCTCGCCGACAGGCTGGAGCTTCGCCTGGAGCTCACCGCGGTGTCTGCCGGCGACACGGTCGAGGATGACCTGCGCAATCATGTCTGGCGGGGCGGCACGGTCGATCGCTCGGTCGTGAACCTGATGCTGCACGTGCCCTATCGGCGTGAGCTCGAGATTCGCAGCGAGCTCGCGGTTCTCGTGCAGCCCTACTTCACCGAGGGCTTCGTGGTTGCCTCCGACCCGAATCGCATCGACGGCGAGGCGTCGCTGCAGGCCTTGGTCGGGCAGCCGGTCGGGGTTGAGCTCGACAGCCTGCCGGACTTCTATCTCGGCTCGAGCCTGGGCGGGCAGCTCAGGCCGACGGTCGTGCACTACCAGCGCGTCGAGGAGGGGCTGGCGGCGCTCCGTACCGGCGAGATCGCCGCCTTCATGGGCCTGCGCAGCCAAGTGGAGGCGGGGCTTGGCACCGACCGGCCACGGTTCGACCTCGATCTAATCCCGCTGGATGGCCTTGCCGCCGCCTCCTGGGCCGTCGGCGGTGCCGTGCGGGAGAACGCGCGCGATCTCGGCTACGCCGCCGGCGACGTGCTGGCGGCAGCGGTGCGCGACGGCACCATGGCCGCAATCTTCGCCAATCACGGCGTGGACTATCGGGCGCCCCCATTCGCCTGAGCCGTGCCGGCCTACGACCTTTGTCGAGCTTACCAGAGCATGACGGCCCTGATCATCTTGGCCGCAGCAGTGAAGGGAGAGCCCAAATGACTTCCTCGAGACTACTTGCCACCTGCACATTTGCTCTGCTCGCGACGACGTCGCTGCCGGCGCTGGCGGTGACCGACGCGGATCTGCTCAAGGATGACCAGACCACCGGCGATGTCCTGACCAATGGGCTCGGCTACAAGGCGCAGCGCTACAGCCCGCTCGACGCGATCAACAAGACGACCGTCAAGCGGCTGGTGCCCGCCTGGACCCTCTCGTTCGGTGGCGAGAAGCAGCGTGGCCAGGAGAGCCAGCCGCTCGTCTCCGATGGCACCCTCTACGTCACCGCCTCCTACTCGCGCGTGTTCGCGGTCGATGCGCGGACCGGCCAGGAGAAGTGGCAGTACGACGCTCGCCTGCCCGAGGGCATCCTGCCCTGCTGCGACGTGGTCAACCGGGGTGCGGCCATCTACGGTGGCAAGATCTTCTTCACGACGCTGGACGCGCAGTTGGTCGCCCTGAACAAGGACACCGGCAAGACCGTCTGGCGCAAGAAGATGGAGAACTACGCCGACGGCTACTCCAACACGGCCGCCCCCTTGGTGGTCAAAGGCAAGGTCATCGTCGGCAATTCCGGCGGCGAGTTCGGCATCGTCGGAGCGGTCAAGGCCTATGACGCCGAGACCGGCGAGGAGGTCTGGTACCGGCCGACGGTCGAGGGCCACATGGGCCGGCTCGGCGGCAAGGAATCGACCGTCACCGGGACGACCAACGCCACTTGGCCCGGGGACCTGTGGAAGACCGGCGGTGCCGCCGCGTGGCTCGGCGGCACTTACGACCCCGACCTCAACCTGCTCTATGTCGGTACCGGCCAGCCGGCGCCCTGGAACAGCTGGCTGCGCCCGGGCGACAATCTCTACAGCGCTTCCACGCTCGCCATCGACCCGGAGAACGGCGAGATCAAGTGGCACTATCAGGGAACGCCGCACGACGGCTGGGACTTCGACGGCGCCAACGAGTTCATCCCGTTCGAGCTCCAGCGGGACGGGCAGACGATCCACGCCGGCGCCAAGGCGGACCGCAACGGCTTCTTCTTCGTGCTCGACCGCACCGATGGCAGCTTCATCAGCGCCACGCCGTTCGTGTCCAAGATCACCTGGGCCAAGGGCTTTGGCGATGACGGCCGGCCGATTGCCGATCCGGCCTCGCGGCCCAAGAGCCCGGACGAGGTGGCGGCCAGCGGCAAGGACAAGGACCCGGTCTTCAACGCCCCGAGCTTCCTCGGCGCCAAGAACTGGATGCCGATGGCCTACAGCCAGAAGACCGGCCTGTTCTACGTGCCCAGCAACGAGTGGGGCATGGACATCTGGAACGAGCCGATCAGCTACAAGAAGGGTGCGGCCTATCTCGGCGCCGGCTTCAACATCAAGCCGCTCTACGACGACCATATCGGCGTCCTGCGGGCGATCGACCCCGCGAGCGGCCAGATCAAGTTCGAGGTGCCAAATCAGGCGCCGCTCTGGGGCGGGGTCCTGACCACGGGCGGCGGCCTCGTCTTCTACGGCACGCCCGAGGGCTACCTGCAGGCGGTCGACGACACGACCGGCGAGGTGCTCTGGAAGTACAATACCGGCTCCGGCGTCGTCGGCTCGCCGATCACCTGGGAGCAGGACGGCGCGCAGTATGTTGCGGTCGTCTCGGGCTGGGGCGGTGCGGTGCCGTTGTGGGGCGGCGACGTCGCAAAGGTCGTCCACAACTTCAACCAGGGCGGCTCGGTCTGGGCGTTCAAGCTCGTCGAGTGAGCCTTAGGTCGGGCACCTCAGCATGGGGCGGCTTCGGCCGCCCCATTCCGTTGCCGACCGCAATCGGGCTTCCCCGGCCGGTGGTCCGCGCCTATTCTCGTGAACGGGACCGAGGGGAGGCAACCATCATGCTCAAGGTCCTGGTCGCCGACGATCACCCTCTATTCCGTGAGGCCGTGGTTCTCGCCGTCCGGCATCTCGAGGATACCGATTCGCAGATTTTCGAAGCGGGCACGCTGGACGAAGCGTGCCGCCTCGCCGCCGCGGTGCCGGACCTCGATTTGCTGTTGCTCGACCTGCGGATGCCCGGAGCGAATGGGCTCAGCGGCCTGGTCGAGCTGCGGCGGCGCTTTCCTGCCCTGCCCGTCGTGATTGTCTCTGCGACGGATGAGCCGCGGATGATTCGCGAGGCCATTGCCAGCGGTGCGATGGCCTATGTTCCCAAGTCTCTCGACCGGGCGAGCATCAGTGAAGCTCTCCGACATGTCCTGGCAGGCGAGACTTGGCAGCCTGACGCAGAAGGCGTCGCCTCGGGCCGACCCAACGGCGCCACGATCGCCGAGCGGCTGAAGGCCCTGACCCCGCAGCAGGACAACATCCTGCGCCTGATGGTAGCGGGCAAGCCGAACAAGATCATCGCCTACGAGCTCGGCATCGCCGAGACCACCGTGAAGGCCCACGTGACCCTGATCCTGCGCAAGCTCGGCGTGTTCAGCCGGACGCAGGCCGTGCTGGCCGTGCGCGACTTCTTCGCCTGACGATCGAGATCTGCTGGACGCGTGTGACTGGCGGCCCGCGGATCAGGCCGCCCGTGGCTCCAGCATCGCCGCCAGGAGCGAGCGGAGCTGGGCGGGGCGCACCGGCTTGCTCAGCATCGGCACGCCCAGCCCCTCGACCTCCTGCTGCACCGCGGGGAGCCGGTCGGCGGTGATCACGACCGCCGGCAGCGGCAGGCTGAGCGCCCCGCGAATCTGCCGGATCGCCTCGGTGCCGGTCCCCTGGTCGAGATGATAATCCGCGATCAGCGCGGCAGGGGTACGGCTGCTGCGGCGCAGGAGGCCGAGCGCGACGTCCGGCGAGGAGGCGGTCAGCACGACATAGCCCCAGCCCTGCAGCAGGACCTTCATGCCTTCGCGGATCGAGGCCTCGTTCTCGATCACGACCAGCAGGGCGCCTCGCGAGCCCGTCAAACGACCGCTCTCCGCTGGTGCGGGTGCACCCTTGGCCAGCAGGGCGCCCGCCGGCAGCAGTAGGGAGAACCGCGAGCCGCGCCCGGGAGCGGACCAGACGCTCACCGGATGGCCGAGCATGCGCGCGATCCGCTCGACGATGGCGAGCCCCAGCCCGCAGCCGCGCTCCCGCTGCCGCGTGTCGGTCTCCAGGCGGCGGAACTCCTCGAACACCTCGGCTTGCTGGTCATCCGGGATGCCGACGCCGCTGTCCACCACGTCGACACGGAACTCCCCGCCCCGTCGCCGCACGCCGATCAGCACGCCGCCACGGACCGTGTAGCGGATGGCGTTCGACAACAGGTTCATCAGGACCCGGGCCAGCATGTCGCGATCGGTCCGCACCACGGCCGAGGTCGGCGCAAGGCGCAGGCTCAACCCCTTGCGCTCGGCGAGGGGCGCGAACTCGGTGGCGAGACGCTGCAGCAGCGGCGCCAGGGCGACGTTCTCGAAGGTCGGCGTCACCACGCCGGCGTCCAGCTTCGAGATGTCGAGCAGGGCGGTGAGCAGCCGGTCGATCGAATCGAAGGCGCTGTCGACGTTCTCGATGAGCTGCCCGGCGCTTTCCGGCAGCTCGGTCTCGGCGAGTGCCGACAGGAACAGCCGGGCGGCGTTCAGCGGCTGCAGGAGGTCGTGCGAGGCGGCGGCGAGGAAGCGCGTCTTGGAGGTGTTCGCGGCGTCGGCACGGCCGCGCGCCTCCTCCAGCGCGCGGTTGCTCCGCTGCAGCTCGGCCAGCGCCTGCTCGAGCTGTGCGGTCCGCCTGCGCACCTCCGCCTCGAGCAGCGTCGCCCGCTCGAACAGCGCATATTCGGAGCCCTGCAGGTCCATGCTCCGCTCGACCCGCCGGATCAGGACGTCCCTGATCTTGCGGAGCTTCGCGTTCTCCGCCTCGAGCTCGGCGAGCCGGGGCGCCACGGCAGCGCTCACGGCTCGCCCCGCCCGATGGCGATGCCGGTGAAGGTCTGGTTGACGTGGGTCGAGCCCCAATGCTCGCCGAAGCTCGCGAAGCCGGTCACGTTGTTGGCGGCGTGCAGCCGCGAGAGATGGTGCTTGACCTGGCTGCGCTCGGCCTCGAGGCGGTTCAGCACGCACTCGAATCCGATCACGGTCTCCGGCGGCCCGATGGCGCCCCCGATCTCGTCGTACAGCTGCTCGGTCCGCCGCACCAAATCGCGTCCCTCCGCGAGCGTCAGCACTAGGCCCTCGTCGATCGCGCAGTAGAAGCTCAGGCTGCCGTCCGGATTCGCCTTCTGGATCGAGCGGACATATTCCGACCCGCCGAGGCGCACCACCAAGGGATTGCTCGCGAACACCATCGGCGTCAGCTCGTCGACCGGCAGCCCGACCAGTCGCGCATAGCACTCGACTGCCGGCTCGGCGTCGAGCTCGGCGACGACGCGCCGCTTGGGATCGGCGAGGGTCACCACCACGCGCCGCTCGGAGGCGACGAAATGCTGGCTGCGGAAGGTCCGGACGGGCCGGCTGGTCGCCACGAGCACGAGCACGGCACCCTCGGGGTGGAAGCGGCCCTGGCCGAACACGGCGCTGCGCTCGAAGGCGAGCGCGTCGCCAGCCGAGCCGCCGATCACGGGGATGTCCGGCAAGGCAGCGCCGACCAGCGTCGCCATGGCCTCCTCGCGCCTGGACATGCTGTCCGTCAGCAGGATCGCGAAGCGCTGCGTCCCGGCCGGGCGCGTCGCGTCCAGCGCGTCCAGCTCGCCCCGCAAGGCGTCGATCCGGGCATCGCTCGCGCCGATCTCCGGCACGCCGTTGGTCGCGAGCACCGCGCCGACGGCCTCGAAATCGGGTCGGGCGAGGCCTATCGCGGTCACCGAGCTCTCGTGATAGCCGCCGGGGCCGATCTCGCCGGCACCGGTGCAGCCGGCCACGACCACCCCCTCGAACAGGCGCTCGATCTCCGCCGCGAAGCCCGCGGTGCCATATGCCGGCGCACAGAAGAACAGCAGCAGCGCGAGATCTGGCCCGGCGAGCGCCCGATGCAGCTCGCGCGCGGCCGCCACCGGCTCCAGCGCCGAGGACACCGCCCGGCGCACCTTGGACCTTGACTGCATGCCGACGCACTCCCGGCTGCCCGCGACCCGTTCGCTCGGCGGCAAGAACGGACACCACGGCCAACTCGATGATCGCGCCGCCGCATCGGCGCAAGCCCTACCAATAGGCAGCTTCACTCGAAGGTCTTTGGATGCGGCGGCGTTCGTACGCGGTCAGCGTGGCGCGCCGGCGCCGGCCAAGCGCATGCCGGCTGCCAGCGAGGGATCATCCGCGCGCTGGAGAGCCGAGCGACCAGCCGGGAGTGGCGGAGGGGCAGATTCTGGGGTCGAACCTTCTCCGCGCGCCGGGAAACCGGCAGATGAGCCGATGCAAGTTCGGCACCTTGATGACCTTGAGCCGGCATCCGGGACCTGCCCTCGGAACGACAGCCATGGGCAACTTTCGGGCCGATGCGTCGTTCGATCGGGGCGGCTCGTGCCCGCCAGCGGGAGCCGTGCGGCGGATGGGCGTGTGCGCTTCCGCGAAAACGGTGCATGAACGAGGCTGAACGGTGAATCACCGCGCCATCTGAACCATACTTCCCCCAGGCGGACGGAGGATCCCCCATGCAGGACGATCATGTCTACCGCAAGACCGAGCTCGTCGGCAGCTCCAAGACGTCGCTTAGCGACGCCATCGAAACTGCGGTCGCGCGCGCAGCCAAGACCTTGCGCTACCTCGAGTGGTTCGAGGTCAACGAGATCCGTGGGCACGTGCGAGACGGCAAGGTGGAGCACTACCAAGTCACGCTCAAGGTGGGCTTCCGCGTGGAGGAATGAGAACAGGCTCAAGCCATCGCTGACCGACTAGACCTTTTGGTGGCAGGCCCAGGTCCGCAGCCGGATGCCGGTGATCCTGGTCCCGGCCGACCATGATGCACGGCTCGATGCCGGGCGCGTTGGCGCGCAGTGGATGGTGCGTCGGCTCATCAGCCAACGTTAAGGTTAGGCGCTGCTGATCGCAGTGTGCGGGCCGCCTATGGGCCCACGTGGACGCCCGCCCTGCTGGCGGACTTCAGCACGAACAGGATGCCGATGGGCGTGGCCCGATCGGGCACCGGCGGGCGGCCGCCCTTCGGGCGCGGCCGAGGCGCCGGCAGGAGAGGCGCGATCTCGACCCACAGCGTGTCGGGAACAAGCGGTCTGGCCATGACCGACGAACGATGCGAGCCGCCCGCGTTTCCAGGTTCTGTTAGGCGTTTTTAGGCGTGGCCGAGGGACAGATGCTGGGGTCGAACATTCTCTTAATGACCCTGCTCTGAACGCAGAAAACTGAAGCATATGGGGTAGAATTTTCGGCGCCGAATCGCTGGCTGGAGGAGTGGAGCCGAGTAGGGCGTCGAGATTCACGGATGCGCAGAAGGGGTTCATCCTGAAGCAGGGTGCCGAGGGCATATTGGTGGCGGAGATCTGTCGCAACGCCGGTATCAGCGCGGTGACCAACTTCAATTGGAGAATGAAGTATGTCGGGCTGATGCCGCCCGCAATGCCGCGGCTGAAGCAGCTCGACAAGGAGAACTGAACCGCGCCGGGATTCCCGGAGGCAGTTTCGTTTGGATGCTACGCTGCCAAGGCGGCCGCCTCGGCGGATTCAAGCGGTGGTCGCAACGCCTGGAGGCGGAGGTTACGATGGGCAGGCGGAAGCGGCGATCGGATCGATCTGGACGCAAGCCCTTGCCGTCACCGGGTCGGCCACCGGTTGCGGGGCGAGAGGAACGAAGGCTGTTCTGGGCGGCGATTGCGGCCACGGCCGCTGCCGCTTCCGGCATCAGCACCGAGGGCAACGATCCACGCCGACCCCACGGGCGAGGTGAGTCGATAATCGAGCGAGAGCTGCGCAAATGCGTCCAGAGAGACGGTCACAAGCCTCAACATACCGTCGTGGACCGCCCCGCCGGCTGGTCCGGGCCGTCACAGCAGCTTGCCTGATGCAACGATACGCAGCAGGATCGGCCTTCGGAAGCCGGGATCTGGGCAATGTCGGGCAATGGGTTCTGCCCAACGGATTTGCCATGGTGATGATACCCGGACTGGTTATCGATGCGGAACTAGCCGGCGTCGCTACGGCCCTGTTGGCGTCGGGGTTCCGCACGACCGCGCCTATCGGCGTCGGTCGGGGGGAGGGCGCGATCCATGGACGAAATTCCCTCCATCGGCGATCTGCAGCGGCGGTGCGACGATCTGGACGGTGTCGAGCTGCTGATGGTGCTCGCCGGACCTGGGGGTGCCGTGCACGGCCGGACGGCGATGGTTTCCTCCTTCGGCGCAGAGAGCGCCGTGCTCCTCCATCTTGTGGCCTCGGTCGATCCTCATATCCCCGTGATCTTTCTAGATACGCTCAAGCACTTCCCAGAGACTTTGGAGTATCGTGACCGGCTGATCGAAAGACTAGGGCTGCGGGAAATCCGCACTCTGCGGCCCGATCGCCTGACCCTGGCACAGAACGATCGGCACGAACGCCTGTTCCTGGACGACCCGGACCTCTGCTGCCACATCCGCAAGACCGAGCCGCTTGATGTCGCGCTCCGCAGCTTCTCGGCCTGGATCACGGGCCGAAAGCGCTTTCAGGGTGGCACGCGCGCGCAGCTCGATACGATCGAGCACGACCCCGCCACCGGCCGCCTCAAGCTCAATCCACTCGCCGGCTGGTCGGAAGAGCGGATCCAGGCCTATCGGCGCGAGTACGGCCTGCCACTCCATCCACTGGTGAGCCAGGGCTATCGCTCGATCGGTTGCGCGCCCTGCACGCGGCCGACTCGGATGGGCGGGGATTCCCGGGCAGGCCGCTGGGTGGGCCTGGAGAAGAGCGAGTGCGGGATCCATCGCCCAGCGAACGGCCCCTCCCACGCCAGCCGCGAGGCGGAAACCACGGGGCCCTGGCATCTGTCCGGAGTAACGGGCGTTCGTCGAGGGCCTGTCCTGCGCGCGCAGGTACTGGGTAACCTGCTCAAGCGTCTGATGCCCGGCGGTGACGGGCTTGATGACGCCTGGGGCCGCTCAGTGGAGATCGTGGTCCCCGACTTGGATCTGAGGGAGGCGCTGCTCAAGGATGCCTCGCTGACGGCGCTTCTCGAGGGCTTCCCCGGCGTTCTGGTCTGGGATTCCACCGCGCCCGGGCTCCTGGTGCGCCACGACGGACGTATTGGCCTCGCGCCAACCCTGCACGGTTGCCCAAAGGGTTTGGCTGCTGCCGCGCGTCTTGGCATCGAGCTCGCGGAGGTCTGGAAGGTATCCACCGAGAGGCGGATTGCGCGGTGTGTCGCGGCGCTGTGCTATGCGCGAAGCCTGCCAGGCGCCCGCGACCCAGCGCTGATAGCGTTGCTCCCGCCACGGCTCGGTCGATTGCTGGCGCAATCTGAGGACGGCGCAGACCTCGATGCGACGGCCGCGCAGGCATTGTCGTCGCTGTTGACGGGAGCCGCCGCGTTCGAAACCGTCGGTGCTCCAGCGTCCTGTCCTGCCTCGGTAATCGCCCTGTCCGTGCCGTTGGAGGAGGCGCTTGCCGAGGCCGGCGACACGCGCCTGCGCGTGGACCCGGTCCGGGGCCTCAATTGCTACGGCACCACGCCCCGACCCCGGCCGGAAGCGATCCATTTCTCCTCATCGACCGCCTCGAGCGTCAGCGACTATGGCTTTCTGCTCTGTGACGAGATCCGCCGGCGGCTCTTGCGGCAGTGCGACGACGGCGAGAGCAGGTCCTGGGCCGTACTTGCCGACGGGGTCAGAGGCGAGATCGCGAATCTGCTCGGACTGGCATTCAACGATGCCGATGTCGTGCTTGCGGCATCCGGCACGGACACCGAGCTGCTCGCCGTCCTCGCCGCCCTCGCGGCAGACCCGCCGCGACCTCTGACCAATATCCTCGTGGCGCCCGAGGAAAGTGGCCGAGGCGTGGCCTTGGCGGGCGCGGGCCGGTTCTTCGATGTCTCCACCGCCGCTGGCATCGCCGTTCCAATGGGCGAGCGCGCATGGCCCGATCGCAGTGTCGAGACTCACTGCCTGCCCATACGTGACCTCAAGGGTCGGGTACGGTCGACTGAATCAATCATTGCCGACCTGCGGGACGAGGTCGCCAGCGCCCTGAATGCCGGCAATCGCGTTCTGGTGCATGTGCTGCTTGGTTCGAAGACAGGAATCAGCGCACCACCCCTCGAGGTCATCGATGCGCTGCGACGTGGCCACGAAGCGGATGTGGACGTCGTCGTCGACGCCTGCCAGCTGCGGATCACGCCGAGCTTGCTCGGCGCCTTGGCGCGACGCGGCTGGATGGTCCAGATCACCGGCTCGAAATTCCTGACCGGACCGGCCTTCTCGGGTGCGCTGATCTTGCCCGCGACCATGCGCGCCCGGCGCGCTGAGGCTGCAGCACTCCTTGCTGCCGCACCTGCGGTCGGCCGTCCGGAAGATTGGCCCAGGGCGTGGCGGATGAGCGGCGACGGTGGAGCCCGTCCGCCGGAGAGCTATGGAATGCTCTATCGGTGGATCGCCGCTCTCGGCGAGGCAGCTCTGCTCGGTGCCCTGCCGCGCAGCCTGTGCAAGCACGCATTCCAACACTTCCGCACGGCGCTGCACGAGAGGCTGGAGGCCAGCCCGGTGCTCGTGCCGATGCCGACGCCCGACCGGCATCTGGCCGATCTCGGCGAGGAGGCTCCCGGTCTCGCCGCACGATCGATCATCTGCTTCTCGCCCACCGTCGAGGATTCCTGCGGCACGCGCCGGCGCGCCTCGCTCGAGGAGTGCCAGCTGCTGTTCGAGTGTCTGAACAGCGATGTCAGCTCCCGCCTGACGGGCCTGGACGAGGTGGAGACGGCTCTGGCGCGGCGAGCGATGCATATCGGACAGCCGGTGGCGTTGAGGACCGACAGCGCCGAGGCACCCGTCGTGTTGCGACTGGTTGTCGGCGCTCGCTTCTTCACAATTGTCGGTTATCCTGCCGACGGCGACCACGAGAGCGCCTTGCGGGCCGAGATCGGGGATGCGGTCGCCGCGATCGCGAAACTCGAGCTGTTGGTACGTCATCTTTCCGAGCTTAAAGCAAATCGTATTCAATAGCTTGCAGCACGAGCGCTGTATTGGCAGGGATGCACGTTGATGGCGACCGAATCCGATGCAACCCCTAAGAACATGACAAGTGCTGATTAAACTATGACGAGTGCAGAGAGCCGGTTCGAGCGTCCGTGAAGAGGCTGGTGCTGGCGATCCAGAGGCTTGAGCGCCTGCCTCGACCCGCGCTGCCCATGCTTGGGGCACCAGACCGGGACATCTATATTGAATTTGAGGTTGCACCTCCCACTCGACTGGGGCGGTCTCGGCCGCCCGTTTCCTTCTCCGCCCCGCTGGGATGCTTTGGTGGGCGTGGTGCTCCTCGTCCTATCCGCCGTGACGCGAGGCAAGCGACGCCGCATAGATGAGGTCCGGTCCACCAGGCAGGAACACTGCGAGCTCGCCGCGCGAGAGCGTCATCCCAGCCGTGGATCCGACGGGAACGCTGCGGTACTCACCGAGTTCGGCCTGACCGAGAACAGTGCGCACCGCCCTCAAGGCGCCCGCCCGGCCTCGCGAGGGTCCCGCTGGTCCGGGCCGTCGTCCGCCGCTTCGGCTTGGAGGTGGACCCGAACGTGGTTAGTGGCTGAGGTCAGCGGGAGGGGTGAAGCGCACTCCCGGGCCCAGCTTTCCGATCGGCGGGATGAACTGAACGCCGGCGCGCTCGAGCGCTTGCACCATGGCCATGCACGCCGGAGAGTCACCACTCACCCGACCAGATTCCACCGCGTTGATCGTGGCGCGGCTGATGCCGACCTCACAAGCGAGTCGGGCCTGGTTCCAGTCCACCAGCATCCGCGCGGCGCGCAGGACCCGCCCCCGAAAGATCGGATCGCCGGGTAGCATGGCGTCCCTCCACTTTGGCCGGCACCCTGCCACAGCGTTGAGGTTGTGCAACACGCAATTGCCAGTGTTCAGGTTGGGCCGAATCCCTCCTGCATTGGGCGCGGCAATGTGGCGGGCGATCGTTGGCGATCGGGAAATGACGGAGGGCATTGGCATGGCCGAGACGATCAGGATCAACCGTGCCCCCGCGCTGACGCTCTGGGCGGCCGTGGTGGCCGAGCAGTTGGGCTTCGACCGCGAACCGCCCTGACGCTCGGACAGGCCGTGGCGGGGCTGAGCGCCTACGCCAAGAGCGTCTCGCTCGGCATCATCGAGCCGCAGCCCGCGTTGGTGCGGGTGTGCGGCCAACAGCTCGGCGAGGGCGAGCAGCTCTATGTCGGGCTCCTGGGCTGCCCCGTGCCCGTGGAGCAGACGCCAGACGACATGAGGGCCATCTCGAAGGGCAAGCCGGGCAACCTCGCACAAGTCGCGAAGTATCTCGCCAGCAAGTTCGGCCCCGACCTCGAGGCGGCCAGACGCGCGATGGAAGAGCTGGCGGCGAGCAGCGAGCCTGTCGAGCTGCAGCGCCGCTTCCGGCTCTATGAACGCTTCCGGCCCGATGTGCCGGCCGGTAAGAATCGAACTCCGGCAGCACCTCGATCTGCTCTTTGTCACGGAAATCTTGAGGTGATCGTCATCTTGGCTCACTTGATCGAGCCGGATGACAACAACTTTCTCGCCTAGCGCAAGGAAGCCACCGACATCGGCTGACATGGGCACCAGCCTAGTCCTTGCACAAGCGTTCTTTCATCCACCGTGTCACGGTCGGAGGCCACCAGGTCGGCCCGGGCTCATGCTGCATCGCGGGGACCCGCCTGGCACGGGACGGTTAGCCCGGCCACGGTTACCGGCACCGGAGGGAACAGGAATGGCAGCGATCGTCACCAAGAGTCCCCCGCGACGATGAGGACGGCAGGGGCTCCGGACAGAGCGAGGAGCGGGGTGCGCGTCACCAGCACCCTCGGCGTCGGGAGGAGATGACGATGGCCGTTCCCGCATTCCCGGCGGGGGCGAGCCCGGGCGGCCCGGGGCGCTTGCGAGCCGGCGTGGCCCTGGCCACCGTGGCGGCGCTGGCTGCCGCGGCCCTCCACAACAGCTTTCGCGCCCGCCGGGTCGAACGGGAGCACCCGCCCGCCGGTCGTCCTGCTCCACGGCAACGTCGTCACCGTCGAGGACTGGGTGCTCAGCGGCATGCTCCACCGCCTCGCCGAGCGCGGGCACCGGGCGATCGCCTTCGACCGCCCGGGCTACGGGTACAGCGACCGACCACGGGGCTCGGCGTGGACCGCTGTGGACCAAGCCGACCTTCTCCGCCGCGCCCTCGCGCGCCTCGGCGTCGCCCCGGCGATTGTGGTCGGCCACTCCTGGGGCAGCAACGCCGCACTGGCGCTCGCCCTCGCCGACTCGGCGGCGGTGCGCGGGCTGGTCCTGCTCTCGGGCTATTACCACCCGACCCTGCGCGCCGACGCGCCGCTGGTCGCACCCACGGCGGTGCCGGTGTTGGGCGATCTGCTGCGCCACAGCGTCTCGCCGCCGCGCTCCTGCCCCTGCTGGTCAAGGGCATGTTCTCCCCACTGCCGGTGCCGGAGCGCTTCGCGGCGGGCTTCCCGTACGGGATGGCGGTGCGGCTGTCACAGATCCGGGCCGAGGCACAGGACGGCGCCGGCATGGCGGCCGAGATGGCGGCAACGCGGGAGCACTACAGGGAGCTGGGCATGCCGGTGGCGATCGTGGCCGGGACCAAGGACCGGGTCGTGGACATGGGCCGGCCCGCCGCCCGGCTGCAAGGGAAGATCCCGGTCAGCGAGCTGCAGCTGGTGCCAGGCGCGGGGCACATGGTGCACTATGCGATGCCGGGGCTGGTCGCCGAGCTGGTCGGCGCCGTATCGGCCCGGTCGGCCGGAACGCCTCGGCCAACGCGCTTCGCCGCGGCCGTCGATTAGCCGTACCCGATCAGCCTCGCCATCGCGGGCGGCCTAGGGGCCTAGTAGAGCCACCGTTCGGCGAACCTGAGGCAGATCAGGGCGGCGGCAAGATGGTGGAAGCCCTCGAAGATGTTTGCTTGACGCTCGTGGCGGACCGCCAGCCGATCATGTACAGGACGTCGCGCTCGCATTGCAGCCGGTCAGACATCCTTGCCCACCTTCAGGTCCCGCAGCAGCCGCCTGCGCTCGCGCTCCTCGTCCAGAGCCCGCGTCACCTCCCCTTCAACCCAGTCGCTGCCGCCGTCATCTGTGCCGAGTTCGTCGAACGATGTACCGTCAATCGCTCGAAGTGCGGGACCGCTTGTCACATGATAGGGCGACACTTAGGACGAGGCGGAATGGATGAAGCTGGGTGAGGCGGGGATGCGTCCAGTTCTGGTTGCCTTTGCCGCGAGTTCGGTGCTTGCCGGTTGCACCGGCATGGGAGGTGATCCCCCGAAGCGACCTCCGGTGACCGTAGCGGACGCGGTGCAGCAGGTGGATGACAGCAAGGTCGTCGGCACCTGGACCTGCCGCGAGCTCAACCCTTACCCCGAGGTGCCACGGCAGGTGAGCACGATCACCTACGCCAAGGACGGGGCTTTCACAGGCAACGCGCAATACGATGCCACCACGCCGCCGTTCGGCGGCATGACCGTCGAAACCACCGGCAGGTGGACGGTCCAGGGCGATCGCATCGTGATCAGCGATGTGAAGACGAGCGCCGGCTCGCAGGATGCCTTCACGAACATGATGGCCGGCATCGCTTCCTCGCTCATCAACACCGCGTCCGCTCAAGAGCAAGGCTCGGGCGATGTGCTCAAGCTGACGCCGACGGAGCTGGTGTTCCGTCCGGTGGGCGTGGACGACCCGCCCGTCTACTCTTGCACGCGCTAGCCCGAAAAGGCATTCGCTTCGGCCCCACGCCATGGCTGCGCCGATGACGACATCGCCTCAATCTGCCGCCAGGCTGCATAGTGCCAGAATCCGGGAACACCGACCTCAATTGTCGGAAGCGACGGACCGGCTACGATGGGGTCTCAGGCAGTCTTGAGCGCCTCCGCCATCCCCGCATGCGGCTCGATCCGGCTGCTCTTGGCGTCGTCGCCGACGCGCCAGGCCCGCATCTCCTGGGCCGGATAGGGCACCAGCAACTCGGCCGGCAGTGGCTCAAGCTCGATCCAGCGGCAAGCCGCATCGGTGCCCAGGATCGCCGGCATGCGGTCGTGGATACGCATCGCCGCGTTCGCCTCGCCGATCACCATCGTATAACTGTCTGCGATCTCGCCTGTGCGTGGGTCCGGTGCATCCGACCACAGTCCGGCGACGAAGAAAGGCCGGCAGTCCTTCATGCTGTAGTACGACCACGGCACGTTGCCGGGCGCCTTAGCAGGCTTCTCCGGCGCCCAGAAGCCGCTCACCGGGATCAAGCAGCGCTGGCGCGCCACGGCTTTCCAGAGCCAGCCCGTGAGCTTGTCCGAGCGAGCATTGTTGAGCGGGTAGGCCGGCGGTTTATTTGTCCCGGGCGGGATCAGGCTCCACCGCCCCAATACCGGACCAGCGGCCCGCCACCGTCTGGTCGCAGGATCAGGCCGCGACCGCGGATGCCGACACGGTGCGGCGGCGGGAAGCCGGTCAGGTCGGTGAGCGGCAACTGCATCGCCCGGGCGATGTCGAGGATCACCTTGTTTCGGTGACGCAGGTTGTACGCGTTGCACATGGCGTAACCTTAGCCAGGCAACCGGGCGGCGCGCCGGCCGTGGATCCGAGCGCGCGATGATACGCTGGCAGCCACTAGAAGATGCGACTACCGGCCAGAGCTGTTGTAACGTTGGGGCATTTGTGGGGATGGTCGCACGGGCGATACAAATAAACTCGTGAAATCAATATGTTAGCAAGGCAATTGGCGGAGGGACAGGGATTCGAACCCTGGGTGCCCCTCGCGGGGCACAACGGTTTTCGAGACCGCCCCGATCGACCGCTCCGGCATCCCTCCGCAAGGCGCGTCGGGGACGCGCGCGGCGGTTATCTAGTCGCTCCCGGGCCGGGCCGCAAGCGCCGCGGGCTTGACAGGCCGGCGCGGGCCGGGAAGCTCGCTCGCGCCGGAAGCCTCGGGAGCCGAGCCGATGCGTGTCGCTGCCTGCCTCCTTGCAACCCTGCTTTTGGCTGCGCCCATCGTGGTGCGCGGCGACGAGATCGGCGATCAGCTCGACCAGGCGCGCCGCTATTACGAGGCCGGCGATCTCGCCGGTGCCGTCGGCGAGCTGGAGTTCGTGCTGCAGGCGCTGCGAGGGCGCGTCAGCGAGGCCCTGGCGGCGACCTTCCCCACCCCGCCGGACGGCTGGACCGTCGAGGCCAAGGACGATCAGGCGGGCACCATCCCGTTCGTCGCCGGCAACATGGTCGGCCGGACCTACCGCTCGCCGGACGGGGCGAGCTCGCTCGAGGCGCAGCTGCTGAGCGGCGGCGGCTTCCTGCAGGGGCTGGCCGGCATGTTCATGAACCCGACCATGCTCGCGGCCCAGCCCAACGCCAAGCGGGTCCGGATCGGCCGCGAGAACGCGGTCGTGACTTACGATTCTGCCGGGCGTTCCGGCCAGCTCGTCCTCGACCTCGGCGGCAAGGGCACGGTCATGATCGAGGGCAAGAACCTGGATTCCGGCGATCCCATGGTCGATCTCGCCCAGCGCTGGGATCTCGCCAAGGCCAAGGAGCTGCTCGGCGGCTGAGCCCCGGAGATTGTTCGACGTGGCTGAACGATCTCCGAGATTCCCTGGGGCCTACCGGCCTTCGGCCTGCTTGAGGCGCGGATTGCTTGGGGCCCATCGGCCTTTAGCCTAGCCGAACAGCCGGTCGCCCAGCTCGTCGATCAGCCGCTGCGCCTTCTGCACCATTAGCTGCTTCGCGTCCTCGGCGCTGGCATGGGTGTCGGCGCGGATGAAGCGGTGCTCCTTGCGGCCGTCCGGATAGTCCTTGGCGATCGTGCCGGCGGTCAGGAACTGGCCGCCCTGTCGGATCGGCTCCGGATAGATCAGGAAGCCGTTGTGCTCGACCGCCTCGCGCTTCTGCCCTGGCCCGTCCTTGCCCCCGCCGCCGAACAGCCGGCTGAGAATACCCATGGCGTCACCTCGGTCGCTGACCCGCCGCATCTGTGGGCACGGCGCGGCGATCCGGCAAGCCTCTGCGAGGCAGCCGCACCGGCTCAAGCGGCGCGCTGCTTGCGGGCCAAGGCCGCCAGGCGCCGGCGCTGGTGGCGGTTGAGAGCGGGTGGCTCGGGTTCAGACGTGCACAGCTCCAGGTTCGCGTTCGCCGGCTCGGGTTCGAGCGTGCGCGCGGCGAGCTCGCTGGCGTATTTTTCCTTGTGGGGGTGCCAGAGCTTTGGTTCGGACGTGCGCGGCGACAAATTGTTTGTGCCATTCTGCTCTTGGGGCTCGGCTATCCCGGGTTCGGGCGTGCCGTTCTGCAGCTCGTCGATCCACGCGTCGGGGCGGTTGCGCAAGACGCGCAGGGCCTGCAGCGCACGGCCGATGTCCTTGTCGATCCGCGCACCATAGCGGGTGAAGGTCGCAAGCTTTCGCACCGTCGCCTCGGAGGGTGGCGTCTCGGCGGCAGCGGCGGTGAGGGTCGCCAGCTCCAGGGCACGCAGCCGGTCCTGACGCCACATGCTGGTGACCAGCTCCATGACCCGTCAGACAGCGGCGCTGTCTGACCGCTCGTAGGCGTCGCGCGGACCCCAGTCGGCGGTGACGGCGGCGCGCAGGGCCGCGAACTCGTCCTGGTCCTCGCGGGGCAGCAGCGCGAACGGGCCGCCGCGCAGGCCGTGCTTGGTGCCGTTGCGGGCCGAGCGCGCCTTGCCGGCTTCGGTCGTGGGGCCGCGCGAGCGAGCGCCGTTGGCACGCGAGGCGGCCTGCTGGGCGGGTGTGCGGTTGGCGGGCATGACGTGCGTCCGGTGGTGAGGTCTGAGCGCAGGATAGCATGGATCGGATTATGATCCTATCATTGAGCGATGACGCCAACATGTCGGTAACGATCTTCAGATAGTCTCTCGGATGGTGGAGGAGGGGCCGCGCCGAGCCGGAGCCCGAGCCCGGCGAGGGCGGGCAGGTTCGGGTGGGGCGGACCGGCACGTCGACCGTCGGGGTCGGATCGACACTGCGCGAGGCCGGTGCATGAGGTCGCTCGTTCGAGCACCAAGCTGCGCACGATGTAGAGAGCGATCGGCCGGTCGAGCGACAGCGCTGGGCCGGGGAAGCGACCTTCGCGCCCGGCCGTGAACCTCTCGTTGGTGGCATCTGTGAGGGCGCCATGAAGCCGGGCCGAATAGGAACGACCGATGCCCATCACGATGGAGGACCTGAAGGCTGGGCCGCGTTGATCTGGGCGAGGTGGTCGACCCGGGCGCGGTGGCTGGTGGCGTGCTGCATCCCGGGGAGCACATTTGCGACGGTCTCGACGAGACCGGGACCACAGCTTACGCGCTGGCCAAGGCGATGCGGGTGCCGGGCGACCGGCTGCTCGCGATCCTGGCCGGCAGGTGCGCCATCACGGCCGACAGCGCGATCCGGATCGGTGCTGCCACCGGCACGAGCGCCGAGATATGGCTTGGCCCGCAGAGCGTCTACGATCTGGAGGTCGCGCTCGATGGACGCTCCGTTCGTCAGCCCATATCGCCGAGCCCCACTGCCTGGCGCATCCCGCGAGTGAGGGCAGATCCCGGCCCTGGTTCCTCGGGGCAGTTGCAGGTTGGCGTGGTGCTTCGGCTCGAACTGATCGCGCACGATGCTGATGAGAGACTCCTGTCGCCCGAGGCGGTCGAAGGCGGACTGCGGGATCGGTCTCGGCCGCCATAGAACGCCAGCGCTGCGCCGCCCGAACGCACAGGCGCTCCCTCACCACCGAGGTGGGGTTACGGATGGTGATGCTGGCTACTGCATCCGGGCTTCATTCGGTTGCGCGATGTCACTGTAGTCCATGATGGCATTACTATTGAGTTCGGACGTCTTGACTGGCCAACCGGCCTTCCGTGGGCTCGGGGCACTCTCCGCCGGAGCGATGCACACGACAGGCTGTGGCTGCATCGCTTCACGTGATCCCGATGCGCGGGGAACCGAGCCCTCCTGTCGCTCCCACCTCCAGGGAGCCTTGCGGTTGACGAGCGTCCCTGCGAGGGCCACCGTAGCGTCCTAAGACGAAGGCTCGCGGGGAATCTCGAATCCAAGGGTGAGGAAACCATGAAGCTGTCTGGGATTGTCGCTTCGATGGCAGCCATGCTGTGCGTGGCAACGGCCTCGGCCCAATCGACTTCGGATGCGGTTTGGGGCGTGGACGAGCAGAATCAAGTATTCCGCTGGAATTTGCAGCAGGAAATCTTCGAGCAGATGCCGGGAGCGATGAAGCAGGTATCGGTCGGGAACGATGGCGAGGTCTGGGGAATCGATCCAGCCGACGATGTCTTCCGCTGGACCGGCTCGGAATGGCAGCGGATCGGGCAACAGAAGCTCAGTCAGCTCTCGGTGAGGAACGGCCAGGAGGCATGGGGGGTAAGTGCCACAAAGGACGTCTTCCGCTGGAACGGATCGACCTGGGAACCGCAACCATTCCAGCTCGATTTCGTCGCGGCAGGCGTGGATGGCACGGTATGGGGGATCCAGGAAGGCGCCCTGGTAGAGCTCGCCACGCGGGCCAACCCAACGGTATCGATCCATCCAATCTCATCGACGCCAAACCGTCTGACGCGAATAGTGGTCAGCGGCAACTCACGACCATACCATGACGCGTGGGCAATCGACGACAGCGCACAATTGTTCTATCGGCTGCCGACGACGGACGAGCGTTGGGAGAAGGTCGACGGAACCTATATCGATGTCGGCCCGTCACCGCGCGGGAATCTCTGGCGGCTGGCTGGCGACGGCAGCGTTTTCTTCAGTGCCGTCCCGGCGGCCAGTCAGGATAGTGAGCCTCGGGTGATCCCTATGCAGCCGATGGATCCCAGTCGCCATCTCAAGCAGATCGCCGTCGGCTCCAGGTATGAGATAGGTCTGACGACCGCCGAACGAGATCAAATACTGGATACCCACAACCGCGAGCGCCGGAACTATCCGGGCGTCGGCGACCTGCAATGGTCCTCTGAGCTGGAACGATATGCACAGGAATGGGCCCAGCGCTGGGCCGATGCAGGACAATCGGGTCATCGGTCCGATACGAGGGACAATCCCTTCAAGCCCGGCGAGTGGGTCGGTGAGAATATGTACTATGGAGGCCCAGGTTGGACGCTGACGGGAGTCAACGCCATCGAATGGTTCATCAGTGAGAAGCAGTGGTATCATCACGACGACAACACCTGCTCGGCTCCAGCAGGCCAGGCCTGCGGGCACTTCACCCAGGTGGTATGGAAGAGCACCCAGTACGTAGGCTGCGGGGAAGCCATAGCCAATGGTTACAAATATTACGTTTGCAACTACTATCCGGCTGGGAACAACGGCCAAAGACCATACTAGCCCGGTCTGGAGCGCGTCGATCGTCCTGACCGGGCGATGACGACCACGATGAACGATGCTGCGTCGTGGAGACCGCGGCGATCAAGGTGGGTGCCTCGGATTCCCGGGGAGTAGCCTTCGGCTGGTGGTAGCTGGTACCGTGCTCCCCATACGCTGGCCAAGGCGATGGGGGTGCCGGGCAACCGGCTGCACGCGATCCTGGCCGGCAAGCGCGCCATCACGGCCGACACCGTGCTCCGGATCGGTGCCACAGGCAGGAGTGCCGAGATGTGGCGATCCGGAGCGTCACCATGATGCTGCGCCCGGCCTGTAGCTCCCCGACGCCGTGCGGGCTAAGGGTGACGCGGAGGTACGACTGGATCGCGTGCTGGATGATGGTCTTTGGGAAGCGAAAGCCGCGATATGGGGTCGTCGTCGTGCCGCCCGGCTCCCGCGTCGGGGCGAAGCCGACAGACCGGACCTGACCGAGCCTGCCCCGGAGATCGGCATGTGCCGCAACATCAAGACCCTGTTCAACTTCGAGCCGCCGGCCACCGAGGCGGAAGTCCGCGCGGCAGCGCTGCAGTTCGTGCGCAAGATCAGCGGCTTCAACAAGCCCTCGCTCGCCAACGAGTCCGCTTTCAGCCGGGCCGTGGACGAGGTCGCCGCCGCTGCGCAGGCGCTGATGGGCGCGCTGGTCACCAACGCGCAGGCGCGGGACCGCGACGTAGAAGCCCAGAAGGCGCGTCAGCGGGGGCGCGTGCGGTTCGCCGCGGCGAGGTGAGCGCCAGGCGGTCGCGGTGGGGATCGCCGAGGTCGGCCCGGCAGTTGGGCTCGTGATCTAGCCAAACTCCTGTTCGAATCTCCGTTAAGAAAACCTCGCTAGTACCGTGAACACCAAACTTGTTCTGGCCCCGCTTCCTCCAGCTTGACAGCTCAAGATAGTCGCTGACTCCATAGGCTCTCGATATCGAAACCGGCAACGAGAGTAAGGAAGGTACGATGACAGTCGAGTATTCACCGGCGGTAAGGCTGCTCAGTGCGCAGATGAAAGCCCGTCAAAAGCTTCGGGCAGCATGGAAGGAAGATGCAGGAGACCTGATCGATGCGCACCAGTTTGCGCTGAGCGCTGTCTACGCGATGATCGACCGCTTCTCCGGAAGACGCTTCGAGAAACAGCCGCAAGCTGTTGAAGGGCGGATGAGCCTGACGGCCCAGTTCATCCAGGGCGTTGATATCTGCGAGGTATCGATCTCGGAAGGTTTGTATTCGCAGGCGGCAGCGTTGCTCAAACAGCAGCTGGAAACAATCGCGGCGATCGATGAGTACAAGAACAACCGACGCAAAGAAGGCATGACTCCGAGTATCGGCAGAGGCGCGACCAGCGGCTTCGGTCCTATCTACGGTGACTTGAACAACATTGCTCACGTCTCACGGCATGATCTGGCACGACAGCTCGTCACCGTGGAACGAGGCGAGATTTGCGCGCCGAGCCTCATACCGCAATACAACCGCGAGTTGGCGCGATTTCTATACGGCAACCATGTCTATTTTATTGTAGAGGTCGGTCGTCAGACGGCAAGTATATTCGATGATATATTTGGTGAAGGTTTATCGAAAGAGGAATCCGAATGGATATTCCTTGCTATCACAATATTGCTCAAATATGATGTAATCAAGTTGCCCGATGAATTGAAAGAACGTTTTCCAGGCATTGACTTTTCCAAACTTGGCTAGTGGCCTTAGTTGAATTTATGGGCATCCATCGAGATGGAGCGCGCCCCTTGAGTGAGACAGGGAACGGGTGACAGTCCTTCTTGATGAGGACTGGATGGCCAGCAAGCAATCTCCGTGCTTCGATCGGGTGTTTAAGGTGGCGGCGTTGGCGCGGATGGCGAGGGGTGAGAACGTCAGCGCGCTCGGCCGCGAGTTCGGGGTTCGGCGCAAGCTGCTCTACCAGTGGCGCGACACGGTGCGGCGATGTGGCGTCGCGGCGCAGCGCGGGGTCGGCCGGCCGCCGGGCGTCTATGGCGTCTGACCCCGTTTCCCTCCTCGGCGTTAACCTCACCCGGCTCCGTGAACCCCCGTTAGCTCTCTCGATATAGCGGCACCGAAGAGGCGTTAGTTCCGTAGGGGCGCTCGGAATCGAGGCTTCCGTATTCGAGGCACCGGTTTGCCGAGAAACTATTGCACGCGTAGGTAGTTTTATATAAGTTGAATTCAACTGTCACCGCTGTGAGTGTACCGTAGCCACTAACAGAGCGTGTGAATCTGCAGCCTCGCGCGGTGGGTTTGGCGGTCTGTGAGCCGAAGGACAGAGTGAGATGCTAAGAGCTTGGGCCATTTTGGTCCTGATGGTAGGATTGTATGCACCAGTTAAGTTCGCCAATAGCATGACCGATCAGGAGAGAGATGAGGTATATAAATTGGCAAACGAGTTTTCGATATGCGGCGGCAATTATTATGCAGCATCGGAGATTATGAAAAAGGCGGGAATGAAAAACATCGCTGACAATCTTGAGTCACATGGAAATGGCAGGCATATGGCCGCAGCGTGGCTTCTGTTTTCGACCGGCACAATTGATAATTGGCAAAACGCTATTCACTATGCCGCTGGCCCAGCGCTAAATGAAAAGACTCGCCTGCTAGCAATCATCGAATCTGCAAGCAACTTAGAATCTGATATGCAGAGTATTCTCTCCACCATTAAAGGAAAATGCACCGCTATAGATGGATATCAAGCCCAGTTAGTCGAAGAATTACGCAGATACATGTACGAACATGGAACTCAGGCATCCAAATAGAGGCAGAAGGGGCAGAGCTCCAATTCGTCCCTCAATGCCATCCCCAAAGGAAACGAAGCTTCGCTACGGCAGCTGCAAATTCGGGTACCAATCATCGCGCAGCACCTCTGCAAGCGTCCAAGGGCATACCTCGGGCAGAAGCCGTGCCGCCTCGGCCTCGTCATATTCCTCCAAGGCCAGGATCGCGGCGCGGCGGGCGGAGCGGTAGAGGCGGGGCAGCTTCTGCTCGGCATCGCGGCGAATCGAGGCCGAGAGCTTGTTGTCCAGCACCGAGCGCGCTTCGACGATGGAGCGCTGCCAACCGCGGCGGGGCTGGGGCGAGGGCGACCAGGCCAGCTTCAGGAAATGCTCGAGGATCCGCTCGACCTGGCTGCGGCAGGTGTCGCGCTCCGAGGTGCCCAAGTCCTCGATCTCCTCGGCGACATGGTCGAGGTCGAGCTCGACATTGGGCCGCAGCGCCTTGAGACGGCGCAACTCCCGCGCCTGGCGGCGGGTCCAGGCGTAGAAGTCGGTCTCGTAGAGGGCATTAGGATTGGCGGCCATCGCCACGAAGACTACGGCAAAGGGCCGGCCGCTGCCAGTTCCCAGAGTCGGTCTCGCTGGTCGCTCAGCAGTCACCATGCCATCACCTGCGCCCGCCCTCAGCCCTCCGCGGGCTCGGAAGGCTTGCCGTGACTTTGCGCGTACGCCTTGAGCACCTTCGCCATGCGGGTGAGGTGTCCTTTCCCAGCGGCGCGGAAGAAGGCGAAGGTTTCCGGGTCGATGCGCAGATGCACCGAGGTCTTGCGGGGCGTGGCGGTGTCCACGATCCGGGCGTTGCGCCAGAACTCCTCGTCCAGCTCGATCTCGGGCGCGTCAGCCGGGGTCGCTCTCGTCAGGCCCTCGGCCCGCATCCGCTTGATCCCGTCGAGCGAGGATCGCCTGATAGCGTCGTCTGCCATGCTCTCCCACTTTCCAGGCCGTGATCAGATGACGGGTGCCGCTGCGCCATGTGTAGGCGACGAGATAGAAGGTCCCCGCCACCTGACCGAGGGCCCGAATGCGCTGCTCGCCATAGTCGCCGCGGTGGTCGACCGATTCGACGACCTCCGGGTCCTCGAAGATCAGGGCGGCTTCGAGCAGGTCGACTTTCCGCCGCCGCCAATTCTCCCGACGCTTGCCCTCATCCCATGAGAACCGCATGAGTGCATGTACCGCTGATATGTACCTCTTTCAAGAGCCACCCGGGCCGGCGGCCCTGCGTCGGTCGCTTCCGTCACCGGGCAATGAACCCGCTTAGCGTCCCTCCCCGCCCCCGCTAACATGGCGGCGATCGGCAGGGAGGCTCGTCATGTCGTTGAGCGCGTTCGACCTGTTCAAGATCGGCATCGGGCCGTCCAGCTCGCACACGGTGGGGCCGATGCGGGCGGCCGAGCGGTTCGTGCGCGAGCTGGAGACGCTGGGGCTGCTGGAGCGCACCGCGCGGCTGGAGACGCTGCTCTACGGCTCGCTGGCGCTGACCGGGAAGGGGCATGCCACCGACAAGGCGGTGATCCTCGGCCTGTGCGGCGAGCTGCCGGACCGGGTCGACCCCGATGCCGCGGACGGGATCGTCGCCCGCGTGCGCGAGGGCGGCCGGCTGCCTTTGCTCGGCCGGCACCCGGTCGCGTTCGACGAGGCGAGGGATCTGCAGCTCCTGCAGCGCGAGACCCTGACGCGCCATCCCAACGGGATGCGGTTCCGCGCGCTCGACGGCGAGGGCAACGAGCTCCTGCTGAGCTATTACTACTCGGTCGGCGGCGGCTTCGTCCTCAGCGAGCGCGAGGCTGATGCCGGGAGCGCTGCCTCGTCCAACGTCGTCCTGCCGTTCCCGTTTGGCTCGGCGGTGGAGCTCCTGGCGCACTGCCGGGCCGAGGGCCGGCCGATCGCCGCCCTGATCCTCGAGAATGAGAAGGCGTGGCGCGACGAGGCCGAGATCCGCTCGGGCCTGCTCGAGATCTGGCGCGCCATGGAGGGCTCGATCGAGCGCGGCTGCCGCACCACCGGCACCCTGCCGGGCGGGCTCGCCGTCCGGCGCAGGGCACCCGCGATGTACCAGGAGCTGACCGGGCGGCCGGAGGCGGCCCTGCGCGACCACCTGACGGTGCTGGACTGGGTCAATCTCTACGCGCTCGCGGTCAACGAGGAGAACGCGGCCGGCGGGCGGGTGGTCACGGCACCCACCAACGGGGCCGCCGGCGTGATCCCGGCCGTGCTCGCCTACTATGCCCGCTTCGTGCCGGGGGCGAGCGAGGACGGGATCGTCCGCTTCCTGCTGACCGCGGCGGCGATCGGCATGCTCTACAAGGAGAACGCCTCGATCTCGGCGGCCGAGGTCGGCTGCCAGGGCGAGGTGGGCGTGGCCTGCTCGATGGCTGCGGGCGGCCTGTGCGCCGTGCTCGGCGGCAGCAACGAGCAGGTCGAGAACGCGGCCGAGATCGGCATGGAGCACAATCTGGGCCTCACCTGCGACCCGATCGCGGGGCTGGTGCAGATCCCCTGCATCGAGCGCAACACCATGGGCGCGGTGAAGGCGATCAACGCGGCGCGGCTGGCCTTGCGCGGCGACGGCACGCACTTCGTCCCTCTCGACCGGGTGATCGAGACCATGCGCCAGACCGGGCGCGACATGATGGCGAAGTACAAGGAGACCTCGCTGGGCGGCCTCGCGGTCAACGTGGTGGAGTGCTGAGGGCAGACGGATGTCAGCGTTGGGGTATCGCGAAAGGTGGTGAGTCCTGCGCGCAGGTGGCGCCGACAGGCGGGAGGGTGCCCTTGATCAGATAGCGGATCACATGCCGGTTGATGCACGAGCTGGGGTTGATCAGCGCGGTATGCCCATAGCCCTTCAGGGTGAGCAGGCGGGCGTTGGCCAGCTCGCGGACCATGGCCTTGGCCGCCTGATAGGATGTCGCGGGATCGAAGGTGGGGTTGACCACGAGAATGGGGCTGGCGGTGGGGCGGTTCCACGGTCCGGCGTAGGGGTGGGCCGCTCTGGCAGGCCAGGTCGCACACGGCTCGTAGTCCCACGTCCACCAGCGCCCCAGGTCACCCGCCCGGGCGTAGCTGAGCGCCTCGAGGGCCTGGTAGCGGGCCGGCCGACGCGGATTGGGGCTCTCGGAACATACCACCGCATACTCGAACTCGAATCCGGGATAGGCGGGCGGACCTTCAGGTGGTGGCGCAGAGGCCGGGGTACGGCGCTCCCACAGAGCCTGCAGGGTTTCAGCGATGGAGGCCCATCGGGTGAGGAAGTAGAGCCCCTGCGCCACGGCGTCGACGGCTCTGCCGTAGGTCCAGGCGCCCACGGCCCGATCTTGCAGGCGCGACATCAGCCGATCGAACTTCTGCCGGGTCGCGGCCGGGTTCCCGGCGGAGAACGCGCAGCGCTCGACCGGCGTGCGGCCACAGTGTCGGATGAACTGGTCCAGTGTTGCC
>JBGAKU010000370.1:0-4221 GCA_044224255.1 Geminicoccaceae bacterium
GTCGACGCCGATCCCAGAAGGCGGCCCTGACCGTCGGCTCGTCCGTCTTGGTGGTCATCGCCGCTTGGCGCTGCTTCACGACCTGCCAGAGTGCGTCCTCGACGATCCTGAGCTCCGGCACCTCGACTATAACGCGCCGGTCGGGCTCGTTCAGGCGGGAGACGCGCTTGCCCGTGCTCGGGTCCTTGACGTAGCGCAGCCGGTTCCAGACCAGCCGGCCGAGATAGAGCTCGTTGTTGAGGATCCCGGAGCCACGGGCGGCATTGCCCGCGATCGTGCTGGGCCCCCACGCCCCCGCCCTGCGGCCCCGAGATCCCTTCCCGGTTCAGCGCCTGGGCGATCGACTTGGCCGAACGGCCGGCGGCGTAGTCCACGAAAATCCGGCGCACGACCGCGGCTTCGGCCTCGTCGACCCTGCGCAAGCCACGTTCGGAGATTCCGTCACGGTCCGGCGCACCCGGCACCATGGCGTAGCCGTAGCAGCGCCCACCGCCGGAGCGCCCCTGCTCGACCCGGCCGCGCAGGCCGCGATGGGTCTTGAGCGCCAGGTCCTTGAGGTGGAGCGCGTTCATCGTACCCTTGAGGCCGACATGCAGCTCGCCGATCTCGCCCTCGGCCACGGTCACCAGCCGCACGCCCGCGAAGGACAACTGCTTGAACAGCCCGGCCGTGTGCTCCTGGTCGCGCGACAGCCGATCCAGGCCCTCCGCCAGGACGAGCGCGAAGCGACGGGTACGGGCATCCTCGAGCAGCCGCTGATAGCCCGGTCGAAGCGCCGACGCGCCGCTCAGCGCGTGGTCGGCATAGACCTCGGCGACCGTCCAGCCGTGCCGCCCGGCCAGCTCCCGGCATAGCCGCACCTGGTCCTCGATCGAGGCATCGCGCTGCGCGTCGCTCGAGTAACGGGCATAGAGCACGGCTTGCATGGCCGTCTCCCGCGCAGGCGCCGCTCGGCGGCGCGTCGCCGCTGCAGCAATGCCGCGTGCCAGCTTGAAGCGGCCTGCCGTTGCCCGGCAAGGTTATAGTGCTTCTCCGTCGTCCGGCTCGTGCGATGGTGGCCGAGCAGAGACGTGGCGATGCCCACGTGCTCGGGGTCGGTGATGGCGATGTGGGTCGCCAGGCAGTCGCGGAACAGATGCGGCCACATGGCCGAGCCCAGGTACCTCGCCGTGGTTCGGCTGATCCGGTACCGCATGGAGTCCTCGCTCAATGGCGTGAGCCACGAGGAGATCCAGAGCCGGTCCGAGCTCGTCTTGCCCAGGAGGACGGGCCGCCAATGGTCGAGATAGCGCTGCAGGCTGCCTACCAGCTCTTCGGGAAAGGGCAGCTCCAACGGCACCCTGGTCTTGGTCTCGTCCGCCGCGAAGCAGATCGTCCAGCCGGAACCGACCGGCAGCAGATGCTGGCCGAGGCGGATGCCGGCGAAGTTCGTGAGCCGAAAGGGCCGCATGGCGAGCAGGGCGAGCATCAGCCCGTCGCGATAGCGATTGGCGCGCCGGCTCAGGCTGCCGCCAACCGCCGCCGCGGCGCCGTGCCTGAACCGCGCCGGGTTTGCCGGAGGCTCCAGCCCTTGAGAGGATGGAGCGATGACGAGGCAGACGAGGTACTCACCGGAAGTGCGGGCGCGGGCCGTGCGGATGGTGCTCGAGCATCGGGGCGAGCACGCCCAGCATCGTGGCCGCTATGGCACCCCGCGCATCCACGCTGCCTTGGGTGCCGAGGGTGACACCGTCAGCCGCGGCCGGATCGAGCGCCTGATGCGGCGGCACGGCCTTCGCGGCGTCGCTGCCCGCCGTTCTTGTCCCGTGACCACCGACAGCCGCCATGGCCTGCCGGTCGCCCCCAACTTGCTGGGGCAGGAGTTCGATGCGTCCAGGCCGAACCAGGTCTGGCTGGCCGACATTACCTACGTCTTGACCGGTGAAGGCTGGCTCTACTTGGCCGCCGCGCTCGATCTGGCGACGCGCAAGGTGGTCGAACCTCGGCGATCCACCGATTGCCGTCCCTCAGAGGACCGGATCGAGCGCGCTGCGCTCGATGGGTCATGCGCGATCATCTGCGCGCCGAACCGGCCTCCACGGCCCTGCTGATGGCGGCCCAGCGGCAGCGGCCGGCCAAGGGGCCGATCGCGCATTCGGACCGCGGCAGCCAATACGCCTCCGGCTCCTACCGTGCGCTGCTCGGGGCCTGGGGGATGCGGCAGTCCATGAGCCGCAAAGGCTGCTGCTACGACAATGCACCCATGGAAAGCTTCTTCCACACGCTCAAGGTCGAGCTCGTTCATCGGGAACGCTTCGCCACCCGCGAGGGATCGCGTCCCCTGGCGTGGTGTAGCTGGCGTTGGTCGCCACGATGCCAGCAGGGCTGGCTTGGTCAGGTGGCCAGGATCGGCAGCCTGACGCTGGCACTGTCGCTGAGGGGAGCGATCGTCTCAAGGGTCATGTAGCGGGTCCGCTGGACCGCCCACTCGTCGGACTGCTCGAGCAGGAGGGCGCCGACCAGCCGGGTGATCGCGGCCTCGTTGGGAAAGATGCCGACCACGTCGGTGCGGCGCTTGATCTCGCCGTTCAGGCGTTCGAGCGGTTGACCGAGTGCAGCTTGGTGCGGTGGGCCGCCGGGAAGGCCATGTAGGCCAGCACGTCGGTCTCGGCCTCGTCCATCAGGGTGACCAGCTTGGGTAGCGTCGGCCGGAGCTGGTCGGCGATCATCGACAGCATAGCTGTCGATCCGGTGCCGCAGGCACGCCGGGCGTCAGGCCCGGCGAGGGCGCCATTGAGCCTTGGCGGTCTCGGCGTCGTTCCGGGCGAAGGCCGTGGCGATGAAGGCCGCGACGACGCGGCGGCCGTTCTTGCCGGCATAGGCCAGGGCGTTGCGGGCGAAGTGCACCCGGCAGCGCTGCCAGGAGGCGTGGAGCAGCTTGGCAACGGTCGCCTCGAGCCCGTCATGGGCATCGGAGATCACCAGCTTGACGCCGCGCAGGCCGCGCTGCCGGGGCTTGCGCAGGAACGCCGTCCAGAATGCCTCCGCCTCCGAGGCCCCGATGTCCAGGCCCAGCACCTCGCGGCGGCCGTCGCTGTTGACGCCCACCGCGACGATCACCGCGGCCGACACGACCCGACTGTTCTGGCGGACCTTCACGTAGGTCGCGTCGAGCCACAGATACGGCCAATCACCTTCGATCGGCCGGTCAAGGAACGCTTTTACCCGGTCGTCGATCTCCCCGCACAGCCGGCTGACCTGGCTTGAGATGCCGCCCATGCCCATCGCCTTGACCAGATCATCCACGGAGCGCGTCGGGATGCCTTGGACGTAAGCCTCCTGGATGACCGCGGTGAGCGCCTTCTCCGCCATCGGGCTTTGCCCGATCCCCCGGAGGGATGTCAGCGAAGCTGACAGGCGGCGTGGCTCCAGAAAGCCCGGGAAGTGGGAGCCTTTCCGGAGCT
Organism: Geminicoccaceae bacterium; assembly: GCA_044224255.1. GTDB lineage: Bacteria > Pseudomonadota > Alphaproteobacteria > Geminicoccales > Geminicoccaceae > Benzoatithermus. The sequence continues at coordinate 3,444 of JBGAKU010000370.1, forward strand.
TCGGGATCCTGAGCTCGACCGTGCCGGCTCGGGTCTGCCAGTCGCGGCTGCGGTAGCCGTTGCGCTGCGCCAGCCGCTCGGCGCTCTTCTCGCCATAGGCCGCACCGGCCAGCTCGCCGACCTCCAGCTCCATCAGCCGCTGGGCGGCAAAGCCGATCATCAAGGCACAGCAGGTCGGCCTCGGGCGCCTTCTCGATCAGCGCCCGCAGGCTCATCGTCTCCTCGGTCATTCGCCCTCGGCGGCTTCTTGGCCGCCGTCCCTGCGGGACCGGATCGATGCCGCTGGCATCGATGGTCTCACGGTCAGGTTGGTGTCGCAACCGAACCCAGCTTCTGCCCGTCCCAACCCAAGTCGCCCTTGCACGTCACACCCGCTCAGCCGCCAGCACCACCCCCTTCGGCCGCCCGCAACCCCGACCCCTGCCGTCCGTCCGCCCTCGCTGCGCTCGGGCTCCCGTCCTGGCGCCACCCCTGCTCCACCATCCGCCAATCTACCCGAAGACCGTTACCGCCCCGTCAACGCCGCCCTTCGACCCCACCGCTTGTCCGTGCCATACTCGACCACCATGCCCGCTCAGCTTTCCTTCCCGGAGTTCGAGATCGCTGCCGGACCGTCGCACAGGCTGTTCTTCGGGGTTCTTCCGGACCGGGCCGGTGCCGAGCGTGCCGCGCGGCTTGCCTGGTCACTCCATGACGAGACCGGTTCGCGCGGCCACCCGCCCGACCGGGCCTGCCTGCACATCTCCCTGATCGGATTTCGCCTGAAGGCGCCGCCGTC